>NZ_LKBW01000143.1 GCF_002699855.1 Pseudomonas amygdali | reverse complement strand
CCGAGTCTGCCCAGGTGGCATGACTCAAACAAAAGGGTCTCCGAGAAACCCGGGGCGGTTCACAGGCATTGGGCTTGCGCGCTTTTCATACCGATGGTGCGGCGTTGCCATGCTGACGAAAAGCCAGCCAACTGTTGAACGACTGTTGCTCAGGCAACAGTTTCGCGTTGTTCGGCGGGCCAAAAATTCCCGCAAAACTGCTTGCAGGAAGATTTTCAAAGCGACGTCAGAGTCAGTTGCGGAACGCTGCTCCGGTCTGCACCACACTGGCCGAACCGAGCAACTGGCTGATGAATCGGCTCCAGCGGGTGATATCGGCTGGGCCGACAAATACCACATCCTGCGCCTTGAGCTCGAACTGCCCCGCCAGCAGGTAGGCGGTGGGCTTCCTGGCATTGAGGTGGTAAACGGTGGAGGTCGCTTCGGCAAAGTTTTCCGCACCGCGTATCACATACACCGCATCGCCATCTGCGCTGTCCGGGCTGAGGCCGCCGGAGTTGCCCAGCGCCTCCAGCAACGTCAGGCGGGTGGTGCCGAAGGAGATCACTTGCGGGTTACGTACTTCGCCCAGCACGTAGATCTTGTTTCGCGAATTGCTGTTCAAGTGGAGGTAATCGCCATCCTTCAGGAAGATTCTGCTCAGTTGCGAGTCTTTGCGGTTCAGCGAGTCGATGTCGATCAAGTAATCGCGGCCATCGCGGCGCAGGGTCAGACCGGCGAGGTTGGCATCGGTCAGGTCGACGCCCGCGACGCTCACGGCCTGCACCAGGCTCAACGGAATGTTGGTAATGGGTTGCGGGCCGGGCACTTTGAAGGAACCGGACAGGAGTATTCGCTGACTGTTGTAGCGCAGCACTTTGACGTCGACCTTGACCTCGGTGTATTGCGGCGCCAGCCCCATGCGCAACTGCTCGCGCACTTCGCTCACCGTTCTGCCGCTCGCGCGGATTCGTCCGACGTAGGGGAAGTAGAGCGTGCCATCGTTCAGCACTTCCCGGGTGTTGGCATCCAGCTGGTCCTGCGAGCCTGGCGCGGTCAGTTCCGGGTGTTCGAACACGGTGACCAGCAAGGTATCGCCAGCGCCAATCACGTATTCGGGAGTCTTGTAGTCAAGCAGCGCCTGCGGCAGTGCCTTGGCATCTGCGGTGGCGCGTTGTTGCTGTTGCTGAAGACTTTTCGGTGTGACCTCGACCAGTTGCGCCCGGGGCTCGTCCGGTTTGCCAGTGGTAACGTCGTCCGGCGTCATGTGCTGCCCCGGGGCGAATGCGCAGCCATGCAGCGCCAGGCTGGTGAGCAGTAAAGCAACTAACCTTGGATTCATTGCGTTTTTCCTTTCATGGCATTGCTCCTTTCTTTCGGCGTACCGACGAATTTCGGCGCGTTCGTTCACTCAGGGGAAGCGTCAGAAGGCGTTCTTGTTGACGAAGCCTTTGAACAGCGTCAGCAGAATGATTTTGAGGTCGAGCCAGATCGACCAGTGCTCGATGTATTCCAGGTCGAATTCCACGCGCATGCGCATCTTGTCGAGTGTGTCGGTTTCACCGCGCCAGCCATTGATCTGCGCCCAGCCGGTGATGCCGGGTTTGACCTTGTGGCGCAACATGTAGCCGCTGACCTGCTTGCGGTACTGCTCGTTATGGGCGATGGCGTGAGGGCGCGGGCCGACGATGGACATATCGCCGTGCAGCACATTGAAAAACTGCGGCAGTTCATCCAGCGAAGTGCGCCGCAAAAATGCCCCCAGCGACGTTACCCGCGCGTCATTGCGCGTTGCCTGAAGCACCACATCGGCGTTTTCCTGGACGCTCATGCTGCGAAATTTCCAGACCATGATCGAACGGCCGTCCAGTCCGTAGCGGCGCTGGCGAAACAGCACCGGGCCCGCAGAGGTGAGCTTGATGGCCGCAGCGATGGCCAGCAACGGCAGGGCGATCAGCAGCAGAATCAGACTGGACAGGACGATGTCTTCGGCGCGCTTGACCAGGCTCCAGGCACCGTCCATGGGCGAATCGAAAATGCTGATGCTGGCCAGGCCATTGATGCTTTCACTGCGGGCATGCAGCAGGTCGAACATGAACACGTCGGGAATCAGGTACACCGAGGCGGTGGTGTCGCTCAAGCCGGTAATCAGCTCGCGCAATTGCGGCTCGGCGCTGAACGCGAGAGTGATGTACACCTTGTCTATCCGGCTTGCGCGGGCATCTTCGATCAACTGGTCCAGATCACCCAGCACTGGCAGACGGCGTTTTTCGGCCAGCAGATTCATCTGCTGCGGATGCGAGTCGTAGAACCCCAGCAGGTTCAGCCCCATCCACGGCGCAAGGGAGATGGAACGCGCCAGTCGCTCACCGACCTGGCCGGTCCCGACAATTGCCACCCTGCGCGTATTGAAGCCGTGCCGACGCAGCCTGTGCAGGGCCAGGCGGATCAGCAGTCGATAGCCGCACAGCACCGCAAGCGCCAGGGCGAACCAGCTCATCTGGCCGTTATCGGGCAATTGTGTCTGGTTGAGCAGCAGGCTGTTCAGTGACAGCAGGGTGATGAAGGTCATCGCCCAGTAACTGAAAACCTTGGTCAATTCGCGCAGGATGCGCTCGCCACGCCATGAACCATATAGCTGGTGATATTCGCTGACCCAGTGAAATACCAGTACCGCGAGAATGATGTGCGACCAGGCCTCGATGCTGTCGCTGACCTGCAGCCCGGTTTGCCAGTAACCGATCAACACGATGATGATCAGGTCCAGTAGACGATGGGCGAGCGACAGCGCTGACTGATGGGCATGCAGAATGCCGCGGACGGAAGTGCGCATTGGAGGGCTCGCTCAGACGGTTTTTATGGGGACGACACGGCCTGGCAGTTCGCTGCCCGGGACCGGCGCTGGTTGAGCGACGCGGTGCGGGTGGGGCAGGCGAGCCAGATGCACAAGATGCGAGGTGGCCAGACGGTTCTCGACGAAGGCTTTGATCTCCTGCTCGAAACGCGCCACCGAAAACCGTTCGGCGTTGGCCCGGCAGGCCTGCGGCGAGATGCGTGATTGCGCAGCTTCAAACTCGCCGATGGCGGCGCTCAGCGCTGCCACGGTTTGCTGCCGGTAGAGCACGCCGGTCGGTTGCGGTTGATCCAGGCCGTGCACGGTCTCCATGATGCCGCCCTTGCCGAACGCGATTACCGGCGTGCCGCAGGCTTGGGCTTCAACCGGGCTGATGCCGAAATCCTCCTCGGCGGCGAAGACGAACGCCTTGGCGCTGCGCATATGTTCCAGCAGTACCGCGCCAGGCTGGAAACCCAGCAGCGTTACGTTAGGCGCCTGCCTGGCAATGGCCTGCGCCTTGGCCAGGTCCGGTCCGTCACCGATCATGATCAGGCGTTTGTCCGGCATGGCGGCGAAGGCTTCGACGATCATTGGCATGCGCTTGTAGGGCACCATCCGCGAGGCACACAGGTAGAAGTCCCCACGCGCGCTGGTATGACCCCCGAAGGTTGGACGCAACCTTTGGAGGCGTCATGGGTAAATATACAGTGCAGGCAAAACTCGCAGCCGTGAAAGAATATTG
>NZ_LKBW01000142.1 GCF_002699855.1 Pseudomonas amygdali | reverse complement strand
CCGAGTCTGCCCAGGTGGCATGACTCAAACAAAAGGGTCTCCGAGAAACCCGGGGCGGTTCAACGAGTCTTGAACGATGCTTTTCGGTATAGATTCGATGCCGCCCTGTCGACCGCAGAGCTGGAGGTAGAAGGCCTATTTTCTCGTAGTAGCGAATCGTTTCAATGTGGCAACCCGTTGATTTCGACAGCGCCCCGATTCCTGACATGCAAACTCCCCAAGCATTTTCTTGAATCTGTAGTAGCTACAGATATTAACCTGTCTTCAGAAAATAATTTCACGCGTTTGAAGGGCATTTCGTGGACAGAGAACAGCTAGAGAAGAACCAGATTCCCGTTTATTTCGTCGCGGTCATTGTCGCGGCCGTCGGAGGCCTGCTCGCACCCAATGCGTCTCAAGCTCTAGGGGCGATGGTGACACCCGCCATCGCAGTGCTGATGTACGCCATGTTTCTACAGATTCCGTTCCTGGATCTCCGTAATGGGCTTGCGAATAAGCGTTTCATGGCGGCGTTGCTGACTGCCAACTTCGTGGCCATCCCCTTGCTGGTCTGGGCATTGACGATGGGGCTAACCGATCACCCTGCGATTTTGGTGGGTGCCCTGTTGGTTTTGCTGACGCCTTGTATCGACTATGTGGTGGTGTTTACCCATATCGGTAAGGGTGACTCCAAACTCACTCTGGCGGCGACGCCATTGCTACTTTTGCTACAGCTTGTGTTGTTGCCTCTTTACTTGGCCTTCATGCTGGGTAACAACTCAGCGGTAGCCATATCTATCGGCCCATTTATTGAGGCTTTTGTAGTGCTGATCGCTTTGCCTCTGGTCTTGGCGGTAGCAACGGCTGCCGGGGCAAAGAGATCCAGCATTGTTGAGGGCTGGAATGATGCATGGACTTGGATGCCTGTACCTGCTATGGCGGCTGTGTTGGTCGTTGTGATCGGTTCTCAGATTTCAGCGGTGGTCAGAGACATGGACAAGCTGCTGCCCGTTATTCCCGTCTACATTGGTTTCATGCTCTTGGCACCGTTGGTGGGCGCGCTGGTGGCCGGCGGCTTTAAATTGCCGGCCAGCACGGCAAGATCAGTCGCTTTCAGCAGCTCGACACGAAATTCACTGGTAGTTCTGCCTCTGGCACTGGCCTTGCCTGATGAAATCAGAGGGCTCGCGGCGGCAGCAGTTATTACTCAAACGCTGATTGAATTGGTCAGCGAGCTAATCTACATCCGGGCAATTCCTGCTTTGTTGTGGCGCAAAATGTAGATGCCAAGGAAGGCATCAGCCCAAAACACCTTGCGCGATTAAACGGGGGCCCACCTGTGCGGCAGCAGCTCGCTAATCTCACTTGCGCGCTGCGTCGGCAGGCGCGTGAGTACATCTTTCAGATAGGCATACGGATCATGACCATTCAGTCTCGCCGACTGGATCAGACTCATGATCGCAGCTGCCCGTTTTCCGCTGCGTAGCGACCCTGCGAAGAGCCAGTTTTTACGTCCAAGAGCCCACGGGCGGATCTGGTTCTCACACCAGTTGTTATCTATGGGTACGGCCCCGTCATCAAGGTAGTGCGTCAGCGCTACCCAGCGTTTCAAGCTGTAATCCAGTGCCTTGGCCGTGGCCGAGCCTTCGGGCACAAGCGCTCGTTGAGCCAGCATCCACTCATGCAACTTTTCCGCGATGGGCACCGCCATTTCCTGGCGTAATCGCCAGCGATCTTCATCGCTCATGTCCTTGGCCTGCCGTTCGACTTCGTACAAGCCGCCAATGGAGTGCAGCGCTTGCTCTGCCAACTGGCTTTTGTTCGCCACATGAAGGTCGAAGAACTTGCGCCGTGCATGGGCCATGCACCCAATCTCGGTCACACCGAGTTCAAAGCTGGCCTTGTAGCCGCCAAAATCGTCGCAGACCAGCTTGCCCCTCCAGTCTTGCAGGAAGTTGCGAGCATGCTCACCGGCACGGCTGGGACTGAAGTCATAAACCACCGCTGCCAAGTCCGAGAACTGGCTGGTGGCGTAGGCCCACACATAGGAACGGTGAGTTTTCTTTGTTCCCGGCATGAGCATATGCACCGGTGTTTCATCTGCGTGGATGACTTGTTGCCCAAGCACTACTTCGCGCAGCGCGTCGACCAGAGGCTGCAACTGCACGCCCGTCACGCCAATCCACTGAGCCAATGTCGAACGTGGAATCGCCAAGCCTGCTCGACCGAAGATCGATTCCTGACGGTAAAGCGGCAGATGGTCAGCAAACTTGGCAATCATGACGTGTGCAAGTAGGCCCGTAGTCGGGATGCCTTTATCAATAACCTGCGCCGGAACCGGTGCCTGGATCAGCGTTTCGCAGTCATAGCAGACCCACTTGCCACGGACATGGCGTTCGACGGTGAACACGCCGGGCGTGTAGTCCAGCTTCTCGCTAACGTCCTCACCGATGCGCTTGAGGGCGCAGCCGCATGGGCAGTGAGTGTTGTCCGGTTCGTGATGGATCAGTGTGCGTGGAAACTCAGCCGGTAATGCAGTGCGCTTGGGTTTCTGCTTTTTCTCGGTCGCCGCTGGCACTGTATGCAAGGCCTGAAGCTCTACTTCAATCGCTGCGATATCGGTATCGATCAGGTCATCGAGCAAACTGGCCTGCTCAGGATTCATCTGCTCGCTGCGCTTGGCAAACTTCAAACGCTTGAGCTGCGCTATCTCGTGGGTGAGTTTCTCGATTAGCGTTTGGTCGCGGCTGATTTTCTTGCCCATCTTGTCGACTTGCGACAGCAACTGCGCTGCCAAAGTACGCAGTTGGTCGGGGGACATTTGGTCGAGATTGGAATAAGAAGTCATGCGCCGGATTTTGCCAGAGCAGGCGCTTCGCGGCGATAGAGCGATAGACTAATGGCAGCCGTTAAAGCAGCGTGATCGAGCCTCCAGAGCCTGCGCTTTGCCATGGCAGACCCAGCACCAATGCCTGAAGTTGCTCGGTATCCAGTTCCATCTCAGAACCATGGCGAATGCCAGGCCAATGGAACTTGCCTTGGTTCAACCGGCGCGCCGCCAGCCATATTCCANGCGCGGCGGTTGGCGAACAGATAAGCACAGTGCGGCTGCGCCGCACCGAACACGGCGATCACCTTGGCTAACGTCGTTTCGGTGCCTGCGCGCATGTCCATCGGTTCGGTGGCGAGCCAGATGGAGTCAATGCGGATCATCGCAAAAGGTCTCGAAGAAAAGTCGCACAGGCGGCAGCACTTTCAGCCGGCCAGTTCACTTTGATGGTGCCGCGCAGGTGCTGTATTTCAACGCAGATATTCGATGATGCTGGATGGGAGTTTGCCCCGGCCAGCGGCATGGGTAACGGAATAAATGTAGGTGGGAGCGCAGGGCTTTTCTGCTCTTGCAGCCGAATCCATTTGTGGACGAGGTTTGCGTTGAGGCTATGGCCAAGCGCGACGCTGGCAATCGAAGCGCCGGGCTGTGCACACTCTTGAATGACTTGGGCCTTGAAGGACTTGGAATAGGAACGGCGTGTTGGCTGCATGAAATACCCGCTTAAAAGGCTAGAACTGGTGCCCACTTAAATTTAAGTGCACACCATGTCTTAGGGTTTGTCTGAAAAGTCAGCCCGCAAGCATCTTTCGATGCAAGCCAGTGTGACCATCGCTTTAAAGCTACTTGCCAGCTTGTCGTAACGC
>NZ_LKBW01000141.1 GCF_002699855.1 Pseudomonas amygdali | reverse complement strand
GAGCTGGTAAAACAAGGGCCTGCCTGACGGCAGGCCCTAACCAGCCCGAACACAAAAAAACTGATACTCCCAGGATTTTCTGCTACCAAGCTGCCCCCCGCGCGAAAGATCGAACCGCCACTCCCACGCACACTCGAAAGTGTGTGACCTCAAAAAACCAGCCCTTTCTCTCCATCTGGCAATGCCGTACTCGAAGCCCCGGTACAGCCCTCGCTTCATTGATGAACGCCACATTCCGATACCGCCGATCAGGTGTCGACCACAGCGCTCCGGACCTCGCCAGATGGTCAACCCGAATTCAAAAAGAGTAACCCTGAGACCGCAAACCTCCTTCATCTTCGACCTGGACGGCACGCTGACCGACAGCGTTTATCAAAACGTTGCTGCCTGGAAAGAAGCACTGGATGCAGAAAATATCCCGCTTGCGATGTGGCGTATTCACCGCAAGATCGGCATGAGCGGCGGGCTGATGTTGAAGTCGTTATCGCGTGAAACCGGCTTGGATATCAGTGAAGAACAAGCCGAACGACTTAGCGAAAAACACGCTCAGGCGTATGAGCGGCTACAGGGGCAGATCATTGCGCTGCCGGGCGCTGTCGAGCTGCTTGAGACGCTCAATAAGGAAAACCTCAAGTGGTGCATCGCCACGAGCGGCGGGATTGATACGGCGACGATCAACCTGAAAGCGCTGAAACTGGACATCAAAAAGATCAACATCGTTACGCGCGATGACGTGAGCTATGGCAAGCCTGACCCCGACCTGTTTCTGGCGGCTGCAAAGAAGATAAACGCTCCAATTGACGAGTGTCTGGTGATAGGGGATGCGATCTGGGACATGCTGGCGGCACGTCGCTGCAAGGCAACCGGCGTCGGCCTGCTGTCGGGTGGCTATGACATAGGCGAGCTTGAGCGCGCAGGTGCCTTGAGGGGCTATGAAGACCCGCTGGACCTGCTGAATCATCTGGACGAGATCGCTTCTCGCCCTTGAATGATCGGCTGGCGTGGCAAATGAGGTAATTATTTACCTACATGCCCGCGAAAATCGGGTTCATCATTCCCATATCACTCGCTGCCGTCATTGACCGTAGCGTTGCGAGCCCATAGTGTACGTGCACGCGCTGTATTCTGCGGTGCTCGTCATAGCCAAGGAAAAGGCAATGCACAGTAGCCCGCGCTTGCACTGGCCCGACACACTCCTCTCTGATATTCCAAATTTGCCATGAGCCAAGCCGCGTTCGTTAACCCAAGCATCCTCACGTGGTCCCGCGAGCGGGCAGGCCTGTCTGCCGCCCAGGTCGCCAGAAAGCTGCCTGTGAAACCTGAGCGTATCAAGGAGTGGGAAGCAGGAAAGGCGAGACCAACCTTTTTGCAAGCCCAGAAGTGGGCGAGCGTTGCGCATGTTCCCTTTGGGTTTTTGTTCTTGCCTCAGCCTCCTGTCGAACAGCTGCCGCTACCAGACTTGCGCACAGTTGGTAACTCGGCACCCTTGCGGCCAAGTTTGGAGCTTGTGGACACAGTAAAAGACGCAATTCGCAAACAGGACTGGTATCTGGAATACCTTCACGTACAAGAGCACCAGCCTCTTCCGTTCGTCGGTCGCTTCGACAGCCGGACTCCGGTGAAGACGGTTGTGAGTGATATTCGGCAAACTCTCGGTGTCGATCCGGAAAAGTCCCGCCTTGATTACGATAAATACAGCCGCGCGCTGATTGATGCTGCCGAAGTGGCTGGTGTGCTTGTCATGCGCAGTGGCATCGCGCTGGGCAACACCCATCGCAAACTGGAGGTCAGTGAATTTCGAGGCTTCGCCATCAGTAATTCGCTGGCTCCAGTGGTGTTTATCAACAGTTCGGATGCTCCGACAGCTCGCTTATTTACGTTGATGCACGAACTCGCTCATCTCTGGATTGGCAGCAGCGGCGTTTCTGACGCGGGTACTGCGAATGGTCGAGAGGAAGAGCGATTCTGCAACGCCGTGGCGGGTGAGTTTCTTGTACCCGAAGAGCTTTTTCGAGCTGTATGGAACGCTGGTATTGAATGGGAAAGTAATCTGGCCCCTCTCGCTACGAGGTTTCATGTCAGCAAGCTTGTTATTGGTCGACGCGCGATGGACCTGGGCTACGTTACGCAAGAGCAGTACGGCCTCTATTACCAGAAGGTCCTAAAGGCATTCCGGGAAGAGAAAGGCGGTGCCGGGGATTACTACCGCAATGCAACGGCCAAAAACAGTACGCGGCTGAGTAAGGCTGTACTGACCGAAACCCTGAGTGGGCGGATGCTGTTGCGTGAGGCAGGTAGTCTTCTCGGTGTACAGCCAGCCAAGTTAAGAACGCTGGCGGAGACACTGGCCCGGTGATGTTTCTGATGGACTCCAACACCCTGATTGAAGCCAAGAATCGCTATTACGGTATGACGATTTGTCCGGCTTATTGGCAATGGTTGCTGCTTCAAAACCAGACATTTTTCTTAGCCAGTATCGGTCCTGTTAAAGACGAACTTACCAAAGGCCATGATGAGCTGGCTGACTGGGCAAAAAATAATTCGACTTTTTTCCAAAGCATTTCGGATGAAAAGACTCAGGCCGAATTCGTGAAAGTCGCTACGTTGGTAGCACAAGCGCAAGGCATGAAGACTGGAGCAATGGAGGAGTTTCTTAAGGGGGCCGATCCATGGCTGATCGCCAAGGCCCTGACATCCGGAGCAACCGTAGTTACGCATGAGGTGCGTAATCTGGACGCAAAGCGAAAGTTCATCATCCCCAACCTGTGTGAGCAGCTCAACGTCCCTTACATGAACACGTTTGAGCTGTTACACCACCTCAACGCCAGGTTTGTACTTCCTTAACCCGGCGAAACACCACCACCCTCATCTGCCACGATATCCGGGTCATCCGAATAGACTTCCGGCTCATCGTCTTCGTAGGCCTCGTCATTTTCCGTACGCTTCTTCACTTCATCGCCTTTGGCAGAACCGACGCCGGGCTTGTTTGAGTTCATGGCGAGTACCGGGTCGGCTTCGCGGTCGTATTGGCCGAGTTCCGGGCTGGCGGGGTCTTCTTTGGGCACGCTGTTTGTGAGTATGTGATCGGTTGTCATGTCAGCCACCTTTTTCGTTTGCCAAAGAAAGTGGACGTGGCATTGGGCTGAGGGTTCGATTCAATCGATGAGCGTGGCTGCGCTCAGCCGCCAAACGATGCGTATTGCAAGGGCAGGCCGGTGGTGAATTTGATCTGCTCCATGGCGAAGCTGGAGCTTACGTCGCTGATCCCGGGGATGCTGATCAGTTGTTTGTACACCGCGTCGTACCCTGCGATGTCAGCCACGACGATGCGCAGCATGTAGTCGGTGTCGCCTGCCATGCGGTAGCACTCGACCACTTCAGGCAGTTCGCCGACGGCAGCGTGAAACTGTTCGAGCCAGGCGGCGTTGTGCTGGTTGGTGCGGATGGCGGCGAAGACGCTGACTGAGACGTTCAGCCGTTGCGGGTTCAGCAGCGCGACCCGGCGGTCGATGATGCCGGCCTCTTCCAGCTTCTGGATACGTCGCCAGCACGCTGTACTGCCCAGGCCGATACGCTCGGCGATGTCCGCCACCGAGCGAGTGCAGTCGGTTTGCAGAATGTCGAGAATTGCCCGGTCGAATTTGTCCATTAGGGTTTGTCTGAAAAGTCGCCTTGGTTAAAATGATGTCCTCTGGTTGCCAAGAGGGCCATCATGACTGACCGTTATGAAATTTCATCTGATCGTTG
>NZ_LKBW01000140.1 GCF_002699855.1 Pseudomonas amygdali | reverse complement strand
TTTGGTCGGCATACATGCACCTCTAGCTACATGTTATGCCCGAACACAAAATTTCTGACAGTCTCCTTCGACACATGGCTCGACCGCTTTCTGTTCGGCGAGCCGCAGCAGATGCCAATGGTCATCCTGAGAAAGCTTGCCCAGCCCCATGGCGGAAAGATTGAAACGCAAGAAGCGCTCTTCCTCGTTCAGACCTTCTTCAACCAGGCGCATCAGGCGCTTGTTGTGAGTCTTGGCATACAACGACAAGTGGAACATCCGGTTGAGCCTGCCGATCTGACCGAAGTCCGTCTCGACTTCAAGCTGCTCGATATAGCCTGCAGCCGCTGCCAGATCGTCCGCGTCCAGCAACGGAATGGACAAGCGCAACGCCTCGGACTCCAGAAGGATCCGCAAGGCATAAGCGTCCACTGCGTCTTCGGTAATCAACGGTGCGACTACTGCGCCCTTGTGCGTTTCGACCCGCAACAGCGACTGCGCCTCAAGCTGGCGCAGTGCTTCGCGCACAGGCATGCGGCTGACGCCAAACAGCGTGGCCAGCTCCTGTTGGCGCAGAGCCGTGCCACTGGGAAGACTGCCATCGATAATGGCATTTCGCAGCTTTTCTTCAATCACGGTTCTGGCAAGGTGCGCCGGAGGCTGCTCGTTGCCCAGTACGGAGCTTAGAAAGGCTTCTCTATCTGATTTGCGCATCGGTCTACTTCTTCATCAACCTTGGCTGGATAAAGTCCAATTAATCGCTGGATTGCCGACAGACTAGCCAAGACTTGCCAGTAAGTCGCGAAAATACAAGCATCGTCATGTTTTGCTGCAAGCGCCGGGTTGCGGTTCAGCCCTGCGAGCCTCAATGAGTACGCGCCTATCTTAGCGCTCATTCGCTCCGTGTACCGAGTGGGCATTCGTAGCTAACAGGAGTTTCACGTTATGTTTTTATGAAATAACGCTCTGAAACGGGCGTTTCAGAGCGCAGTAGAGTGGCGTTCGCGGCATAAGGCCGCAGGCGGAATCGCTTCAGCGAGTCAGGCGGCCAGACACAAAGTGCTGAACATCATTGAAACCGGGCGTCGATGCATGCCCAGGCGTTACCAGCGAATCGATAAATGCCTAATCCTCGGCGGTAATATCAACCGTTAGTGCCTTGGTGTAATCGTCCCACTGCTGCTCGGTCCTCGGACCGACGATTGCCGAGGTCACGGCGCGGTTGTTGAGCACCCAGGCAATGGCGAACTCGACAATACCTACACCCTTGTCCTGCACGTACTCTTGAATGCGCTGCGCAATACGCAGTGATTCCACGCGCCATTCGGTTTCCAGCAGCCGCTTGTCCTGACGTCCGGCCCGGCTTTCACTGTCGGGGGCGATGTCCGGGGCGTATTTACCGCTGAGCACCCCGCGTGCGAGCGGGCTGAAGGGCACCACACCCAAGCCGTGATACGCCGCTGCGGTGATCTGCTCGACTTCGGCCTGACGGTTGACGATGTTGTACAACGGCTGGCTGATGACCGGCTTGTCCACGCCCAGGCGCTGCGCGACGTTGACGATTTCAGCGATTCGCCAGCCGCGAAAGTTCGACACACCCCAGTAGCGGATCTTGCCCTGACGGAGCAGATCACCAATGGCCGAGACGGTCACTTCAAGTGGTGTGTCCTGGTCTTCCTTGTGCAGGTAATAGATATCCACATAGTCGGTGTCCAGACGCCGCAGGCTGTTCTCGACGGCATTGAAGAGGTGCTTGCGGTTCAGACCGGCGCGATTGGGTAGGCCGTCGGCTGGCCCGATGGCGACTTTGGTGGCCAGTACCCAGTCGCTGCGCTGGGCGGCGATGGCCCGGCCAACGATTTCTTCCGAGCGCCCACCGTTGTAGACATCCGCCGTGTCGATGAAATTGATGCCCTGATCCCTGGCCTTGTCGATGATGCGCAGGGACTCTTCGGCACCGGTCTGCTCGCCGAACATCATTGAGCCGAGTGTCAGGGTGGAAACCTTGAGGCCGGAGTGGCCGAGGATTCGATAATTCATGCTCAACATCTCCATGTCATTCAGACGAGTTCAGGCAGCCCCCACGCCTTGAGCGGGAAGTCGGCGAGCGAGGCAAGCAGCAGGTCTGCATGCTCGTATTGCTCGACCGGCATGTGCGAGTCCGGTACGGCGACAGCGTACATGCCCGCAGCCTTGGCGGCCGTCACACCGAACGGCGAGTCTTCGAAGACCAGGCAATCACTCGGCGAGACGCCAAGGCGGCGGGCGGCGACGAGAAAGATGTCCGGGGCCGGCTTTGCGGCGCCGACCTCCGGATCGTCGGCGGTGACGACGGTGTCGAACAGCTCGAACCATGCGCGGTGCAGGGTAGTCTTGGCCTCGAAGTAATGCACAGACGAGCTGGTGCCCACGGCGATGGGAATATTGTGCGCTGCCAGATGCCTGACCAGCGCCTCGGCTCCGGGCATTGCCGGCGCTTTGGGGAAACGCTCTTCGAGCATCGGTTCACGGGTTTCGAGAAACTCGTCGATCGACATCGGCAACTCAAGCGTCTTGATCACGTAATCCGAGAAATCCCGGGCACCGCGGCCAATGGTGTGCTGTTTGATGGACCAGTCGAAGGTGCGCCCGTGGCGGCTGGCGATCAAGTGGGTGACTTCGGTATAAACCCCCTCGGTGTCCAGCAACAGGCCATCCATGTCTAAAATGACGGCCTTGATCGGGCCTCGTTCGGTGTGTTGCTCGCTCATGTGATCACATCCCGTTCTCAAATTCGTTTCAGCCTAACGTTTCCGTGAATACCGTGGCTACCCTGTGTTTCTGATAATCTTTCGCGGTTTTCAACTGTGCTGCCAGTCCCGGTACGACTTTCCCATCATCAGAACGGATATCTTCACGTCACTATGAATAAATCAGCAGGTATAGCGATTGGCGTCATCGTCGTAGCGGGCGCACTGGTTACGGCGGGCGCCTGGTACACGGGCAATCAACTGGAAGGCGCGCTGACCGACTCCATCAGCAAGGCCAACCAGGAACTCGCGAAGTCGTTCAAGGGCACCGACACCAGCGTCAAACTGGAAATGCTCTCGCTGGAAAAGCACTTCTTCAGCAGCACGGCGCACTATCGCGTGGACATCCAGAACCTGTCCGATAGCACCCAGGGCGGCCAGTTCCTGTTTGTCGACCAGATCGAGCACGGGCCCATTCCGTTGTCGCACCTCAAGACCCTGAACCTGCTGCCCGTCATGGCCCTGAGCAATTTCCAGATGGAGAAAAGCCCCAGCGCCGAAAAGTGGTTCGCCATGAGCAAGGACGTTCCACCGCTCAAGGGGCAAGCCAGCATCGGGTATGACCGCGCCACCAAAGGCACGCTGCAGATGGCCCCGCTGGAAATGACCGACGTAGATGGTACGTTCAGGTTTTCCGGGCTCGACCTGAATGCAGAGTCGTCCGCCGACGCCGAAAAATTCAGTCTGGCCGGTAACATGGAAAACCTGCAGCTCAACGTCGCGTCGCCTGACGGCCCGGTCAGCATCGACGTCAAAGGCATGACCTTTGACACGGGCGGCACCAAAGGCAAGTCCGGTTTCTATCTGGGCCACACCAACATGAAAATCCAGAGTGCGGGTTTTCAGGTGGTGGGCAAGCCGCCGGTGCAGATCAAGGACTTCACCAACACCAACCTGGCGCAGGAAGATGCCGGTAACCTGGCTGCCCAGATCAACTACGATGCCGGCATGATTTCCTACGCAGGCAAGGACGTTGGCTCAGCGCACATGGGCTTCAAAATAGCCAACTTCGATGGTATGACCCCCGAAGGTTGGACGCAACCTTTGGAGGCGTCATGGGTAAATATACAGTGCAGGCAAAACTCGCAGCCGTGAAAGAATATTGTG
>NZ_LKBW01000139.1 GCF_002699855.1 Pseudomonas amygdali | reverse complement strand
CAGGATGCAGGCCGCCAAGGCAGCGTAAGTGGATAATTGTCCAACCTTCGGGGGGCATACCAGAGCGTGAGGAACGAGAGGTGTCCGGGAGATTACTTCTCGCTACCATGCCCGGCGCAAGGCAAATCAGCCGGGCGCGCCTTGTTTATCTCGCGCCAATGCTCTGCGTGAGGAACGAGAGGTGTTCGCGAGAACGCTTCTGGTGACCATGCTCGGCGCAATGCAATCAGCCCGGCGCGTTTTCTGCACAACCATCGACGGGAGCAACACGACCATGTATTCAGACGTACTTTCCTGGGGCCACGGGCCTCGTCTGTTCGAAGTCTTCCTTGAGCCAACCTGCCCTTTTTCAGTGAAGGCATTCTTCAAGCTCGATGAACTGCTGGCTCAGGCCGGAGAAGACAAAATCACTGTCAAAATCCGCCTGCAATCCCAGCCCTGGCACATGTTTTCGGGCGTTATCGTGCGCTGCATACTCGCGGCTGCAACGCTGGAAGGCGGCAAGGAAAGCGCCAAGGCCGTCATGACAGCGGTTGCCTCGCACCGTGAAGAGTTCGAGTTTGAACATCACGCAAGCGGCCCGAACATGGACGCGACGCCCAATGACATCATCGCGCGTATCGAGCGTTACAGCGGCCTTGCGCTGGCTGACGCATTCGCCAATCCCGAGCTTGAGCACGCCGTGAAATGGCACGCTAAATACGCCCGCCAGAACGGCATACACGTGTCGCCGACCTTCATGATCGACGGTCTTGTGCAGCCGGGCTTGAGCAGTGGCGACCCAGTATCGAAGTGGGTCACGGAGATAGGCTGAGAGGCGAGCTCAACCCAGCGCGTCGATCCGCTCATTGATCCATTCACGGCTGCGCACCAGAGCCTTGCGCGCCAAGGTAGTCGGGAAGTGGATGAAGCCGTGCGGCGACTCGGGCATGAGGTGCATTTCGACCTCTGCCGAGTCGGCCCAGCGCTCGGCCATTTGCAGTGTGTCATCCAGAAGCGGGTCGATCTCTCCAACGAACATCAGTGCGGGCGGAAGGCCGGTCAAATCGCCATACAGCGGTGACAGTGGCGGCTCGCGGCGTTTATCGTCGCTTCGGTCGGGGGTAAGCAAACGCATTGCACCGACCATGCCCGGCCCGTCCAGCACCAGCGTCTCCGGCCCTGCGGTACGCACGCTCTTGGTGCCCGTCAGGTCGTAGACGCCGTAGTACAGGACCGTACCCACTATCCGCTCGAGCAGATCAGGTCGGCTTTTCAATTTCAGAAGCGTGGCTGCGGCAAGATGCCCGCCAGCGGATTCTCCGACCACGATAACCGGCAGGCCGGCAAACTCCTCGCAGTCTTTGCCCAACAGCCAGCAGGCGGCAGAAAAGCAATCTTCCATCAGGCCTTCAATGGGGGTTGTTACAGCAAGTCGGTAATCAACCGAAACAATGGCTACGTCGCAGGCGTTGACCATGCCGACGTTGAGATCATCGTTCATCTGGGCGTTGCCAATCACCCATCCGCCACCGTGAATATCGAACACTACCCCTCTGGGTTTGCCTTTGGGCCTGATGATACGCACGGGGACCGGTACGTTATCCGTGCTGACCGTTCTTTTTTCAATCTGCAGCCCATGCCCTCCCGGTTTGAAAGCGCTGCCAATCTGAGCCGCACGCAATAACGCCTGAATCAACCGGGGTGTAACACGATTGCGAATCTGGAAACGCGGCATTCGCGCGAGGGTTTTATTAAACCGTCGCACTTCTGACAACTCCTGCTCACTGCAAGGCCAAGGCTGTTTTTTGTCCAATTTCTGCTCTCTTGTCAGGCTGACGTGTGCGGGGGCCGACAAAGCGCTTGCCCCCACCTGTACCTGAGAGGCTCTTAGTCGTAGAACGGTTCAACGGATGCCCGACTGCCCACGAAAAAACTGTCCGCGACCAGCCGCAACGGTTGCAGGTCCAGGTCACTGGCCTTGTTGCCGATCAACTGTTGGAAGTGTTGATACACCGCCGCGTACTCGCCTTCCTCCGAAACCGTCTGGCGCACGCCATCGATACTCAACAGTGCGCCGCCGTTATCCAGGCGCAAGGTGCCTTCGGCGCAACGAATCTCGATGCTCCAGAGTTCGTCATGACCGTGATCGAAGTCGAACTCGGCATGAATATCGAGGTGGCGCGTGTCGGACATCTTGATAGAAGCGGCAATTGGCGACTGGCAGTTGCTCGGCACGCGCAGTTCGGCAGATTCGACGAACAATGGAAGTGGCAGCAGGTGAGTCACTATCGACAGGGCGTTGATACCCGGATCGAACACACCCAGGCCACCGGGCTGCCAGATCCACGCCTGCCCAGGGTGCCATTTGCGCACATCTTCCTTCCAGTCGATCTGGACACTTTGCAGAGTACGGGTGGACAACCACTCACGCGCCGCTTCGATACCCTGCGCGTAACGCGAATGCCAGGCGAACAGACCACTGACGCCCTGCTCCGACACGTGCTCCACCAACGCCATCGCCTCACCCAGCGTCGCACATGGCGGTTTCTCGACCAGCACGTGTTTGCCTGCCGCCAACGCCTCTTGCACCAGAGCAAAGCGGCCTTGCGGGGGCGTACAGAACGCAATAGCGTCAACCTGCACTCCACTCTCGAGCAACTCGCCCAGCGACTTGAAGTTCTCCACCCCGGCACACGGCTGCCCTTGCGTAGCGACAGCCACCAGCTCAAATGCGGGGTTGGCGTGGATGGCAGGGACGTGTTGATCCTGCGCAATCTTGCCGTAGCCCACCAGACCGAGACGAATCGGTTGCATACATGACTCCTGAGTTTTTGTAATTATCGTGGGCACAGTAAACCAGATGTTAATAGTGGGCGGTAAGGGGACACTGGCAAAGCGGGAGTGTTTTCGGTCAAAGACCGTCTGATGAGAGCATGGAAGCCGTTTAACGTTTGTCTTTAGACTTGGCGCACACCCAAATGAAAAAGTGCACGTCCTTGAACAAAAAGCAACGTGACGAAATCAGCAAATTGCTCAGCTACCTGCTGCGCCACGCCCCCGAATCAATGGGCCTGACCCTGGACCGCGACGGCTGGAGTGATGTCGATGATCTGATCCGGAAAGCAAACGCGCATGGCCATGCTTTCGACCGCCAGGCATTGAATGAAGTGGTTGAGACCAACGAGAAAAAACGCTTCACGCTATCCGAAGATGACCAGCGCATTCGTGCAGCACAGGGCCACAGCACCGTTCAGGTTCAAGTGCAGCACGCCGAAAAGGAACCGCCAGCTACGCTTTATCATGGCACCGCAAGTCGCTTCATGACCTCCATCGAGACACAGGGGCTGATCGCAGGCAGTCGGCATCATGCTCATCTGACTGAGGATCCAGATGACCGCAATGAGCGTCGGCAAACGATACGGGCAACCGGTGCTTCTTGCCGTTGACGCGAAGGGTATGTTTGAAGCCGGGGTACGGTTTTTTCAGGCAGATAACGGGATTTGGTTGGTGAAAGCGGTGAGTCGAGATTCACTCACAGTCCTGCGTTTGCCCATACCTGAATAGCCGCGCAGTACAGGTGATTGTGAGCAGGCAAGAACCAGAGCCGAGCGTCGGAAACGATACCCGCCGTTACCAAACTGCGAAAACGAGGAGGCCCCGCAAGCGGGGCNCAGGGGAGTGGAGTTTCCAGGGCAGCGACGTAAATTTACCACACTACGAGACAACGTCAACTCCCAAGATAGGATTTGAAAGCGCCTGACCTACCTATCGCGATCAGAACGAGCACCTTAGGCTGCTTGCCCAACTCCAGCACACGCCAAGACAGGGCTCACTTCGCTTTCTCGCTCGCGCCTCGATAATTTGTCTTAATGAACCGCCCCGGGTTTCTCGGAGACCCTTTTGTTTGAGTCATGCCACCTGGGCAGACTCGG
>NZ_LKBW01000138.1 GCF_002699855.1 Pseudomonas amygdali | reverse complement strand
CTCGTGGCGTTGAAGATGTTCTGATCGCCGTCACGGATGGCCTCAAAGGAATACCGGAGGCGTTGGGGGCGGTTTTTCCTGCCACGAGGGAGTATCAGTTTGATTTATTCAAAGGTTAGGTATACGTTACATTTAATCTAATTTGTTATGCATACGGAACATGGACTATTCCCTCATCACAACGCGTCTCGGCGAGCAGATTCGGCAGCGCCGCCTCAATCGAGGGCTTACGCAAGCCAGGCTCGCCGCGATGGCAGCCGTCACACGGCAAAAGATAATCGCCGTAGAAAAAGGTGACCTCTCAGTAAGCATGACAGCCTATGCGCGCGTGCTAGGGGCGCTGGATTGTGAACTCTCGGTCATACCCGCTGTCATGCCTACACTGGATGAAATTGAGGGAGTATTCGACTGATGATGACCACGCTGCAGGTTGCGATGCCAGAGGAGTGGAAGAATCCTTAACAGTCGGTGGCTAATGAAGCAGGAATTGCTGTACCAGAGTTCTGCCTGTCGGATAATTCCAGGCTGTTCGTCATGCGCCGTTTCGACAGGGATGACCAGCTCAACCCTATTGGCTTTGAGGACATGGCGGTACTGATGGGCTTGCCCGCCGGGAAGAAATACAGCAAGAGCTACTCCGCTATCGCCAAAGCAATCCGCCTGTTCTGTGCCCCCGTCCAGGTACAGGACTCATTGGCCCAGCTATTCGCCATCGTGACCCTGAGCTGTATTGTCGGCAACGGCGACGCCCACCTGAAAAACTTCGGTCTGCTGTATTCCGACCCCACCCAACGAGATGCACGGCTCGCTCCAGCTTACGACATCGTCAACACCACGGCTTATATCCCCGAGGACGTGTTGGCACTGGATCTGCTCGGCAACAAGTCGCTATTCGCCTCGCGGCAGGGCCTACTGGATTTCGCCCAGATCTGTGATGTGACACGTCCAGAGGAGGTGATTTCCGGGCAACTTCAGGCACTGGAGCAAGTACTGGCGCGTTCGGTTGAGCTGAACGAGCAGGCGCCGGAGGTCATCGCTGCGGTCAGACGATGCGCTGAGCCGTTTATGAAAACCTTTGGGTAGCAAGCCGTTGGGCTTCGTGTCGCGACCTTTGGCAACTGCAATTCCAACAGACAGATGAATGCACGAATGTTCTAGACTCACCTTCTGACGTCAGCGATAAGCAATCGCTTTCATCGATTCAGGTGTTTTATGCCTTCCACACACTGGATAGACCTCGCTCGCGACCTTGATACAGGCATCGAGACGCTGCACGCGCACTTTCAGGGGCATGCCTATGATCCCCATTGGCATGACAGCTATCTGGTGGGCGTTACCCGGCAAGGTGTGCAGCAGTTCAATTGCCGCCGTCAGCGCCATGCCAGCACGCCCGGGCAGGTGTTCACACTGGAACCGGGGGAAATTCATGATGGCAACGCCCCGTGCGCCGAAGGGTTCACCTATCAGATGCTGTACCTGGACCCGCATTGGCTGAGCCGGGAGCTCAGTGGGTTGTTCGAACAGGCTCCCGACCAGCATCTGCCTTCTTTCGCCAACACCCTGCAAACCGAATCACGGCTGGCTCACGCGGTCACGTTCGCTTTCACGGCGCTGCATCAAAAAGAACTACGCATCGTTCGTCAAAGCGCGTTGGATGAATTACTGGCGCAGCTCATTGATCGGGTGCAATGGCGACGCATGACCGATCCCGATCCGCGCTTGCCGCAGGTGGCCTTGCGGGCGAGGGATTATCTGCACGCGCATCTGCATCAGGACGTGGGCATGAACGAGTTGGCAGCTGTTTGTGGCGTTGACCGCTTTCGCCTGACGCGGGCGTTCAAGGCCGCCTTTGGCCTGCCACCTCATGCATATCTGGTACAGCTGCGCCTGGCCAAGGCCCGTCGAATGCTGGCAGCCGGAATCTGGCCCGCTCAGGTGGCCAGCGATCTGGGCTTTGCTGACCAAAGCCATCTGGGCCGCTGGTTCATGCGCGCTTACGGACTTAGCCCGGCGGCCTATCGCTTGCGCTGCTCAAACCTTCCAGACTGATCCTGTGGTATGTCGCAGCATGGGCGTTTTCAGCCCTGGATTGCCGATTATGCTGCCTTTCATTCTGTTCGCCTTCGTCGCCTCGATTACCCCCGGCCCCACCAACATCCTGGTATTAAGCAACAGTGCCCGCTTCGGCTGGCGCGCCGTCGTACCGTTGATTCTGGGAGCCTGCACCGGCGCTGCACTGTTGGTGTTGCTCGTTGGCATGGGGGTCGGCCACTCATTGCTCGCGATCCCCAATGCTCAGCGCGTCATGGCATGGGTCGGCGTGCTGTGGCTAACCTGGCTGGCCTGGAAAATAGGTGCCGGCCCGACCGACTCAATCGAGCGGCAAAACAGTCTGCCGATGGGCTTTATCGGTGGCGCAGCACTGCAATTAGTAAATCCCAAGACCTGGTTCATGGCGCTGGCGGTAGTCAGTGTATTCAGCCAGCGCAGCCCGGTGTCTTACCTGGCGCTGGTGTTTTTTCTGATTTCCTTGCCCTGCCTCGGCAGCTGGGCTCTGATGGGCGCAGGCTCGTCCCGCTGGCTCACATCGCCTTGGCGAGTGAAGTNGGATCGGTTTTATGGACAGTGTCTGAGCGCGTGCGGCCTGGATTGGCGGTGGGTACGCGAGGAGTCGGCTTCATTCAAAGGCTCTTGTCGAGCCAACTCGACTATTTGCTTGTGAGGTGAGTTTTGCTCTTCAACTTGCTGGTTTGCTCTGCGGCCGTCATCTCTTTTCACCGCAGAGCCTGTATGGCGTCAGATTATTCCGGTGCTTGCGCGCCGCTGGCCCTGGACAGCTCAGCAGGTCGGGCTGCCGCATTGAAGAAGGCCAGGTGATAGGCCAGGCCTACGAACACCGCACCGCCCACCGCGTTACCCAAAAATACCGGAACGAAGTTGTCGCCGAACTGCGCCCAGCTCAAGGCGCCGGCAAAGATCGCTGCAGGAATGACGAACATATTGGCGACGATGTGCTGAAAGCCGATCGCGACGAATGCCATCACCGGAAACCACATGCCGACCACTTTACCGATCACGTCCTTGCTTGCGTAGCTGAGCCACACCGCCAGGCAGACCAACCAATTGCAGCCAATACCCGATATGAATGCCTGTTCGAAGCTGGCCCCTACCTTGGCATTGGCGATGGCCACAGTCTTGGCCATGAATGGGCCTTCAGTCAGCCCCACCACATGGCCGAAACAATAGGCGACGAACAGCGCGCCGATCAGGTTGGCCAGCGTCACCAGTACCCAGTTGCGCACCAAATGCCCCAGACCGATACGCCCGGCGAACAGCGCCATGGGCAGGCTCATCATGTTGCCGCTCAGCAACTCGCCACCGGCCAGCACCACCAGAATCAGCCCGACCGGAAACACCACAGCGCCAAGCAGATTGCCCAGCGACGCCCACTCGTGAGGGATCATGGTGCTGACATGAATATCGAGAAGAAACCCGAGGGCAATGAAAGCCCCTGCCAGAAAGCCCAGGATCATCAACGACGACAGGCCCAAGTGGGCTTTCTTGACGCCACTTTCGACGGCAATTTCAGCGATTTGCTGCGGGGTGTTCAGAGACATGGTGGGCTCGTGCGTGGTCGTGGGCTGAGCGTGGGGAGCAGAAGCTCAAGCGGTGCGCGCATCTGTCGCACGGGGAAACAACGTTACGGAATGTTTCAAAGGATGGCTAATCGGATGTTTTGATCGGCTGATTGAGAGGGTCGATGACTGGACTTACAGTTGTTTGGTTGGCAGGTTTGTAGTGGGTCAACTAAACCCGATCACTGAGTTGTCAGCGAACGAGCCATCTTGGAAACGCTGACTAAACCGCACAAGCCGGCGGATTCTGAGAGACTGTCAGAAATTTTGTGTTCGGGCATAACATGTAGCTAGAGGTGCATGTATGCCGACCAAA
>NZ_LKBW01000137.1 GCF_002699855.1 Pseudomonas amygdali | reverse complement strand
CCGAGTCTGCCCAGGTGGCATGACTCAAACAAAAGGGTCTCCGAGAAACCCGGGGCGGTTCAGTGGGCGGCACAGAAAGCAGGCTCCACTGAATACCATCAAGCACTTGATCGACCGGCCATCTAATGGACCTGAACACTTCCCGAAAATGATGCACCAGGTAAGTAAGTGCAGCGTCCACCCACGACCCCAGTGGAACGGTGAAGCTTTGGAACGGGTCCAGATAATTAAAGTCCGACATGATGTTTCCTCCCCCCCCAGAACTTGAGAGCGCTCTGATTCTTCAAGTTAACTATTATTCAGGCAGCTCAGAAGGTGGCCTTGCGAGATCGAGCCTTTATATAAGCCAATTTCGTCTACCACCGGCATAGGCGTTGCGGACGCCGCGACGATATGCAGGATTTCTCTGAGCGACGCTTCTGCTTTTAGAGGGGTGTGGCGACCAGGTTCATAGACAATGCTGGCGTCCTGTTGGGCAATATCGCCCGCCTTGAGAATTCGGCTGGTATCGAATCCATTAAAGAAATCACGCACGTATTTATTGATAGGGTTACACAGCAGCTCACGAGGGGTACCAATTTGCACAACCCGACCGCCTTCCATGATTGCAATGCGGTGCCCGATCCGTACGGCCTCTTCAATATCATGTGAAATAAAGATGATGGTCCGGTTTTGCTCGGCCTGCAGCTTGATCAATTCGCCCTGCATTTCGCTGCGGATCATGGGATCGAGGGCTGAAAAAGCCTCGTCCATCAGAAGGATTGCGGGGTCGTTGGCCAGGGCTCTGGCGAGTCCGACACGTTGCTGCATACCGCCGGACAGTTGATGGGGAAAGCTGAACTCCTGGCCCGCGAGGCCGACCTGCGCCAACGCCCCCTTGGCACGGCAGTAGCGTCCTTTTTCGACAACGCCGCTGATTTCCAAACCGAAGCTAACGTTATCGATGACGCTCATGTGCGGCATAAGTGCAAAGGATTGAAAGACCATACCCATGTCTTTCCTGCGCACTTGTAGAAGATCTTTATCCGACAGACCGGTAATTTCCTTGCCATTCAGAAAGATCCATCCACTGGTGGGCTCAATCAAGCGATTGAATAAACGGAGCATGGTTGATTTACCGGACCCGGACAGACCCATGATCACGAAAATCTCACCGCGACGAACGGAGAAGTTTGCATCAAAGACACCGATGGCTTGCCCGGTCTTTTTAAAGACCTCGTCTTTGGAAGCCCCATCGGCAAGCATCTTCATTGCGAGGTCCGGCTGTGTGCCGAATACCTTATAGACATTCTTGACGGAAATGATTTCGTCAGACTCAGTCATACCCTGCCCTCTTCGTGTTCGGCACTGTTCGCCTTGAGCGGTGCGCAAACGATCGACATTAGTTTTAAACGGCAGCGGTAATGAATCGAAGGTTTCACGACGGCTTCCTTTTATTATTTTTGGACCCTGGGAACGAGGGATGTTTCAAATTTAGTGGCAACCCTTCCTCAACTCCAACTACATTTACAGGGACAATTGGATAACGTTGGGTTATGGATCGCTCGAAGCCGCCCATCTCGTGGCAGCCTCACACAAGTACGACCCGTTATGTCTCAAAAACGACCATTACATCACTCTTACTGTCTGGCTTCAGTTACCCTCGCGTCGCTTCAGCGGGGAGCGGCTGCGCAAGGAGAACCTAAGGATGTCAAAGCATGTCGACCCTGACAGCATTCTGCTGAAAATGCCGTCTTTGAGGGCTGTGAAAGCTTTTGTAGCGGCTGCCAAATACGAAAGTTTCACCCTCGGCGCCGAGGCGCTTTGTGTGTCGCAGGCAGCGATCAGTCGGCAGATTCGGGAACTGGAAGACTATCTGGGTGCACAGCTTTTCACTCGTGCCGGACGCACCGTTGAGCTGACGTCAGCCGGCGCTTTGTTCTTTGATGCCGCCCAACTGTCGTTCGTGAATATCGCACAGGCTGCAGAGCGAATCCGCAGCAGTCAATCCTTTAAAAAGATGCTGACTGTATGCTGTTCCCCTGCCTTTTCCGCCTTGTGGTTGTCAGCCCATCTACCAGAGTTCATTGAACAAAACCCCGGCATTGAGCTGAATCTGATCACAACGCAAAACTTCCTGACCATGGAACCGGGTGTACAACCCGACGTTTTCATTACCAAAATGGCCCGCATCAGGGACGACTACAAAAGCTACCCGTTATGCCATGACGTCATTTACCCCGTGTGCAGCCCGCAGTTTCTAGAGCAACACCCGGAAATCGCGACCATCGAAGGCCTGCGAAACTCGGCCTTGCTGAACCTGAGTCCTTATGGCCGATCCCAGGTGGCCGAGCATGTTGATTGGGGCGTCTGGCTTGCCTTTCAGTCGGTTGACATTGATGAGCGCCCGCAAGACAGCCCGCAAATTTTCAATGCCAACGACTACAACTTGTTGATCAGTATGGTGCTGACCCACCAGGGTATTGCCTTGGGATGGAACCACCTGGTTATTCGACTGGTGGAGCGCGGCGTATTGGTACGACCGATCCAACAGCAGGTTCAGCTACGCAACAGCTCGCATTACCTGAGCTGTAGAGAGAACGCCGAGAACGAAGATGAGTTGCGCCTGTTTCGTGAATGGATCTTGTCGAAGTTCCCCCGGTGACCTGACCGGCCTCAGCAGAAAATCGCTTTTGTTATCGATTGCCCTACGAAAATGTTGCTGGAACGGTGAGACCCCACTGGGTCATCGTGCAGCGGCACAACAATGATTTTCGTAAGGAGTGGTCAGGATGTCACTGTTCGAATTTTGTCGCGATTTCGATTTCCAGCAAGCACCCGCCAACACTCAGGCAATACTCAAAAGCAGCCTGTTGGATATCGTCGCGGTCATGGCAGGTGCGACATCCAATGACACCAGCAAGGCAATGCGTAACTATGCACGTCAGCACTACCCTGATGGCATGTACACCAGCCGCCTGATATTCGACGGTCAGCGGGTCAATATTCTCGGTGCAGCGTGGGCGGGTGGATTTTCCGCCGACAGCCTGGATGCCCACGAAGGGCACTTCAAATCCAAAGGGCACGCGGGTGCAACCGTAGTCCCGGCATTACTGGCGCTGACCGATGCGCTGCATCACCAAGGCCAGCAGATCAGCGGGCACGATTTCCTGTCGGCACTGTGCATTGGCTATGAGACCGCGTTACGCGCCGGCACTGCCTTAATGGCGACCTCCCCCACCTACCATGCCTCTGGAGGCTTTTCTGCAATGGGGGTGGAGTGTGCCGGTGCCCGATTACTGGGGTTCGATGAGCCGACATTTCGCCACGCATTGGGCATTGCTGAATACTTCAGCGCACGCTGCCCGATGATGCGTGTGGTGCTGTCACCAACGATGCTGCGTGACGCCCATGGAGCAGGTGCCTATGTCGGCTTGAACTCTTTATTGATGGCTCAAGCGGGAATAACAGGTGCACCCGCTGAAACGGTAGAAGACCCAAGCGTCGCAGCGCACTGGGCCGACATAGGAAAACGCTGGGAAATTGATAGCCAGTACTTCAAACCATGGCCCGTGTGCCGATGGGCGCAACCAGCGTTGACAGCCATGCTTGAAATACAGCGCCAGCAACCTGAGTTGAATGCTGACGTGATTGAATCGATCCGTGTGGAAACCTTCTACGAGTCGATGTGCTTGCAGGGCCATACCCCTCGCAACGCTGATCAGGCCCAATATGCGTTGGCGTTTCCGCTGGCAGCATTGATTGTCAGAGGTAAGTTGGGACCTGACGAAGTCACGGGGGATTCAATCACCGCGCCCGACATTCTGTCGCTCAGTTCACGTATCGAAATCGTTGAAGAGTCGGATATTTCCGCGCGATTCCCGGATGAAATTCCCTCCAGACTTACCCTTACCTTAAAAGACGGTAGCGTTATCGTCAGCCCTGTGACCGCCGCGAAAGGTGATCCAGATACCGCGATGACAGCTGATTGTCAACGCCAACTAAAAAGTGACCCCCTTCCGTGCTAAATCGCCAACTTAGTTTTGACCCCCCTCGGGTTCATATTTTCGAGCCGG
>NZ_LKBW01000136.1 GCF_002699855.1 Pseudomonas amygdali | reverse complement strand
TTCGGTAGTTTTTTCATCGCTCCATCCTCTCAAAGGTTGGAGTCTCCGAGAAACCCGGGGCGGTTCAGCACCGTAGTCTTTGTCCGTGATAAAACGAATAAAACCCTGATCCAGCCGTGTTGTTGTTAAAGCGCTTCCCTCAATAATACGCTTGGCCGTCGCCGCATTTGTATCTGTAAAACTGTAAAAGACCTTGTGCCCTTCCATGTCATAGGTCTTGCCTTCGTTATGACGAGACCAGATCCCTCCATCGTCTTTCTCCCTGTAGGATGCCAGCCCAAACGCCAAGTCATCGACGTAGAAAAGATCAGCCCCCTGATCTCTGGCCCACTCATAAACCTCGCCAAGAAGCCTTCGGTCATCCCGTGTTAAAAAAGAGGTTTCAGGCATGGACGTGCCGCACTCTGCCTTACCCAGCATGGGTGCTGGAAATTTAGGGTCTGTCAGTCCGAAAATTCTCTGCTTGAGAATCGCCCCGCCACTGATTGTCACGGAGGGGTCCAAAAAGTTTGTATGACTGGATGAGTTAGCAAGAACGGGTATTTTTTTAGAGGCTATTTTTTCATCGAGTTGCCTTGCTGTTACCAGCGCTTCTATTCCAGAGCTGATCACCCGCATAATGTGGACTCCTGGCCTATAGAACCCCTGACGCTTATCGTCAGGGGTCGACAATCAATACGTTAAATGAACGGTGACTGTTTCCGCCCCCAACGGCTTACTTTGCCAATTTTCTACTTACAGAGTTTCAACACCACCGCTGAAAAAATCGTGAACCGCCGAATGACTTTATATATCCATGTAAAATACTTCTCAGAGAAAGTATTAATCCATGGATACCCAGAGCAGGTTCTCAATCAATCGAAAACTCAAAAGAGGAAAGATTTTCCAACAGCCATGCAGGGGTATGTACTTCAAGCAGTGCGCTAATGGGCTGCTCCATGATCAACTTGCCGTAGAGGGTCTCTTCCTGCTCCAGATGGGCAAGCTGGGTGGTGCGATAATTGAGCGGGTAGATGCTCTTTTCGATCGGCAGTAATCGGTCGAAGTGTTCGAGCAGGCCGTGGAAGACGATTCGTCGCTCGACTGTGTTCCGTGTGGTGGCAATGAGTTTGACGAAGTACTCACTGTCCTGGTGCCGCAGTGCTTCACCGGCAGTGTAACGCTCGACCAGCGTGTGCAGCGATGCGTCATCGAACACGATGCAGCACAGGTCTTCGCGCAACAGGCCTTTGAACGGGTTGTCTACCGCTGGCCGGCGGCCGTGCAAGCCCAGGATGAACTGCACAGCCTGCTCGGCCAGCCACTTGCGCTTGCGCCCCTCAAGCCGCTCGACCTCTTCGATCAACGGGGCCTGGCGTCCATGCGAACGAACCTGTCGGCAGAGCTTGGCAAACAGGCCAACGGGGCCGGACAGTTTTTTCTGTTGCTCGGCAAGTTGCGTCACCGAAAGTGCCGACTGCCGGGTTGCCAGGCGATGGAAGTCTGTTGTGAGATTCAAACCGGGCCGATGCGGATCCAGCCGCAATGACTGATCGGACTCAGAGCGGCCCCGAACAAAACAAACAGTCATGATTGCTCCTTTTTATTCTTTACGGTTTGCCGTAAGGACGAACTTCAGAAATCCCCTGTTCCGGGCAGCCAGATAGCCGAACACCGAAAAGCAACCGTAGTGCAACATTGAGATTATTGACCTTGGGGCGCTATCCCGATAACGCTGATCGCCCTGACAAGATATATTCTGTGACAAGACACATTATGTATGTGCTGACTCGTTACGCAATCCGACAGATGTAGGGGGTCGGTTACTTTTTCCCGGAAGCAAGATAGAAACACAACGCGCCATGAGCTCGACACGGGTCTTTACACGGCTCTTTCTTAGTAGCGAAGACACGTGATCGCGAACCGTATAGTCACTGATACGGAGCTGCCTGGCGATTTCCTTGTTCGTACAGCCCTGCAACAGCAGGCCAAGAACCTCTTGCTCTCTCATTGTCACCTCCATACTACTTCCCCTTGCCATCATTTTGCCCTAGAGCAAATTTGTAGGATGTTTCTTACACTCGTCTTCCATGACCTAAAAAGTAAATCGGCACAGAAATCATTTTATTTAGTATTGTTTTTCATTAAACCCGAATAAAAACCAAAACCTTGCCAAAAACAAAGACCTGTAAGATTAATCGTTAATTAATAAACGACTGAAGAAATCTCCTACAGAAAATACAGAAAAATTACGACTATCAATTTAATGAAATCATAAATAACCCGCCAGCCGAGCCACGTTGGAATCGTGGCAGGCAAGAGCACACCAGCTCAATAAATAAAAATAATATAGAGGGGCGCAAGATAGACTTGAGCAAACAGAATTACAATCACTTGTTACAATTGACAGCGCCTGACTTGAGGAACTTTCTTGATATGTTTCATTTGCGAAAACCGCCCACAGAGATGAGCGGCTGCGTGCGAGAAAGAGGCGCGCCAGCAGGAACAGGCTTGGCGCTATCCGCTTCTGCCGGTTGCAAGGTCATCTACCACTACACCCCGGCGCAGGCCGAATACCGCTGCGGTCGTCAGACCCACAATCCCCATGACCAGGCTGTAAAGCACGCAAACCCAGATATTCCAGGGCATCAGAGCGATGAGCAGCAATGGCGTGGTACTCGCCCAAAAAGCGTAGGCAATGTTGTAAGTGAACGAGATGCCTGACACACGAATGTTCGCAGGGAACAGTCCGACCATCACCGAAGGCACCACGCCGACAACCCCGCAGGCCAGCCCTGCAATGGCGTAGGCGATACCCAGCGGCATCCATTGCTGGATGAGGCTGGCGTAAAGCACGCCTATACCCAGCGGCAGCAGCAGGCTGTAGATGATGACCCCGCGCCACGCACCGATGCGGTCAACCAGCATGCCTGCCAGCACGCAGCCGATATTGAGGAAGACGATGCCCACTGCGCTCAGGGCGAAGGTATTGCTGGCGCTGATCCCGAAGCGCTGCTGCATGACCGTCGGGGTAATCACCACCAGCACGACCACCGCGGACGTCAGCACAAACGTCAACAGCGCGGCAGGCAGCAAGGATTGGCGATGATCGCGCAGGACCTGGCCAAGCGGCAGTGCAGGCATGTTTTCACGCTGGGCGTGCATGGCGATGAACACTGGCGTTTCGTTCAGCCAGCGACGCAGCCAGACGCCCACTACACCGAAAACGCCGCCAAGCAGAAACGGAATGCGCCACGCCCAGTCAAGGATCTCACCCGGGCTGAAGACCCTTGCCAGCCATGTTGCGGTCAGCGCACCGAGCAGGTATCCAAACGTCAGACCGGCTTGCAAAACCCCGAGTGCGTAGCCGCGATGCCCCTGGGGTGCGTGCTCTGCCACGAAGACCCAGGCACTGGGTACCTCGCCGCCGACCGCTGCGCCCTGCAGAATGCGTAACGCCAGCAGCACCAGCGGCGCCCAGTAACCAATCTGTGCGTAGGTGGGCATGATGCCGATCAGCAGACAAGGCAGGGCCATCATCAGAATACTCAGGCTGAACACCCGCTTGCGTCCCAGCCGGTCGGCAAAATGCGCCATCAGAATGCCGCCCAGCGGGCGTGCGAGATAGCCTGTCACGAAGATCCCGAAGCTTTGCAGCAGACGCAGCCACTCGGGCATGTCGGGCGGAAAAAACAGCTGGCTGAGGGTCAGCGCAAAGAATACGAAGATAATGAAGTCGTAGATTTCCAGCGCGCCACCCAGCGCCGCAAGACCCAGGGTCTTGTAGTCGGCTCTGCTGAAGGGCTGGGGAGTGGATTGAACGATGGCCGTCATGAAGCCCCCGAAACATGGCTGAAAAAAGCGCCTGGCGCTCACAGGGCGCGAAGAATAGCAAAGCTTGCGGGCGCACTGATACGGAGCTGAGGCCTGTAGCGGGAACGATGATCGNACTATCGTGCGGCGCTCCGCGTCGCATGCCGTTCCGGACGCTCCGCGTCCTCTTGACGACGCAAAGCGTCGAGAACTGCATTCCCACGCTGGAGTGGTATGCCCCCCGAAGGTTGGACAATTATCCACTTACGCTGCCTTGGCGGCCTGCATCCTGAATTCCACAGGACTCA
>NZ_LKBW01000135.1 GCF_002699855.1 Pseudomonas amygdali | reverse complement strand
CCGAGCTGGTAAAACAAGGGCCTGCCTGACGGCAGGCCCTAACCAGCCCGAACACAAAAAAACTGATACTCCCGTCATCAGCGGCATCGAGCGATAATAATGGTCTGTCTTTAGAGACTGAAGCAGTCACCGGATTGTGGCCGGATGAAAAGTTGCCAGATGAAACCGTTAGACGGGCTGAAATCATTACCGTAGGTCCTGATACTCCCTTCGATTCTTATCATATTGGTGATCAAAGTATTCTTAATATTGTCGGTGGGCGAGCAGACCAGGTGGTTGTGAGAGACGCTACTGTCAATATTCAGTCCGGCGTGGTTGAAAGCGGTATCAGCCTTTCCGATGCGCTGGGTAGTCTCTCCAACGCTACCGTGAAAAACGCGACAGATAGCGGCATTGTTCTTCATGGAGTGATGGGCTCTATCAACCCTGGCTCCACGGTATCGGCTCATTCAAGCGATGTATCGGGATCGGACTACGGTATTTCAGTCGGGTTGTGGGGGGCGCTGAGTATTTTCAATACCGATGTGCGCGGGTTTGCGTCGCAAAGCAAAAGTGGCCAGGGGATTTTTGTTTCTGGCGCCAATGTGCTGATCGCCGACAACAGTCATGTGACAGGCGACATGAATGGAATCCATCTGGTAGATGGATCCCAAGCCGGAATACTGGTCGGAAACAAGTCCGTTGCTGTGATTGACCGATCGATAGTCCAGGGTTTGGCCGGGGCCGCCATCAAAGTAAACCAGCGCGCTGCGCTCGACATCGAGGCCGACATTGCTGTGCAAAACCATTCCGAGCTATGGGCCGGAAATGGCAACCTGCTGGAGGTGGAAGATCACAGCACTGTCAACTTCAACGTCGACAACAGCACCCTCTACGGCGACCTTGTCGCCGATGACACCAGCACCCTGAACATCACGCTGCAAAACGACGCGCAATTGAACGGCAACATCGTCAATGGCAACCGTCTGGCGATTACCTCGGGCAGTCACTGGCAGATGCAGGGCGACAATGCCGTCAAGTCGCTTTCTCTGCACGGGGGGAGGGTTTCGTTTGCTGGTGAAGGGTTCCATACACTTTCGCTGAATGAGTTGTCAGGGGGCGGCACGTTTGGCTTGCGCGTGGATCTGGACAACAGTGTCGGAGATCTTATAGACGTCAACGGCCCGGCCAGTGGGCAGTTCGGGTTGCGGGTGCGCAACACGGGGGTGGAGGTTGTCTCTGCTGACATGGCACCGCTCAAGGTGGTGCATACCGAAGGTGGTGACGCGCAATTCAGCCTGCTGGGCGGGCGTGTCGACCTCGGCGCCTATTCTTATCTGCTGGAGCAACAGGGCAATGACTGGTTCATCGTCGGTAAAGACAAGGTCATAAGCCCCTCGACCCAGAGCGCACTTGCGCTTTACAGCGCGGCACCTGCCATCTGGATGAGTGAGCTCTCTACCCTGCGTTCGCGCATGGGCGAGGTTCGCGCAAGCGGCAGGGCGGGCGGCTGGATGCGTGCCTATGGCAACAGGCTTAATGCCACGACCAGTGATGGTGTCGGCTACCGGCAGAAGCAAAGTGGCCTGTCGCTGGGTGCCGATGCGCCTGTCGAGGTCAGCAGCGGCCAATTGGTGTTGGGTGTGCTGGGAGGGTACAGCACGTCCGGTATCGATTTGAGCCGTGGTACTACGGGAAAAGTCGACAGCTACTATGCAGGTGCCTATGCCACCTGGCTGTCGGACGACGGCTACTACGTTGACGGGGTGCTCAAGCTCAACCGCTTTCGCAACAAGGCAGATGTTGCCATGAGCGATGCAAGCAAGGCCAAGGGTGACTACACCAACAACGGGGTAGGGGGCTGGGTAGAGTTCGGCCGCCACATCAAGCTGGCGGACGATTACTTCCTTGAGCCCTTCGCTCAGCTGTCCAGCGTTGTCGTTCAGGGGCAGGAGCTGCGCCTGGACAACGGCATGAAAGCGAAGAACGATCAGACCCAGTCGGTATTGGGCAAGGTTGGCACCTCGCTCGGCCGCAGTGTTGCGCTCAAGGATGGCGGAGTGTTGCAGCCTTATGTGCGTGTCGCCATTGCGCAGGAGTTTTCGCGCCATAACGAGGTGAAAGCCAACGATGTTAAATTTGATAACAGCCTGTTCGGTTCTCGCGGCGAACTGGGCGCCGGGGTATCGGTGTCGCTGTCCGAGCGTCTGAAACTGCATGCAGACTTCGATTACATGAAAGGTCGGCATATCGAGCAACCCTGGGGTGCGAATGTGGGGCTACGCCTGGCATTCTGATTCTTAAGGCCAGTACCTGAGCAACACCAGAGCCCCCGGTGAGTGATCACCGGGGGCTCTTCAGTTATTGATCGATAAACCTGCGTTTGCGTTGCCTCTGTCGGGACGTGACAGGCACTGCATAGTTGACGTTCACCCGCAACACCGGCGATGTGCCGATCAGGCGATGATCGCGATAAAGCTCGTAATACAGGTCAACCAGACCGTACTGAACATAGGGCGTGAAGTTGTAGGAAATACACAGCACACGTACCACGCTGTTTTCGCCTACCCGATGGAAAAGCGTTGTCGATGACAGGTTTTTCCCCCAATAGAAATGGATTTCGTCACCCCAGCACATTTTGACCGACCCGGGGATATGAATGGTAATGCCCGCATGTGCCTGTTCGTTACTGATGGAATCAGGATCGATGTCAGGCAGCACAGGTGCTTTCAGCGTGTTGGAAATATCGGACGGAAGATGGAGGGGGCTCGCCTGTCGGTAGAGGCTCTCGTGGGGTGGGGCTTCTTGAACAGCACTCGCGCTTTTGGGGTTGTTTTTTTCTTTTTGGGTGCGCGCCGCTACATCCGTGGATTGTTCTTTATCCATCGTAAACTCTTTTATTGACATTAAGTTGAGTTGTTATGTATATGCCGGCAGTTGTCGGCAGCGGAAATATTACAAGGCACATAAGTGTTCAGGTCAAGTGTCTGCCCATTTCAAAGCCACGCACGGGTTGTGTATGGTTGTGAGGTTACATTTTGTAGCATGTGCGTACTAAATTATTGATCATTAGTGTCAAGGATGCTGTAAATAAAGGGTAAAGCTGGGTGCAGGTATTTTTCTTGAACTTTTTCTGCGTGAAATACCTGTAGGACGTTAACTACAGATAAATCTTACAAAAGGTAAAAAACTGCGTTTTGTCTAGATTCCCACTCATGCATAGGAATATTCACTCAACTTTATCATTAGGGTCTCGCACGCATCAGCGTGCGAAACCGTCAAGTTGTAGGCAAGAAATGTAGGCTGCTGTGCTTAAAGCTGCATTGACAGCGTCACGGAGTGCGAGAGCAGTGACAAATTGCCCGCACGGTCGATGACCTGATAATTGATGGTAACGTATTGGCTGTCCAGACCAAGCAGGAATGCTTTGCTGAAAACGATCTGCATGGGAACGGTGGCAAGGTTTTCAGGCTCCACCACATGAACCGGGCCTTCTCTGTTATTGCAGAAGGTCTGGATGCAATCGCCCGCCTGCATGTCGGCGTAGCCGGGAAGCATGCCTTTCAGCGCTTCGCCGAAATTGATTTGATGGAAGATGATTGGCGCAAGCAGTGCTGCGCCTGGGGCGGTGCGGTCGATAATCAAGGAGGTAAACGGTGAGTCCTCTTGAGTTTGGTTGATATTGTTCGTGGTCGTAAAGCACAAGGTGTATGAACGATCTTCTGCCAAAAACTTTTCGTCCAGCTCCAGATAAATTACGTCGCCAGGGCTGTTATCGTGAGTCAGGATTTTTCGTTCTCCCACCAAATGACCGTCCAGGTTCAGTTGGATGTCATAGCCCGGACGCATCTTGCTCCAAAGGCCAACCTCAACGCTCACCGGCCGGTTCAGGCTGTCAACTGGCATCAGTCCATCAATAGGGCTGGCTGCTGGAACACGTGGTGCGGAAAATTGATAGTGCTGGCTGGAATCTTTCATTTGTCTCTCCAATTAAAAAGCCAGGCCCCACATGGCGCTGAGCTAAAGTTTTACTCAGGTGATAAACGATAGTTACAGGGGTAATAAATAACTACCGCATCACCTGAATTTCAACTAATCGGAGTATGCATTCGCTGTCAATGGTCAAGAGTGCTACATTGCTGTCGTCAAAGGTGTTAAAGAAATATCCTACACAGTCTTCAGATCGCTTCTCAGATTCTGTCAGATTGATATTTAAAACTAACCGCGCACACCACTAGCGTTCCATAAAAAAGCCCCGACCAACCGAAGTTTGTCGAGGCGTTGAAAACAGTCTCAAGTCTCAGCGATTAAATCGCTCCACCAACGAATACTGCGAGTTTGCCGTATCGGTCAGTTCACCACTCAACACTGCCGAGCGATGGGCTTCGTCCGATGTCTGGTCAGCCAGGCTGGCGATGGTGGCGATATTGCGGTTGATCTCCTCGGCGACGGCGCTTTGCTCTTCAGTGGCGGTGGCGATCTGGGTGGTCATGTCAGTGATGTTGGCGACGGCCTCGCTGATGCCCACCAGTGCCTGGTCCGCTTCCAGCACCCGGGCCACGCCTTCTTCTGCCTGACGGCGACCTGCGTCCATGGTTTGTACCGCGTCGTTGGCGGTCTGCTGCAGTTTGGCGATCAGACCATGGATCTGCCCGGTGGACTCAGCAGTGCGTTGCGCCAACTGGCGTACTTCATCCGCCACGACCGCAAAGCCGCGGCCCATCTCGCCGGCGCGCGCCGCTTCGATCGCGGCGTTTAGGGCCAGCAGGTTGGTCTGGTCGGCGATGCCTTTGATCACATCGACCACGCCGCCGATTTCATCGCTGTCCTTGGCCAGTCGGGTCACGGTCAGGCCGGTTTCACCCACCGAGGTGGACAGGCGCTGAATGGCTTCGCGGGTTTCACCGGCGATATCGCGGCCGCGACGCGTCAGTTCATTGGCCTGCTGGGTGGCATCGGCAGCACGGTTTACGTGGCTGGCGACTTCCTGGGTGGTGGCGGCCATCTGGTTGATCGCGGCGGCGACCTGCTCGGTTTCCACACGCTGGCGCTCCAGCCCGGTCGAACTGGCATTGGCCAGCGAGTTGGACTGACAAGCCTGACTGGTCAAGTGTTCGGCGGTGTCCTGCAAACGCGTGAGACAAGTCTTCAGACGTGCTTCCTGGCTGAGGATCGACATTTCCAGGCGCGCTTGTGGGCCACGGCTGTCGGTATACATCTGTGCGATGAGTGGGTCAGAGGTCGTCTGCTCGGCCAGGCGCAACAAACGTTTGGTGCCGCGCTGCTGCCAGGACAACCCCAGCAGGCCCAGTGGCACTGAAAGCGCCGCCGCCAGGGCAAAGCCCCAATGCGAGTTGAGCCATACGCCGATCAGGAAGCTCAGTTGACTGACCAGAATGAACGGCAGCCAGTCCTGAAGTACCGGCAGCCACTTGTCGCGGCTCGGTATCGCGCTCTTGCCCTTGTTGATCCGGGCATAAAGCGCCTCGGCACGACGGATCTGTTCGGCTGTCGGTTTGATGCGTACCGACTCGAAACCCACCACCTTGCGGTTTTCCAGCATCGGCGTTACGTAGGCGTTGACCCAGTAATGATCGCCGTTCTTGCAGCGATTCTTGACGATGCCCATCCACGGCTGCCCGGTTTTGAGAGTGGTCCACATGTGCTCGAAAACCGCAGGTGGCACGTCCGGGTGACGCACGGTGTTGTGCGCTGCACCGAGCAGTTCCGCCTCGCTGTAACCACTGATGTCGACGAAGGCATCGTTGCAATACGTGATCGTACCGCGGGTGTCGGTGGTGGAGATCAGTCGCTGCTCGGCAGGAAAAGTCCGCTCATGTTGAGTGATGGGCTGGTTGTTGCGCATTGGGTTTCGATCCTTCGATCCGGAAGACTATGGTTTGTTATCGGCCGGCGTGTCGATAAATTGAGCGGTGCGTCACAAATGACCGGGCAGTCAGCATTACCGGCCAAGCATGGGGTAGGTGAAAAGCCCGAAGTGCACCAGATTCAGACCGAAGTGACTGATGATTGCCGCTTGCAGGCCACCAAAACGAAACGCGATGCCGTAACCCACACCTGCCATGCTCGCCAGCACCATCCACTCCCAGCTGGCGCCTGTGTGAGCGAGCCCGAACAGGCTTGCAGCAAGGGTGATCGACAGTGCGCTCGCAAACCTAGAGCCCTTGAACAGGCGCTGCAGAGCGCCTTGCAGATATGCGCGAAAAAACAGTTCTTCGGTCAGGGTCACCAGCAACAGGTTGTTGAGCAGCCATATCAGGCCTTGATCAGGCCATTTGGGTGCCCAGCCGACAACGTTGAGAATGACGGCTGCTGTCATGCAGAACGCTGACGTCACGATCAGCGCGAGAACGCCGGTTTGCAGCGAATGGGTCATGTCGACCCTGGGCATGATCCACGGGCAGGCCAGTATCAGCCAGAAGCCGATCAGAGGCTTGTCCAGATAAAGCGACATGGAAAAAACCTGGGCATCGGCCGTGAATCGGGTGGCCTCGATGACTTGCGCGCTATTGAAGCCGGGTGCCAGATGAAAAGCCAACGCGAGGCCCGTCACAATAAACAGCGCGTGACCAAAAAGGCGGATGTATTGATGGGAGGGCAACGCCACGCATAACCAGGCGAGGAGCAACAGGCTGAAACTTGCGGCCGCAGAAGGGGCAAGGCTGCCATAGGACAGTGCAAGCGCTTAGCCAGCACTCAGAAGAAAGAGAACCAGCCAGTGCCTCGTACTCATGAGATACATCCTGCTTCAAGAAGCGCAGGATTCTATCCGACGTCCAGCGATGCCGGTTTGAGCTTAGACAAATCTTCATGCACGAGCCTGACCCCTAAGCTGGGGCAGGCTGCGTGTCAGGCAATGCGTGTCAGGAAGCGATCAGCTGTCGCAACACGTAATGCAGAATGCCCCCCGCCTTGAAGTATTCCACCTCGTTAAGCGTGTCGATGCGGCACAGCACGTCGACGGTTTCCTTGCTGCCGTCTTCGCGGTTGATATGCAGAGTCAGGCTCATGCCCGGTTGCACGTCGGCGTTGGTCAGTCCGGTGATTTTCAGCGTTTCCTTGCCGGTCAGGCCCAGTGTCTTGCGGGTCTGGCCGTTCTTGAACTGCAAAGGCAGCACGCCCATACCGACCAGATTCGAGCGGTGAATCCGTTCGAAGCTTTCGGCGATGACAGCCTTGACGCCTAACAGATTAGTACCCTTGGCCGCCCAGTCGCGACTGGAGCCAGTGCCGTATTCCAGCCCCGCGATGATCACCAGCGGCGTATTTTCTGCCTGGTAGCGCATGGCTGCATCGTATATCGCCAGCTTCTCGCCGGAGGGCACATGCAACGTGTTACCGCCTTCCTCACCGCCGAGCATTTCGTTGCGAATGCGGATATTGGCGAAAGTGCCGCGCATCATCACTTCGTGGTTACCGCGGCGTGAGCCGTAGGAGTTGAAGTCCTGATACTTGACGCCTTTTTCCTGAAGGTAGCGTCCGGCGGGGCTGTCGACCTTGATATTCCCGGCAGGGGAGATGTGGTCGGTGGTCACCGAGTCGCCCAGCAAGGCGAGGATGCGCGCGTTTTCCACGTCTTCGATAACCGGTAATGGACCACCGATGTCTTCGAAGAACGGCGGGTGCTGAATGTACGTGGAGTCGTCCTGCCAGACATAAGTGGCGGCCTGTGGCACTTCGATGGCTTGCCATTGTTCGTCACCGGCAAACACTTCGGCGTATTCCTTGTGGAACATACCGGTGTTGACGCTGGCCACCGCATCGGCGATTTCCTGCTGGCTTGGCCAGATATCGCGCAGGTAAACCGGTTTCCCGTCCGACCCTTCGCCCAGTGGCTCGCTGCTGATGTCGATTCGCACCGAGCCTGCCAGTGCGTAGGCGACCACCAGAGGCGGCGATGCCAGCCAGTTGGTCTTGACCAGCGGATGGACGCGACCCTCGAAGTTGCGGTTGCCCGAGAGCACCGAGGCCACTGTCAGGTCGGATTGCTGAATGGCTTTTTCGATAGGCTCCAGCAGTGGGCCGGAGTTACCGATACAGGTGGTGCAGCCGTAACCCACCAGATCGAAGCCCAGGGCGTCGAGGTATTGGGTCAGACCTGCCGCGTTGTAATAGTCGGTCACGACTTTCGAACCGGGTGCCAGCGAGCTTTTCACCCAGGGCTTGCGCTTCAGGCCTTTCTCGACAGCTTTTTTTGCCACCAGCCCGGCGGCCATCATGACGCTGGGGTTTGAGGTGTTGGTGCAGGAGGTGATCGCCGCGATGACCACGGCACCGTCCTTCAGGTTATAGGTCTGGCCGTTGTACTCATACTGGGTTTCACCGCTGACCTGAGCCTCGTTGCCCACCGCGACACCGCCGCCGCCTTCGCTTTCCAGACGACCTTCGTCGACCTTGGCGGGCTTGACCTGCAAACCGAGAAAGTCGCTGAATGCCTTGGATACATTCGGCAGCGCGACACGGTCTTGAGGACGTTTGGGGCCTGCAAGGCTGGCTTCCACGGTACTCATGTCCAGTTCCAGACTGTCGCTGAACACCGGTTCCTGACCTGCCAGACGCCACAGGCCCTGAGCTTTGCAATACGCCTCGACCAGCTTGACGGTCTCGTCAGGACGACCGGACAGACGCAGGTAGTCCAGCGTCACCTCATCGACCGGGAAGAAACCACAGGTCGCGCCGTATTCCGGTGCCATGTTGGCAATGGTCGCCCGGTCTGCCAGTGGCAGATCAGCCAGGCCGTCGCCGTAGAACTCGACAAACTTGCCGACCACACCTTTCTTGCGCAGCATCTGGGTGACCGTCAGCACCAGATCGGTGGCGGTGATGCCTTCCTTCAATTTGCCGGTCAGCCTGAAACCGATGACTTCCGGGATCAGCATCGACACCGGTTGGCCAAGCATCGCCGCTTCGGCTTCGATACCGCCCACGCCCCAGCCCAGCACGCCAAGGCCATTGATCATCGTGGTGTGCGAATCGGTGCCGACCAGGGTGTCGGGGAACGCGTAAGTGCGGCCGTCTTCTTCCTTGGTCCACACAGTGCGGCCCAGGTATTCGAGGTTCACCTGATGGCAAATGCCGGTGCCGGGCGGCACTACGCTGAAGTTATCGAAAGCGCTCTGGCCCCAACGCAGGAACGCGTAGCGCTCACCGTTGCGCTGCATCTCGATGTCGACGTTCTCGCCGAACGCTTCGGCGTTGCCAAACTTGTCGACCATCACCGAGTGGTCGATGACCAGGTCCACCGGGGACAGCGGGTTGATGCGCTGCGGGTCACCACCAGCCTTGGCCACGGCAGCGCGCATGGCGGCCAGATCGACCACTGCCGACACACCGGTGAAGTCCTGCATCAGCACGCGGGCAGGGCGGTATTGAATTTCCCGGTCCGAACGGCGCTCGGTCAGCCAGTCGGCAATAGCCTTGAGGTCGTTGCCAGTGACGGTCTTGTTGTCCTCCCAACGCAGCAGGTTTTCCAGCAGCACTTTGAGTGACATGGGCAGTTTGTCGAGGTCGCCAAGGGAGCGGGCAGCTTCCGGCAGGCTGAAATAATGATAGGTCTTGTTGTCGATTTCGAGCGTTTTCAGGCTCTTCAGGCTATCAAGGGAGGGCATGAATGTCTCCTTTCTGGATTGTTCTCCGAACATCGGTTCACGGGCTCCATGTGCATCAGGTCGGGAGCGCCGCATCAGGCTTCAACTGCTGTGGACTGTTGTGCAGCACCAGTGGTTCCTGGATTGGGCTATCATGCGCGGCTTTCAAGTCTGCGGGGTTACGCCCGAGTGCCCACCGCCCAGGAGTAACCCATGAATACACTGTTTATGCACTGCCGACCCGGTTTTGAGGGCGAAGTCTGCTCGGAGATATCCGATCACGCCGCGCGCCTGGACGTGGCCGGGTATGCCAAGGCACGTCCCGATACCGCCTGTGCCGAATTCATCTGCACCGAGGCGGATGGTGCCGAACGGTTGATGAATGGTCAGCGTTTCGACGCGCTGATCTTTCCCCGGCAATGGGCGCGGGGGATGTTTCTCGAGTTGCCGGAAACCGACCGCATCAGTGTGATCCTTGCGCAGCTTTCGGCGTTTCCGGCCTGCGGCAGCCTGTGGCTTGAGGTCGTGGATACCAACGACGGCAAGGAGCTGTCGAATTTCTGCAGGAAGTTCGAGGCACCGCTGCGCAAGGCTCTGATGCAGGCAGGCAAGCTGGTTGACGATCCGCGCAAGCCGCGTCTGTTACTGACCTTCAAGAGTGGCCGTGAAGTGTTTCTCGGTCTGGCCGATGCGGACAACTCTGCCATGTGGCCGATGGGCATCCCGCGCCTCAAGTTTCCCCGCGAGGCGCCTAGCCGTTCCACCTTGAAGCTGGAAGAGGCATGGCACCATTTCATCCCCAGAGACCAGTGGGACGAACGCCTTTCCGGCGACATGACCGGCGTGGACCTTGGCGCCGCACCGGGTGGCTGGACGTATCAACTGGTGCGCCGGGGCATGCTGGTGACGGCCATCGATAACGGGCCGATGGCGGAAAGCCTGATGGATACCGGGCTGGTCCAGCACTTGATGGCTGACGGTTTTACCTACAAACCCCGGCACCCGGTGGACTGGATGGTCTGCGACATCGTCGAGAAGCCTGCGCGCAATGCCGCGTTGCTGGAAACCTGGCTGGGTGAAGGCCTGTGCCGCGAAGCAGTGGTCAACCTCAAACTGCCGATGAAACAGCGCTACGCCGAAGTACGCCGATTGCTCGACCGTATCGAAGAAGGCTTTCAGGCGCGTGGCGTACGGGTGTCGATCGGCTGCAAACAGCTCTACCACGACCGCGAAGAAGTCACCTGCCACCTGCGCAGGCTTGATGTGGCCAAAGCGGCCAGAAAGTGATTTCTCACACTCGCGCCGCATGCTTCAGTGACTATCGGATTTCAGTGACTATCGGATTATCGTGCCAATGCTCCGCGTTGGTACGCAGTTCGTGACGCTCTGCGTCACAAATCTTCGATACGAAACAATGTCATGCCTTACACGCAGTCGCTGCCAACGCAGTGCTTTTCAACCGCGATGGCACTGTCTACGCAGAGTGCGACGTTAGTGACGGCTAAGTCCTGGCGCTGATCCGGGGGTAGCCTGGCAGGACGCCAGGCTAGCCGCACCGGGCCATGGATGGCCTGTTGCGGCGACCCCCGGATCAGTGTCAGGGCGAAGGAACCCGACGAAGTCGGGCCGGAAACAGGAGCGAGGGGTTTGGTTACTTTGCCCCGTCAAAGTCACTCGCCGAGGGGCGAAAAGGTGACCTGAGTCGACCCTGAATCTCACTGAATCGCAGAACTGTGTGACGCAGAGCGTCACGAAAGGCATTACCACGCGGAGCGTGGGAACGATCCTCATCGTAGTCTGAGCCCATTTTCCGGACTTTCAGCACCAGCGCCACTCAACCAAACCCCACAATAGCCTTGGTCTCCAGATACTCTTCAAAGCCATGCACGCCATACTCGCGGCCATTGCCCGAGCGCTTGTAGCCGCCGAACGGGGCCATCGGGTTCCAGGCGGGGTAGTTCAGATGCACTTGTCCGGCACGAATGCGCGAAGCCACCGAACGGGCCTGCTCAAGATCCTGCCCCTGTACATGCGCGCCCAGACCGTAAACGGTGTCGTTGGCAATCGCCACGGCCTCATCAACCGTGTCGTAGGCAATCAGGCACAGCACCGGACCAAATATTTCTTCCCGGGCGATACGCATGGACGAGTCCACTTCGGAAAATACCGTCGGCCGGGTGTAGAAGCCTTGCTCATGGCCTTGCACACGGCCTGGCCCGCCGCAGACCAGCTTCGCACCTTCACTCAGCCCGGCATCGATCATCGCCTGTACGCGGTGAAACTGTGCCTCGTTGGCGATCGGCCCCAGCACTGTTTCCTCACGCTGCGGATCTCCCACAATGATCGTCTTGGCCGTCTCGGCTGCCAGCGCTTCAACTTCCGCCAGTCGGTTCCTGGGCACGATCATGCGGGTCGGCGCGCTGCACGACTGGCCAACGTTGCGGAACGCGGCCATCACGCCGGGCGGCACCGCTTTGGCGAAGTCGGCGTCGGGCAGCAGAATGTTCGGTGATTTACCGCCCAGTTCCTGAGTCACCCGTTTCACGGTCGGTGCGGCAGCCTGCGCAACCAGCGCGCCTGCACGGTTGGACCCGGTGATCGAGATCATGTCGATGTCAGGGTGCGCAGCCATCGCGCTGCCTACTTCAGGGCCGCTGCCATTGACCAGGTTGAACACTCCCGGCGGCAGGCCCGCGTCATGCACCAGTTGCGCGAACAACAAGGCGCTCAATGGCGAGAGTTCGCTGGGTTTGAGCACCACCGTGCAGCCAGCGGCAATCGCCGGGTCGACTTTTGCAGTAATTTGATACAGCGGCCAGTTCCACGGCGTGATCAGCCCGCACACACCGATGGGTTCGCGTTCAATCGCGGTGCCGCTTTCGACGCTCTGGAAGCGATAGGTCGCCAGCAGGTCACGCGCAACACGAACGTGCTCTGCGGCAAGTGGCACCTGCATCGCCCGCGCAGAACTGATAGCTGCACCCATCTCCAGCGAGATGGCCTGCGCCAGTTGTTCCTTGCGCTCGAGGATAAGCTCATGGATGCGCCCGATTATCTCGGCCCGGGCGGGCGCCGAGGTGCCGGACCAGCCCGCAAAGGCTGCCCGCGCCGCTGCAACCGCGCGGTCGACGTCGGCGGCCGAGCCACTGGCAACGTGCGCCACCACTTCTTCGGTCGCCGGGTTGATCACCGCAATACTGGCCGGGTTGAGCGGCGCCGACCAGCGACCATCAATATAGAATTTCTGCGCGGTGTCTGGATCAACGCGACGGCTGTTCAAGGACTGTGAGGTCATCCAGCGAGCTCCCTGGAGCGATAATGGGCGAGGTCAGGACGTTTGATATCAGGCCGTTATATGCCTATAAGCTAACAAAGCGGTCTGGATAAAAAGCGCCGATCTGCCGGTCTGCAAAGAATAATCTGCTGTATGCGACCCGCTAACATTGCGGACCTGTTCCGGGGCTTTATCCGCGCTGATTTCAGCCTATGGCCTGGGTCACCAGTGCAAACTGCTGCACGTTCTTGCTCGATGGCGGCGGCGTTCCGAGCACCATGCGCGGTGCCCTGTCGACACACGGCAGGCCCAGGCTTTCGAGCCAGGGCGCCAGGCCGCAATCAGCCAGAATGTCGAAGCGCACGAACATGCCGGGTATCCGTTGCAGCAGATGGGCAATCAACTGCCGTGCCTGCCCCACGTCACGGGCCACCAGCGGGCCGATGATATGCCCGCTGCCGAAGCGACGCAGCAGGGCGATGCCTGTCAGGCGCCCCTCATGGTCGATGCCCACCACCTCTTCTGCATCGCGCGACAACAGGTCATTCAGCACGACGGTGCGATCCAGACCGCTGCCCGTGTTGGCCAGCCTGATCAGTTCGGCATGGTCGGCCGGACCTAGCGTCCGAACCGGCAGACCATCGCTCGGTGTCGCCAGCCCTGACAGGTCAGCAATGCCCTGATGCTGCTGGATCCGCGCAAAATCGACAAAGCCAAGGCTCCGGTACAACGGCGCGCCCAGTTCCGTGGCATTGAGGATCGGTGTGCGCGGTGCGGTTGCGTCAAGGCACAGATGCATCAGGCGGCGACCGATGCCTTTGCCCTGATGTTCATCGCTGACAATCACCAGACCTATGGATGACCAGTCGCCCTGGTGGCAGGTGAATGCCACGCCCACCAGTTGGCCGTCACGTTCGGCGACAAAACCCTCGGAGGTGCGTTGCACCATGGCCCAGTCTTCTTCGCGGTGCGGCCATTTGAGGTGTACCGAGAGGGCATGGGCCGCAGGAATGTCCGCCTCAGTCACCGGGCGATATCGATAGAGGGTATCTGGGGTCGCGTGCATGGAGCCTCCGTTGCAAGGGCGAAGTGGGTCGTTTCGGCTCATATGAGCTTGCCTGTGCTCATCAGGCTGGACGTGAACGGCATCTCGATGGCCGTCGGGTCAGTGAAGCGGCGAATATCGAATGGGGTGATCAGCGTGCGCGTACTGCCGGTGCTGATCAGCTCGGCCATGACATCGCCGACGCCGGGGCCGAGCTGAAAGCCGTGGCCGCAGAAGCCAAACGCGTAGAACAGGCCGTCCACCTTGCCACTGCGGCCCATTATCGGCAGCGAATCCGGCGTATAGCTCTCGATGCCGCTCCAGACACGGATGATGTTCAGCTTCTCTGCGCCGGGTAACAGGCGTTTCATCTGCTTCATCTGGTTGATCAGGCTTTCCGGCTTGAAGTAGGCGCGGCGATTGAGCATGTCCGGTTTGTTGCGATTACCACCGCCGATGATGATGTTGCCGCGCGGTATCTGGCGGAAATAGATCACTTCTTCCTTGATTTTGGTGAACACTCCGAGCACCGTCGGCAGGGCGTAGGGAACCGGTTCGGTCACTGACATTTGCGGCCCGTTGGGCTCCAGCGGAACCGGCTCGCCGAACTGCTCGGCCAGCTTGGCCGCCCAGGCCCCGGCGGTGATCAGCAATTGCTCGGCGACGAACAACTGGCCGTCGGTGGTGCTGACGTGAAACTCGCCGCCGACCTTCTGCACCTCTGCCACCTCGGTGCGCTCTTCGATTCTTGCCCCGGCGCGAATCGCCGCACGGGCGAAGGCGGGTGCGGCCAGGCGCGGGTTGGCGTGCCCGTCGTGGGGCGCATAAGAGCCGCCTTTGACCTCCGGGCCGAGAAACGGGAAGCGCTCATGCAGCGTCTTGCCCCTGATCACCTGCAAATCCAGCTCGCGGGCTTCGGGTGCGGCGGCATAGGCCTCCAGTTCAGCGATTTCGTCTTCGCGATAACACACGCGCATATGGCCGCTTGGAATGAACTCCAGGTCTTCGCCGATCAGTTCGGGCAGGCGTTTCCACAGCGCCCAGGAGCGATTGGAGAGTTCCAGCTGGCCGAGAAAGCGGCCCTGGCGGCGCACGTTGCCGAAGTTGACGCCGCTGGCGTACTGGCCGATCTGGTCGCGCTCCAGCAGAGTTACCGAGCGCCCGTGCTGGCGCAGGAAAAACGCTGATGACGAGCCCATGAAGCCGCCGCCGATAATCAGAACGTCGCTTTTTTGCGGGGTCATGAGGTGCTCCCGATAGTGTTCATCGTACGGTGCGCGCCAGGGCTTCGATTTCGATCAGATAACCGTGATGCAATTGCGGGACCGGCACCACGGCGCGTGCAGGGCGATGCTCGCCCAGATAGCCTGCATAAATGCGGTCGAAGGCCGACCAGTGCTGGATACCTGCGATGTAAATGGTCACTTTCAGCAGGTCATCGGTCGTGCGTCCTGCTGCCTCAAGAATGGCAGCCAGGTTGTCCAGCGCAATAACGGCCTGCACCTCGAATGGCTCGTCGACGCTGTGGCTGCCGTCAGCGCGCACCGGCAGTTGCCCGGAAACATGCAGCATGCCTTCATGCAACACTGCCTGGGAATAATGCCCGCCTGGCGCGGCGGCCAGGGGTGTGCGAATCAGTTCGATATCACCAGCCATGCAGGCGACTCCAGGTGTGAATTGCGCCTTCGGCATCGCAGGCGTGATAGTCCGGGAACTGCGCACCGGTAGCACAGGCGTGGTTGGGCAGAATGCGCAGCCGGCTGCCGATGGGGAAGCGCACCGTAATGTCTGCCTGGCTGCCGGTGGCGAGCGTGATGATGCCATGCTCCTGATTGGCACCCGTCACCCGCGCGCCGTCGATCCACTCGCCGGTTTCGCTGCACACCTGGCCGTAGCCGAAATCCTCACGCTGGCGCTGGGTGCCGCGATCCCGGCTCATGGCCATCCAGCCTGCGTCAACGATGATCCAGCCCTTGTCCTGCTGATGGCCGATGACCGTGGTCAGCACACTCAGGGCCAGTTCGTCGGCGCGGCACACGCCGATGTTGTGCATCACCAGATCGAAGAATACATAGACCCCGGCACGTACTTCGGTCACGCCTTGCAGGCTCTGCGCCGACAGCGCGGTAGGCGTCGAGCCGATGCTGACTTCCGCGCAGGGCAGCCCCGCTTGCCGAATGCGCTCGGCGGCGCTGACGCAAAGCCTGCGCTCCTGCTCGGCGAGGGCTTGCAGCGCTTCGGGGGTGTCGAGGTCGTAACTGGACCCGGCATGGGTCATGACGCCTCGCAGGTGCATGCCGCCCTCGATCAGCGTTCTCGCGACTTCGACGAGCGAAGGGTCGTCGACGGTCAGCCCGGAACGATGGCCGTCGCAATCGATTTCGATCCACACATCAAAGTTCTCATCATGTCGCTGGCCGAAGGCGACAATCGCCTGGGCAGCGACCACGCTGTCGGTCAGGATGCTCAGGCGGCAACCGTTGCGCCGCAGTTTGAGTGCCTGGTCCAGTTTGCCAGGTGCGATGGCGACGGCGTAGAACATGTCGTTGATGCCCTCGGCAGAGCAGTGTTCGGCCTCCTTCAGGGTCGAGACCGTCACGCCGCTGGCACCTGCAGCTATCTGCGCCTGAATCACCGGCAGGCATTTGCTGGTCTTCACGTGCGGACGCAAACGCACACCCAGTTCATTCATGCGGTGTTGCATACGCTGGATATTGCGCTGCATACGCGGCACATCAAGCAACGCGACAGGCGTATCGAGAGAAGACAAGAGGGCAGACATGGACAGAGCTCGCGTGACTGGGTACGGCTCCCACTCTACTCACGGGTGATGAAGCTGTGGTTCAATGCTTTGTCATCAATCCTTAAGCTGAGCTGAATGATCGCTATCGAAGACCTGCGTCTGGCCGTGGCGCTATCGCGCTGCGAGTCCCTCAGTGCTGCGGCCAGAGTCCTGAATGTCTCGCCGCCCGCGCTGTCGATGCGCTTGCGCAAGCTGGAGACGCAGTTGGGCATTACCCTGGCCAATCGCGACGCCAGACGCCTGAGCCTGACGGCCGATGGCGAACGTTTCGCACAGGAAAGCGCGCACCTGCTGGAACAGCTTGAAGCGCTTCCGGAATCGTTCAAGCAGCACGATGAGCGACTGGTCGGCACCCTGCGTCTGGCAGCGCCGTTTGGTTACGGTCGCCAGCGCATTGCGCCTTTGCTGGCGCGCTTTGCCAAACTGCATCCGCAGTTGTGCCTGCACCTGGACCTGCGCGAAACGCCGTGGCCTGATCGGCATGACAGCGACGCAGTGATTCATATCGGCAGCCTCAATGACAGTCTGTGGATCGCCAGACCTCTGGCGCACAACCATCGCTGGCTGTGCGCCAGCCCGGCTTATCTGGAGCAGCACGGCGCGCCTTCGACGCCTGACGAGCTGGCTTGTCATCGCTGCATCTGCATTCGCGAAAACGATGAAGACGTGACCCTCTGGCACCTGAGCAAGGGCCAGGCGAAAAAGACCCTGCGCATCGAGCCTGCGCTGCTCAGCAACGACGGCTCGGTTGCCCGGCGCTGGGCCGAGCAGGGGCTGGGCATCGTCTTGCGCTCGCAGTGGGACGTCAGCGACGCCATTGCCAGCGGCAGGCTGGTGAGGGTGCTGGCCGATTGGCAACTGGCCAGCGCTCCGATCAACCTGCTGGTGCCCGTGCGCAAGCACCGCAGCGCCAGGGTGCAGGCACTGACGGAGTTTCTGGAGACGGCGCTGAAGAGCTGATCACATTAATCACGTAGGCGCTGTTGGTCGCAGTATCGAACACCTCAATTGACGCTCACAGCAACGCGCGGGTATAAACCGCGTCTTGTGTTTTTGTCGGATTTTTCTCCATGAGCTTCAGCCCCCTGATTCGCCAGTTGATCGATGCCTTCCGCGTGCTGCCGGGCGTCGGTCAGAAAACCGCTCAACGCATGGCGTTGCAGCTGCTGGAGCGCGACCGCAGCGGCGGCTCACGGCTGGCGCTGGCCTTGGGGCAGGCGATGGATGGCGTTGGTCATTGCCGCTCATGCCGCACCCTCACCGAAGAGGAGCTCTGCCCGCAATGCGCCGACCCGCGCCGTGATGACACGCTGCTGTGTGTGGTGGAAGGGCCGACGGATGTCTACGCGGTGGAGCAGACTGGTTATCGCGGTCGCTACTTTGTGCTCAAGGGCCATCTGTCGCCACTCGACGGCCTGGGACCGGAAGCCATCGGCATTCCGCAACTGATGGAGCGTATCAGCCAGCAGGGCACCTTCACTGAGGTGATCCTCGCCACCAACCCGACGGTGGAAGGCGAAGCGACGGCGCATTACATCGCCCAGTTGCTCCACGAAAAAGGCCTGGTGGCGTCGCGCATTGCTCACGGTGTGCCATTGGGTGGCGAGCTGGATCTGGTCGACGGCGGCACCCTGGCGCACTCGTTTGCAGGGCGCAAGCCGATTGCGTTGTGACCGTGCCGACAGCCTCCTTCACGGTGAGGTCTGGCGTCTGACCAGCTTTCTCATGGCGGATGCCAGGGCAGCGCTGTTGTCGTCCTTCCAAGGGTGATAGCCTGGCAGCAGGTACTGAATCCATACCCAGGCGTTGGAGGAGATCAAGCCTCTGACGCCAAACATCATCTTGAACAACTGCCAGTAGCCGGACAGCGCTTTGTCCGACCGCCTGCTTGCACAGAGTACCCGCAGCAGTGAGATATAAAAGGCACTCCAGAAGGGTGGACTTATAACCAATGTGGTCAGTGTGCGGTACACGTACTGCCGCCATCCTGGCGTGATCACCTGCTGCCAGACCTCAAAGGACACCGACTTGTGTTCGAACTCCTCGAGTGAATGCCAAGTCAGCATGTCTCGATAGCCTTCGACGCTGCTCTGCAGAATGGATGGCATTTTCAACAGTTTTGACGAGGCGGCAGCGGTGTGATGTTCGAGCATCATGACCGTCGCCAACCTGAACCATCGGGCAACCCAGCGCTTTTGGGTGATACCGTACAAGGTCTGCCATCCCCGGATGATTTGGTCGACGGGCAGCCCGGCTGCCTCAATCAAGGCGTTGTAGCGTCGGTGCTCACGGCTGTGGATGGCCTCTTGCGCCACCAGACCGTCGATTTTCTCGATCAGCTCCGGATCTTCGATACTCTCGCGATATTCGCGCAGGCTCTCGATGATGTAGCGCTCCGTCAGCGGCGTTACGATGGACATAGTATTGAGCAATACCGTTGTCTGAACGCAGTGGTTGTGCCAGTCGGTAATGCGATCCGCCGGCAGGTCAAACTTCAGGTCTCTGCGCACCGGGATCATGGATATCAGGCCATCCTGGGTGCTCCCGTAATTGAGTTCTGCCGACACCGGCGCTGTATGACGATTCATCATTAATCCTCCGACTGAGTACTCTTGATTTCAGTAACCACGAAGATTAGATGTTCAGACGTTCAACAATGCCTCTGGCAGACCAACTGCAAGACTATTTCGCGATGGTGCCTGCGCGTTTATCGACGCGGCGTAATATCCCGCTCCACCGGCGGCGCATCCGGGTCCTGCCCCACCGGAAACTTGCCTTTCAGGTGCCAGGCAAACGCGATGATTTCGGCAATCGTGCGGTAGAGCGGCTCGGGGATGCTGTCGCCCAGTTCCATGCGTGCCAGCAGTTTGACCAGTTCGGCGTTCTCGTAGATCGGCACTTCATATTCACGGGCAATGGCCAGAATGGCCTCGGCCAGCTGGTCGTCGCCCTTGGCGCTGAGCGTCGGGGCCTGTTGGCCGTCGTAGCTCAGGGCAATAGCCTGGCGCGGGACATGATCGGGTAGGGACATCAGGCGTTCTCGTCAATCCAGCGTTGTTCAAGGGCGGTGCGCGGGCCGCTGGGCGGTGCGCCGTGGCTGCAGGCCAGTTCGCCCACTGCCAGGCCGCAGGCAATCAGCCGCTCGCGCAAATATCCCAGTTCATGTTCGATCAAGGCCGCGCTGTCGGGCCGCTCGGCCCATAGCTGACTGGACAGCGTGCCGCGCAACAACTGCGCATGCACCTGCAGCGGCCCCAACGGCTCAAGGTCGAATGCCAGATCGACTTTCCAGAGCTTTTCCCGGGTTTCCTTGATCTCGACATCGTCGCGGTCTTCGGCAGCTTCCTGATCCGGCTTGTCTTCACGCTGCACCTTGACCTGCAAGGGCACGATGTCATGCGCGTTACGCATCGGCACTTCCAGTTGCCAGGTGGTCACCTGAGTGCCGTCGGCATTGGTGCGGGTCTGCTCCAGGCCGCCCAACTGGTGGCTTTGCAGGCGCGAAACAGCCGCCGCAGCCAGCTTGAGCAGAATCTCCAGGTCGTCCTCTTTTTCGCCACCGCTGACATTGCGCGACGGCAACGGAAAGATGCTCGGCTGGGTGCGTGCGGCAACCAGCCCAAGGGTGCCCAGGGCATTGCGAATCGCATTGGGCATGGCCCGCGCCAGGATGTTGGAAGCAGCGGCGGCGCTGTAAGTGGTGTTGTCCGGCAACCCCGGAAGAATCTGTGCAATCAGGCGCATCAGGTTGGCTTTCATGTCCGGAACCTGAGCCGGATTGAGCCCGGCAAGCAGCTTCGCTTCCAGAAACACGCCGCTGGCATTGAGGGCCTGGGCGACGCCTTTCGGTGTGCTCATCTGCTCTATGTCGGGCAGATCGTCCAGCAACTGGCTGATGGCGGCTTGCAGCGGGGCGCTGATCCCAGAGTTGCTGGCAGGGCTGGCACTGGTTGTAGTGGCTGACTGCAGGTTTTGCAGGGCGTTGATCAGGTTATCCAGCGAGCCCTGGCGGTTTTGCTGAGCAGCCAGTTGCTGCGCCACGGCCAGTTGATCGAAACGACCGGGCAGGGCGATGAAGTTCAGCGCCTGGTTGCCTTGTACCTGCGCGCTAAGCAGGCTACCGACCGTCAGCGGCTGCGGGCTTTCGATGGTCAGGCTGGAGCCCGCCAGCGCAGTATTGAGCAGCATCACTATGGAGCGATAGGTGGGCGTTGCGGCACCCGGGTTTTGCGTGGCCAGTTGATTGACTGCCTGCGCGATCACCTGGCTGGTCATGACCTTGCCCTGCAACAGCGTGCCGACCGGCAATTGTTGCGTATCGATGCTGGTCATCGAGTTTTTCAGTGCGCTGTTGATCTGTTGCAGCGTCAGTGTCAGCTCGTTGGGCGAGGCTTGCGCCACCTGTAACAGGCTGCCGGGCGTGAACGGTACGCTGCTGGTGACCTGCAGGTTGGTCAGGCTGCCATTGGCGAGTACCAGCCGCAGCAGCAACTGGAAGTTCTGGTTGACCTGCTTGAGGGTCAGCACTTCGGCGTCGACGGTTTCGCCTTCGGGAATCAGATTATCCGCCGATTGCAGCAGGGTCAGCACCTGCGCAGGGGAGATGCCGGCGCGCAGCAGGGTTGTGGTAGGGATTGTCGCCGGGACGCTGGTGATGTCGCCTGTCATTGAAATATCGACCTGAGGAAATTGCCCCTTTGATAACAGGACTCGCATGTATAATACCGGCCAAAACGGGACCGGCCGCCATTAACTTCTCTTCATGTAACGGCCATATCACCCCCGACTTGAACCGCCTTATACTGCGTATGTGTCTGTTTTGGTACATTTCGCGACGCTCCAGCACTGGAAACGCCCGATGATCCCAGCCTCCCCATTTTTGCAAGCGACGGCTCTGACGTGTGAGCGGGACGGGCGGATGCTGTTCGAAAACCTTGATCTGCAGGTGCGCACGGGGGACATGCTGCAGGTCAGCGGCCCCAATGGCAGTGGCAAGACCAGCCTGCTGCGCCTGTTGTGCGGGCTGATGCAACCCACGGCCGGGCACGTGCTGCTCAACGGCCAGCCAGCGGGCCGCCAGCCGACAGCGCCGGGGCTCAATCTGTTGTGGGTTGGCCATGCGTCGGCGCTCAAGGACCTGCTGACACCGCTGGAGAATCTTTCCTGGCTCTGTGCGCTTCATCATCCTGCCGATGCCGATGCCATTTTCAATGCGCTTGACGCGGTCGGGCTGGCAGGTTTCGAAGATGTGCCGTGTCACACCTTGTCGGCCGGGCAGCAGCGTCGCGTCGCGCTGGCGCGTCTGTATCTGCCAGGCCCGCCACTCTGGCTGCTCGATGAACCGTTCACCGCGCTGGACCGCCAGGGCATTGCCCAACTGGAACACCATCTTGCCGGGCACTGTGAAAAGGGCGGCATGATCGTCATGACCACTCATCACACCCTGAGCCGCCTGCCTGCGGGCTATCGGGACATCGATCTGGGGCAGTGGTCAGCATGAACAATGTCTTTGCCCTGCTGATCGCCCGTGAGTTTCGCCTGCTGGCCAGGCGTCCGGCAGAGCTTGCCAACCCGCTGGTGTTCTTTGCGATTGTGGTCGCCTTGTTCCCGCTGGCGCTGGGGCCGCAGACGCAATTGTTGCAAGCCTTGTCACCGGGGCTGGTCTGGGTCGCGGCACTGCTGGCCGTGTTGCTGTCGCTGGACGTGCTGTTTCGCAGTGATTTCGAGGATGGCTCGCTGGAACAGTGGGTCCTTTCGCCGCACCCGCTGGCCCTTCTGGTCTTGAGCAAAGTGCTGGCACACTGGGTTTTTTCCGGGCTGGCACTGGTATTGTTGTCGCCCTTGCTGGCGCTTATGCTGGGGCTGCCGGTGCGGTGCCTGCCGGTGTTGATGGTGTCGCTGCTATTGGGCACGCCAGTGCTCAATCTGTTGGGTGCAGTGGGTGCGGCGCTGACCGTGGGTTTGAAGCGCGGCGGCCTGTTGCTGGCGTTGTTGATTCTGCCGCTGTACATCCCGGTATTGATTCTGGGCAGCGGTGCGTTGCAAGCCGCGCTGCAAGGCATGCCAGCGACTGGCTATCTGCTGTGGCTGGGCTGCCTGAGCGTGCTGGCGATCACTCTGACCCCCTTTGCGATAGCCGCTGGCCTGAAAATCAGCGTCGGTGAATAAATTGAGGTTCCGGGATCGAGAATTCGATGCCGGTCAACACCCTGGATACACCTGATGAAAAGCAACGCCATGAAAAGCAGCATCGGTTGGGCCTGGCTGCACACACTCGGCTCACCAAAAGGGTTTTACCGCATCAGCGCACGTCTGCTGCCGTGGCTGAGTGTGGCCGCTGCACTGCTGCTCGGCATCGGCATCATCTGGGGGCTGGCGTTTGCGCCGCCGGATTACCAGCAGGGCAACAGCTTCCGGATCATTTATATCCATGTGCCTGCCGCCATGCTGGCCCAGTACTGCTACGTCATGCTGGCCCTGTGCGGCGTGGTCGGGCTGGTCTGGAAAATCAAACTGGCCGATGTCGCGCTGCAATGCGCTGCACCCATTGGCGCGTGGATGACCGCGCTGGCACTGGCGACCGGCGCGATCTGGGGCAAGCCGACCTGGGGCGCGTGGTGGGTCTGGGACGCGCGCCTGACCTCAATGCTGATTCTGCTGTTCCTGTATTTCGGCCTGATCGCGTTGGGCAATGCCATCAGCAACCGCGCCAGCGCTGCCAAGGCCTGTGCACTGCTGGCCATCGTCGGCGTGGTGAATATCCCGATCATCAAATATTCGGTCGAGTGGTGGAATACCCTGCACCAGGGCGCGACGTTCAGCCTTACGGAAAAACCGGCCATGCCTGCCGAAATGTGGCTGCCGTTGTTGTTCACGGTGTTGGGTTTCTACTGCTTCTTCGGCGTCGTATTGCTGCTGCGTATGCGCCTTGAAGTGCTGCGTCGCGAGTCGCGCACCCAGTGGGTCAAGGCCGAGGTTCTGCGGAGCCTGGGGCAAACGCCAGAACCGTCGGAGGGCAGGTCTTGAACTTCGCGTCATTCAGCGACTTTCTCGCCATGGGCCGCCACGGGCTGTTTGTCTGGTCGGCCTACGGTCTGTGCCTGTTGGTGTTGCTGATCAACGTGGCAATGCCGCTGGTGGCGCGCCAGCGGTTCCTGAAACAACAGGCGCGTCGCCTGAAACGGGAGAATCGTTGGTGAACCCGTTGCGCAAAAAACGTCTGTTGATCATTGCCGCCCTGCTGGCTGGCGTCGGGCTGGCCCTGACCCTGGCGCTCGGTGCGCTGAAGGAAAACATCAATCTGTTCTACACCCCAAGCCAGATCGCCAACGGCGAAGCACCGCTGGACACGCGCATTCGTGCTGGCGGCATGGTGGAAAAGGGCTCATTGCAGCGTTCGGCGGACTCGCTGGATGTGCGTTTTGTGGTCACCGATTTCAACAAGTCGGTGACCATCACCTATCGCGGCATTCTTCCCGATCTGTTCCGCGAAGGGCAGGGCATTGTCGCGTTAGGCAAGCTCAATGCGCAGGGTGTGGTGGTGGCCGATGAGGTGCTGGCCAAACATGACGAGAAGTACATGCCGCCCGAAGTCACCAAGGCGCTGCGCGACAGCGGCCAGGCGGCACCGGGCGGCTCTTCCACACCTGCGAAACAGGGCTGATCGATGATTCCCGAACTCGGCCATCTCGCGATGATTCTGGCACTCGGCTTTGCGCTGGTGCAGGCCATTATTCCGCTGATCGGTGCATGGCGCGGCGACCGCCTGTGGATGAGCCTGGCGCGTCCGGCGGCGTGGGGCCAGTTCAGTTTTCTGATCTTTGCCTTCGGTTGCCTGACCTACGCGTTCATGACCGACGACTTTTCCGTTACCTATGTGGCGCAGAATTCCAACACGGCGCTGACCTGGTATTACAAATTCAGCGCCGTGTGGGGCGCGCATGAAGGCTCGTTGCTGCTCTGGGCGCTGATTCTCGGCGGCTGGACCTTCGCTGTTTCGGTGTTTTCCCGGCAATTGCCTCAGGTAATGCTGGCGCGGGTGCTCGCCGTGATGGGCATGATCAGCCTGGGCTTTCTGTTGTTTCTGATCCTCACCTCCAACCCGTTCGCCCGTCTTCTGCCGCAAATGCCTGCCAACGGACGCGATCTCAACCCCCTGTTGCAGGATATAGGCCTGATCGTGCATCCGCCGATGCTCTACATGGGCTATGTCGGTTTTTCCGTGGCCTTTGCCTTCGCCATCGCCGCCTTGCTTGGCGGCCGACTCGACGCCGCCTGGGCGCGCTGGTCGCGGCCATGGACGCTGGTGGCCTGGGCCTTTCTCGGTATCGGGATCAGCCTTGGCTCATGGTGGGCTTATTACGAACTGGGCTGGGGCGGCTGGTGGTTCTGGGACCCGGTGGAAAATGCCTCGTTCATGCCCTGGCTGGTGGGCACTGCGCTGATTCACTCGCTGGCGGTCACGGAAAAACGTGGCGTGTTCAAGAGCTGGACGGTATTGCTGGCGATTGCCGCTTTTTCCCTGAGCCTGCTGGGCACGTTCCTGGTGCGTTCCGGGGTGCTGACTTCGGTGCACGCCTTTGCCTCGGACCCGGCACGCGGCGTGTTCATTCTGATGTTCCTGCTGGTCGTGGTGGGCAGCTCGCTGACCCTGTTTGCGATTCGTGCGCCGGTGGTCAAAAGCCATGTCGGCTTCGGCCTGTGGTCGCGGGAAACCCTGTTGCTGGGCAATAACCTGTTACTGGTGACTGCTGCGTCGATGATCCTGCTGGGCACCCTTTATCCGCTGGTGATCGATGCCATGAGCGGAGCCAAGATGTCGGTCGGCCCGCCGTATTTCAATGCGCTGTTCGTACCGTTGATGGGGCTGTTGCTGGTGGTCATGGCGGTCGGCGTGCTGGTGCGCTGGAAGGACACACCGCTGAAATGGCTGCTGGGCATGCTCGCCCCGGTACTGGTCGGCAGCGCCGTGCTGGCGGTGATCGCCGCCCTGCTCATGGGCGATTTTCAGTGGGCGGTGCTGGCCACCTTCATGCTCGCCGCCTGGGTGCTGCTGGCCGGGGTCCGCGACTTGCTCGACAAGACCCGTCACAAGGGCCTGCTTCGCGGCGCGCTTGGCCTGACCCGCAGTTATTGGGGCATGCAGTTGGCGCACCTTGGTATCGTGGTGTGCGCGCTGGGCGTGGTGTTGTCCAGCCAGAACAGCGCCGAGCGCGATTTGCGCATGGCCCCTGGCGAGTCCACTGAGCTGGGCGGTTACGTCTTTGTATTCGAGGGCGCGAAGCATTATGAAGGGCCGAACTTCACCTCCGATCGCGGCACCGTTCGCGTCTTGCGCAACGGGCTTCAGCTCACCGAGCTGCACCCGGAAAAACGTCTGTACAGCGTGCAACAGTCAATGATGACCGAAGCAGGCATTGATGCCGGTTTCAGCCGTGATCTTTACGTAGCATTGGGTGAACCTCTGGGCAATGGCGCCTGGGCCGTACGGGTTCACGTCAAACCGTTTGTGCGCTGGATCTGGCTCGGCGGTCTGCTGACCGGTCTGGGTGGTGTGCTGGCGGCGTTTGACCGTCGTTATCGCACGCGGGTCAAAAGCAAGGTGCGCGAGGCATTGGGCATGTCGGGAGCTGCACTGTGAAACGCTGGGTCATGCTCCTGCTACTGGCGTTGTTTCTCGGCGTGGCGGCGTTCCTGTATCGCGGTTTGTATCTGGACCCCGCCGAGCTGCCGTCGGCGCTGATCGGCAAGCCGTTTCCGCAGTTTTCGCTGCCCGAAGTTCAAAGCAGCCGCGTATTGACCCGCGCCGACCTGCTGGGCAAACCCGCACTGGTCAACGTCTGGGGCACCTGGTGCGTGGCCTGTCGGGTGGAGCATCCTGTGCTGACCCGTCTGGCGCAGCAGGGCGTGCTGATCTACGGCGTTAACTACAAGGACGTCAACGCCGACGCGCTGAAATGGCTCAAGGAATTTCACGATCCTTATCAGCTGAATATCCGTGACGACGACGGCTCGCTGGGGCTGAACCTGGGCGTGTACGGTGCGCCGGAGACCTTCCTGATCGACCGTCAGGGCATTATTCGTTACAAGCATGTCGGGGTCATCGATGAGGCTGTGTGGCGAGAAAAGCTCGCTGCCCGTTACCAGCAATTGGTTGATGAGGCGCAGCCATGAAGCGCTGCCTGATGATTGTCCTGCTCAGCGTGCTGTGCTCAGGCATCGCCCACGCTGCCATCGACGCCTACACTTTTCGCGACGAGGCCGAGCGTGCACGCTACAGCGAACTGACCAAGGAACTGCGCTGCCCCAAATGCCAGAATCAGGACATCGCCGATTCCAACGCGCCTATTGCCGCTGACTTGCGCAAGGAAATCTACCGCATGCTGGGTGAAGGGCAGAGCAATCAGCAGATCATCGACTTCATCGTTGATCGCTACGGTGACTTCGTTCGTTACAAACCCAGCCTCAATGCGCGCACCTGGTTGCTCTGGTTCGGCCCGGCCGGTCTGCTGATCGGCGGTCTGGTGGTGATCTGTTTCATCGTCGGGCGGCGTCGCAAGGCGAACTCCGAACAGGCCGATGTGCTTTCCGAGGATGAGCGACAACGCCTCGCCGCTTTGCTGGATGACCACCGCCCATGACCGATTTCTGGATCGCGACCGGGCTTCTCTTGCTCGTGGCGCTGGGGTTTCTGCTGATACCGGTGCTGCGCGGCCATGGTGCGCAACGTGAAGAAGATCGCACAGCCCTGAACGTGGCGTTGTATCAGGAGCGGCTTAGCGAGTTGCAGGTTCAGCAAGAGCAGGGCGTGTTGTCGGTGACGCAATTGCAAGGCGCTCGTGCCGAAGCTGCGCGCAAGCTGCTCGCCGACACTGACGGCGCAGAGCCTGCCCGCACATCGCGTCTGGGCAAGCCCTCGCTGGTGCTGGCTGCGGTGCTGGTCCCTGTATTGGGGCTGGCGGGTTATCTGCAACTGGGTGCCAGTGACCGGGTTGAACTGAGCCGCGAATTCGCTCGACCACCAACCTCGCTGGCAGACCTGACCCAGCGCCTGGAGCGCAGCGTGCAGGCTCAGCCGGATTCAGCCGAAAACCTGTATTTTCTGGCGCGCAGCTACATGGCGCAGAACCGCCCCGGTGACGCCGCGCAGATGTTCGAGCGCTCGCTGGCACTGGCCGGAAGATCGCCAGAGTTGCTCGGGCAGTGGGCACAGGCGTTGTATTTCGCCAGCGACAAACACTTCACCGCACAGGTGCAGGCGCTGACCGACGAAGCGCTGCAGGCCGACCCCAACGAAGTCACCAGCCTCGGCCTGCTGGGGATTGCCGCGTTCGAAACACAGCGTTATCAGGCAGCCGTGGATTACTGGACCCGCCTGCTGGCGGCGTTGCCCGCGCAGGACGCTTCGCGCTCGGCGCTGGAAGGCGGCATAGCCCGCGCCAGAGAAAACCTTGCCGGGCAGGCCGCGCCGGTCAAGGCCAGGGCGCTCAAGGTGCGTGTCACGCTGGCTGCCTCGCTCAAGGGTAATGTTCAACCGGGTGACAGCGTGTTCATCTTCGCCCGTGCAATCAACGGCCCGGCCGCGCCACTGGCGGTCAAACGCATCACGGTGGCGGACCTGCCTGCCGAGGTTGAACTGAGTGATGCCGATGCAATGATGCCGCAACTGAACCTGTCGAACTTTGCGCAAGTCCAACTGGTTGCGCGAGTGTCTCGCGCAGGGCAGCCAACCACCGGTGAGTGGGTTGGCCGCAGTCAGCCGCTGGCCAGCGATACTCAGGCGCAGCAGGCGTTGATCATCGACAGTCCGGATAACTAGAGAAATCGCTTATGTACCGTACCGCACGCATCACCTTGTTGGGGCTGGTCGTTGGCCTGAGTGCCTGTGCTGTCCAGCATCCGGCACCGCCTCACAGCCAGGATCCGATCCTTAACCTGCCGGGCGGCCAGCAACCCGGCGCACCGCGCCCGAACACGGCGCCTGCCGAGCCTGCCAAAGCGCCAGCCGCAGCGCCGAAGACCTCGGCCAGTTTCGCCCCGCCACCGGGCGGTGGCAGCCATTGGGACCCGCGCCTGGGGGTGTACGTGATGGACGATCAGCCCAACACCTTCTATCGCCAGCGTACTTACTATCAGTGGAACAACGGCTGGAGCTGGGCAACCAACCCTAACGGTCCGTGGCAGGCGACCGACGCCAGCGGCGTTCCGGCCGGGCTGGGTAAGCAGTTCAGTAACTGATTCAAGCCTGCAAATGAAAACGGCGACCTGATGGGTCGCCGTTTTGCGTTTCGGGGGACTTATTTGCCCGGATAGATCTGGTCGAACACACCACCGTCAATGAAGTGGGTCTTCTGCACTGTGCGCCAGTCACCGAAGGTTTTCTCGACCGACAGGAAGTCCACTTTCGGGAAGCGGTCGGTGTATTTGGCCAAGACCTGCGGATCACGTGGGCGCAGGTAGTTTTTCCCCGCGATTTCCTGACCTTCCGGTGACCACAGGTATTTCAGGTAATCTTCGGCCAAGGCGCGGGATTTTTTCTTGTCCACGACCTTGTCGACCACACTCACTGGCGGCTCGGCTTCTGCCGACACGGACGGGTAGACCACTTCAAACTGGTCGCGACCGAATTCACGAGCGATCATTTCCGCTTCGTTTTCGAAGGTCACCAGCACGTCGCCGATCTGGTTAGTCATGAACGTTGTGGTCGCGCCTCGACCGCCCGTGTCGAGCACGGGCACATGGCGGAACAGTTCACCGACGAATTTCTTCGCGGCCGCTTCATCGCCACCTTTTTTCAGGGTGTAGCCCCAGGCCGACAGGTACGTGTAGCGGCCGTTGCCCGAGGTTTTCGGGTTAGGCACGATGACTTCCACGCCATCCTTGATCAGGTCCGGCCAGTCTTTCAGGGCTTTCGGGTTGCCCTTGCGCACGATAAAAACAGTGGCCGAGGTGAACGGCGCACTGTTATTCGGCAGGCGGCTGACCCAGTCTTTCGGCACCAGCTCGCCATTGTCGGCCAGCGCGTTGATATCGGTCGCCATGTTCATGGTGATGACGTCAGCCGGCAGCCCGTCGATGAACGAGCGCGCCTGCTTGCTCGAACCGCCAAAGGACATCTGCACGGTCACGTCTTCATTTTTCTCGGCTTTCCAATGCTTCTGGAAGGCGCTGTTGTAGTCCTTGTAGAAATCACGCATCACGTCGTAGGAGACGTTGAGCAGCGTCGGGGCTGCCTGGGCAGCGCTGGCAAAGGCCAGGCCAGCGGCCAGTAGCGAGGCGGCGAAGAGTTTATTCACTGCTGGGTCCTTGAGATGAAGAGTCGTGTGTAAAGCCTGATGGCGTAATGCCGCGACACTATCAGTATCGCGCCTGCTGTTTAAAGACTGAAAAGGTCTTTGCTTATGCCTTGTGCTCTACTTTTGCAAACAATTGATTACCGCAGCGTGAACAGAACGCCGCGCCGTGTTCGTGGAAGTTCTTCGAGCACACCGGGCAATCGTGTTTCAGCTGTTCGCCGCGCATGGCGTTGGCCAGTTCGGCGGTGAATATACCGGTGGGCACGGCGATGATCGAGTAGCCGATGATCATCACCAGCGACGAGAGCATCTGCCCGACCGGTGTCTTCGGCACGATATCGCCAAAGCCCACAGTGGTCAGGGTCACGATAGCCCAGTAAATGCCTTTGGGGATGCTGGTGAAGCCGTGCTCCGGGCCTTCGATCACGTACATCAGCGTGCCGAACACCGTGACCAGAGTGGAAACTGTGACCAGAAACACGATGATCTTCTGCTTGCTGCCGCGCAGCGCAGCAAGCAAATAGTTGGCCTGGCGCAGGTAAGTGCCGAGCTTGAGCACCCGGAAAATCCGTAGCATACGGATAATCCGAACGATCAGCAGGTATTGCGCGTCGCTGTAATAGATCGACAGAACCCCCGGCACAATGGCCAGCAGGTCGACCAGCCCGTAGAAACTGAACGCGTACTTCAGCGGTCGGGGCGAGCAGTACAGGCGCAGGATGTATTCGATCGCGAACAGCAGCGTAAAGCCCCATTCGATCCAGGCGAACAGCATTGCGTAATCGCGATGAAAACTCTCGATGCTGTCGATGACCGTGACCAGCAGGCTGAGCAGAATCGCGACCAGCACAATCTTGTCAAACGTTCTGCCGGCAGGCGTATTCGCCTCGAAAATAACGATATGCAACCGCTCGCGGCGGCTGAGAGAGGTGTCCATGGTGCTTCCCGATTCGAATATCGGCAGAGCCTAGGAGCATGGGCGGGTGAGTGCAAGTGCGTTGGCACCCCATTCAAAGATCGGATGCAGAGCGTCCAGAACAGCGTTACTACGCTGGAGGGTCAGGAACGATAACCTCAACTATCCTCATTGACGAAAGCGCAAGGTTGCCGAGGGCAACTCGCCGTAGTACTTGCGATATTCCTGCGAGAACCGCCCCAGGTGCGCAAACCCCCATTTCATTGCGATATCGGTCACCGAATCGGTACCGGGGTTGCGCAATTCCAGGTGTACGCGCTCCATGCGTACGTTGCGCAGGAACGCCATCGGACTGATGTTGCGAAACTCCCGGAACCCGGAAAATAGCGTACGCACGCTGACCCCCGCATGCTCGGCCAGTTGTTCGATGGACAGCGGCTCATGAGCGTGGGCGAGGATGAACTCTTCGGTGCGTTTGACAAAGTACGGCGAAACCCGACGGGCCGGTTCCGGCGCGCTCAACGGGTTTTGCAGGGTGTTTGGCTGCCCGTAGATAAGGGCATTGATCAGCGTCGCTTCAAACTGCTTGAGCACCAGCGGGTTATGGATGGGGTGCCCGTCGCAGGCCAGTGCATCGGCCAGTGCACCGAGCAACTGCAGAAAGTAGCTCGCGTTAGGATGGGTCAGCAGCAGTTCGGGTTTGAAGCGCAGCGGGGTTTTCAAACCATGGCCCAGATGCTGGGCACAATGTTTTTCGACCTCTTGCCGATCCAGACGCAAGGCCAGTTGTGGAGCATCGGCGGCCCAGCGCATCGAAACCGGTGTGTCGGGCGAGATGATTGAGGCGCATTGTGCCGAGGACGTAAAACGCACGCCGTCACAGTGGATCTCGGCACTACCGCGCGTTGGAATCTGAATCAGAAAGAAATTTTCCAGTCGGCCCGGATCGATGCTCACCGGCACCCCGTACTCCAGCCGGCTCAACGACAGCTTGCCCAGATGCACATGGTGCATGGAAGCACTGACTTCCTGCGTGGATGTCGCCACCTTCAGATCATGAGGTTTGAATACCTTGCCCACCTGTTCACGAATGCGTTCCCGGTCATGCAGCAAAAAGAGACGGTTCTGCGCTGTAAACAGCGGCGTGTTTTCAAAAAGGGCCCCACCCAATTCCGAATTCATGGCAACTCTCACTCGTGCACGGTTTCAAGGCAGCTTGAGTCTTTATGTCACCCGCCATTTTCACACTGCGGATAACGCTCGCAGTTTCTGGATACTGCGGCCGCTCTGCTGTTTCTTTTTGGCCACTTTTTTGTGGTCCTGACGAGTACTTAGCAAACGCCACGCCAGTTCTACGCATGCGGATTTATTGCGTATCGAAAGAAAAAAAGCGTTGTGCAACTTTCCGCGCCGTCCGGACAGGGCCCGCAGCCAGCGGATAGTGGATCCCGTTCAAGGCTCGCAAGATTGGCTCCAACTTCACACGATGTTGGAGACTCGCAAATGAACGGTCGCTATGTCAGCGTCAATGCGCACGATGGAAGACAGTTCCAGGCCTACCTGGCCACTGCAATCGGTGGAAGCGGCCCCGGAGTGGTGCTGTGCCAGGAAATATTCGGGGTCAATCAGGCAATGCGCGACGTTGCCGACTTCCTCGCCGAGGAAGGCTACAGCGTACTGGTGCCCGATCTGTACTGGCGGCAGAAGCCTGGCGTCGAGCTGGGTTACAGCGAAGAGGATTTTCAGCAGGCGTTCGGTTTTTATCAGGCGTTTGACGAGCGTGCCGGTGTCGATGACATTCGCGCCAGCCTGCATGCCCTGCGCCAACTGCCGGAATGCACCGGCAGTGCTCAAGGGGTGGTGGGTTATTGTCTGGGCGGCAAGCTGGCGTATCTGGCCGCCTGCCGCCTACCCGAGGTGGCGTGTGCAGTTGGCTATTACGGGGTTGGCATAGAGAAGGCGCTGGCCGAGCTGGAAGGGCTGCAAGGTCGCCGTCTGGTGTTGCACGCTGCCGAGCTGGATCAATTCTGCCCCACAGAGGCCCGTGCCGAGATATTTGCCGCCGCACAGAACACGCCGGGCGTGGAAACCTACCTTTATCCCGGCGTCGATCACGCCTTCGCCCGTCCCAACGGCCACCACTTCAACAAGCCCGCCGCGCTGATGGCGCATGAACGCACTGTGGCGGTACTGCGCCGCACGCTTGGCCCCGAATACGACCTGTCAGCGCTCTGGGAAGAGCACATTCGCCATGAGTTCGAGACCCGTGACGTGCCCGCAACCATGGCCACCATGGTTGCCGAACCGTACGTCAATCACATTCCGACCATGACCGGCGGTGTCGGCCATGCGCAATTGAGCCGCTTCTATCAGCACCATTTTGTGCACGGCAACCCGCAGGACATGGCGCTGACGCCTATTTCCCGAACGGTGGGCGCTACCCAGATCGTCGACGAATTCATCATGACCTTTACCCACGACAGCGAGATCGACTGGATGCTGCCGGGCGTCGCTCCCACGGGGCGCAAGGTGCAGATACCGATGCTTGGCGTGGTGAAGTTTCGAGGCCCCAGGCTTTGTCACGAGCACATCTATTGGGACCAGGCCAGCGTGCTGGTGCAGGTCGGTCTGCTCGACCCGTCCGGGCTGCCCGTCGCCGGGGTTGAAACCGCCCGCAAACTGCTTGATGAGAGCCTGCCTTCCAACAGCCTGATGCCCAACTGGGCGAACAGTGCCGACCAAAGCGCCTGAGGATTAACCATGTCTACATTTCTGAACTCCGATGCCTTGCACGGCAAGGTCGCTTTGATCAGCGGCGGCGCAACACTGATCGGCATGGCCGTGGCCCGTGGACTGATCGATGCTGGCGCGCGAGTGGCGCTGTTCGACATTGACGCCGAAGCCGGTCAGCGCGCTGCCGAACAGCTGGGCAAGCAGGCGCGATTTTTCCCCGTTGATATCACCAGGGATGAAGAGATCAGCGAAGCCCTGACCGGGGTGCGCCAGGTGTTGGGCTCGGTAAACCTGCTGATCAACCTGGCCTGTACCTATCAGGATGACGGCTTTGCTTCCTGCCGCGAAGACTGGCTGCAAGCATTGAACGTCAATCTGGTTTCGGCCATCGCTCTGGCTCAGGCCGTACACGACGATCTCAAGGCCAGTGGCGGTGCGATTGTCAATTTCTCTTCCATTTCTGCGGGCTGCGCGCAGACCGGTCGCTGGCTGTACCCGGTTTCCAAGGCGGCGATCAAACAATTGACCCGCAGCATGGCTATGGACTTAGCCCCCGACGGCATTCGTGTCAATTCGGTATCACCGGGCTGGACCTGGTCGCGGGTAATCGCCGAGGTCAGTGGTGGCGATCGCGCCAAAGCCGATCAGGTGGCGGCTTCGTATCACCTGCTGGGCAGGCTCGGCGAGCCCGCTGAAGTGGCCAACGTCGTGACTTTCCTGTGCTCGCCAGCAGCCAGCTTTGTCACCGGTGCCGACTATGCCGTGGACGGCGGCTATTCGGCGATGGGGCCCGAGCAGAACCTGCCTGCCATCCCGCGCCTGGCGCAGTGGTGGCTTCGGTAGACACGCAGCCTTTTCATAACGCTTGGCCCCGGTGTGACACGCCTACCCACTCACAACAACAGGAATGCCATCATGCGTCGTATTGCAATCGTCGGAGCCGGCCAGGCCGGTCTGCAACTCGCTCTCGGGCTACTTGCCGAGGGCTATCACGTCACCCTGACCACCAACCGCACGGGCGAGCAGATTCGCAACGGCAAGGTCATGTCCAGCCAGTGCATGTTCAACACCTCGCTGCAGACCGAACGTGATCTGGGGCTCAACTTCTGGGAGCAGCAATGCCCGGCTGTCGAGGGTATCGGCCTGACCGTGCCGCACCCGGAGCTGCCCGGCGAGCAACTGTTCAGTTGGGCCGCGCGGCTGGATCGCTACGCTCAGTCAGTGGATCAGCGGGTGAAAATGCCGGTATGGATGGACGAGTTCGTCAAACGTGGCGGCGAGCTGGTCATTGCCGATGTGGGCATCGACGAGCTGGAAACCTTGTCGCTGAACCATGATCTGGTGCTGCTGGCCGCTGGCAAGGGCGAAGTGGTCAACCAGTTCGCCAAAGACCCGCAACGTACGCAGTTCAGTCAGCCGCAGCGGGCGCTGGCGCTGACCTACGTAAAGGGCATGACGCCGGTTTCGCCGTTTTCCAGGGTGGCGTTCAATCTGATTCCCGGAGTCGGCGAATACTTTGTGTTTCCGGCGCTGACCACCAGCGGCCCTTGCGAAATCATGGTGTTCGAAGGTATCCCCGGCGGCCCTCTGGACTGCTGGCAGGACATCAAGACGCCTGAAGCCCACTTGCAGAAAAGCCTGGAAATCGTTCGCCAGTACCTGCACTGGGAAGCCGAGCGTTGCCACAACCTGAGCCTCACCGACGATCAGGGTTTCCTCTCCGGGCGCTTCACGCCGATGGTCCGCCGCCCGGTACTGACCCTGCCGTCCGGACGTCAGGTGTTGGGTATGGCTGACGCGCTGGTGGTCAACGACCCAATCACCGGACAAGGCTCCAACAACGCCGCCAAGTGCAGCAAGGTCTATCTGCAATCGGTGCTCGATCGTGGCGATCAAGCGTTCGATCAGGCGTGGATGGAGCAGACCTTCGAGCAGTACTGGAGCTACGCCCGGCATGTGGTGGAGTGGACCAACAGCATGCTCACGCCGCCGCCCCGGCATTTGCTCGAACTGCTCGGCGCGGCCAGCCAGTCACTGCCGCTGGCTTCTGCCATCACCAACGCGTTCGACGACCCGCGCCAGTTTGCCCCGTGGTGGTTCGACGCCGAGCAATGCCAGGCCTTTATCCAGAAGAACAACAAACAAGCGGCATAAGACTGCTGCCAGAGGGAGTCCCTATGAGCACTGATATCGAAACCACCCAGCCACTGTGTGACGCGAAAGACTCTGACCCCCGCGACTTGCGCGGTCTGTTGGGCCAGTTCGCCACTGGCGTCACGGTCATAACGACCTGCACTGCCGACGGACGCAAGGTGGGCATGACCGCCAACTCGTTTTCATCGGTTTCGCTGGAGCCCGCGCTGGTGCTCTGGAGCCTGGCACGCAGCGCACCGAGCCTGAACGATTTCTGCGAGGCCAGCCACTTTGCGATCAACGTGCTCGGTGCCGAGCAGCATGGCCTGTCGCGGCACTTTTCCCGACCTTCCAGCGACAAGTTCGCCGGCGTGGCACACGCGGCCGGTACGGCTGGCGTACCGCTGCTCGATGACGTGGTCGCTACGCTGGTGTGCCGCAACGTGCGCCAGTACGAGGGCGGTGACCACCTGATCTTCATCGGCGAAATCGAGCATTACCGATACAGCGGCGCAGAACCGCTGGTCTTTCACGCAGGCCAGTACCGGATTGCCGCCGCGCACCCCGGACTGGCCCAGTAAGCCTGCCGCACGACATGCAGAAAAACGGGGAGATAAACGCATAAAAACGCAACTGATGTGTGTTTGCGGGGCGGGTTTATTGATCGCACAAGGGGCCGGTGCCTATGACTTGCCGGTGGTCAATCTGGGCCTGACCAGCTTTCTGGACGGCGGTTTGCCCGCAGGTCCCGGATGGTACTTGCAAGAGTATTTCCAGAATTACAGCGCTGATCGCCTGCGCGACAAGGACGGCAAAGCCCTGGGTTTGCCGAAGCAGGATCTGGATTATCAGGTCGCGGTGACGCAGCTCAGCTACCTGTCGAACGTGCGTCTGGGCAACGCCAGCCTGGGGCTGAACGCAGTATTGCCTGTGGTGACGCGCATGAAGGTCGACGACGGGCTGAACAACGCCGCGTTGCGCGGCCAGACCGGTATGGGCGATCTGTTGATCGGGCCGTTCATTCAGTTCGACCCGGTGATGGGGCCAGCCGGGCCGCGCTTCGTGCAGCGCATTGAGTTGCAGGTCAACCTGCCTACCGGCGAGTACGACGACAAACACGCAATTAACCCTGGCAACAACGCCTGGTCGTTCAATCCGTATTGGGCTGCGACCTACTGGTTCACGCCGAAGTGGACGGCGTCGGTTCGAGCGCACTACTTGTACAACGGCAAGAATGACGACCCGGCACAGTCGTTCGGCAATGTCAGCGATATTCAGGCAGGGCAGGCGCTGCACGCCAACTTCGTGACTGAGTATGCGGTCACCGATCAGCTTCGGCTGGGGATCAACGGTTACTGGCTCAAGCAGATCACCGACACCCAGGTCGACGGTCACGACGTTTCCGGGCGCAGGGAAAAAGTCTGGGCAATCGGGCCAGGTGCGATGTACAGCTTCTCGCAAAACGACCATGTGTTCGTCAACGCGTACTTCGAACAGGATGTCGAAAATCGTCCTGACGGCAGTCGCGTGCAGATGCGCTACGTTCACCATTTTTAAATCACCGCAGGCGCTGCTCCACAGCTGACTCGGGTTTTGCCTGTCGTTGCGACAGGCTTTTTTTCTGCGTGCGAGTTTTCGATATGACCATTCCTTCTAATAGCTCTGCACCCAGCAGGCCTGCACTGATTTGCCGGACCAACCTCAAAGGTCAGATCAAGCACTGCTCCGATGGATTTGCCCGCGAACATGGTTACGCTCGCGATGAGCTACTGGAGGCCTCGGTTACGCTGCTTCGTCACGAGTTGATGCCCGCCGCTGTCTTTGCAAGCCTGTGGTCGACGCTGGGTCAGGGCACGCCGTGGATGGGCATCGTCTGCAACCGTCACAGGGACGGCAGCCAGCGTTGGCACAATGTGTACATCAAACCGGTGTATGGCAGCGAAGGCGTGCAGGGTTACGGTGCAATCTATCTGCCGTTGAGCAGTGAGCAACAACACCGTGCTCAGGTGTTTTTTGCCCGCTGGCAGCGTCGCGGCTCGCCGGTCTCGGCGGTTGCGGCGATGACTCGCTGGTTGTCGTGGAGCTGGCCGACTCTGCTGGTCGGTTCCGGCATCGCTCTGGCCTGCGCGGCTCTGGAGTCGGCCTGGCTGCAAGGTGCCAGCGCATTGCTGGGTGTCCTTGTGCTCACGGGTTGGCAGAGCTGGCGTCAAAACCGGCAAGTGCGGGCGGTACTGGCGTCGCACCCCAAAGCGTTCGCCGCCCCTGCGCTGGCCGGGTTGTACGCTGACCTGAGCGCTACGCCAGCGTTGGTCAACATGGCCTTGATCGCCGGGGAGGCGCGTCTGCAAACCGCCCTCAGCCGGATTGGCATGAGTGGCCGGTTGATTGACGAGCACATGGGCGCGCTGCATGAACTGATCGGCCACGAGGCCCGGCGACTCGAAGAGCAACGCAGTGAGTCCGATCAGTCGGTGGTGGCGTTGAGCGAGATGACTGCGACCATCCAGGAGGTCTCTCGCAACCTGCAACACAGTGCCGAAGCCACCGGCCAGGCGGTGGAACAATCCAGTCAGGGGCAAGCCCTGGCTGAACAGAGCTTGTCGGCCATGCAGCGGTTGAATGCCTCGGTCGCCGAAATTTCCGCTGCGGCCGGCGAGCTTTCGACGGCAACCGAATCCATCGGCAGCATCACTGACATCATCAGCAACATTGCCGGACAGACCAACCTGCTGGCGCTCAATGCCGCCATCGAAGCCGCGCGTGCCGGTGATGCCGGGCGCGGCTTCAGCGTGGTGGCCGATGAGGTTCGGCAACTGGCGACCCGCACCCAGGAAGCCACGCTGAATATTCAGCCGCTGTTGCAGCGTTTTCGCCAGACCACCGAACAGACGGTGCAGCTCACCCATGAGGGGCAGACGCTTTCCCGGCAAGGCATGACAGCGGTCACGTCGGTGCGTGAAAGTTTCTCTCAGGTCAACGAAGCGCTGGACCGGATTTCCTCCATGAGCGTACAGATCTCCAGCGCCATGGAGCAGCAGGGGCAGGTCGCTGAAGACCTGAACCAGCAAGCCATGCGGATCGCCGACGCCTCGCGACAAAGTGCGGCCAAGGCACTGGATGGCCGACGCATCAGTGAGGAAATCGGCCATCAGGTGGAGGGTTTGAGGAGCCTCGCCGAGCGCTTTGATCGTTAGCGGTTACGGCTACTGTCTCGCCAGGCTGAAGATTTGTGACGCAGAGCGTCACGAACTGCATGCCAACGCGGAGCATTGGCACGATAGTTATAAGTCTCGTGGGGGCCTGCGGCCAATCAAAGCAGATTTGTGGATGACAAAGAGCGTTGCACAGGGGCGATCAGTGTCGGCTGCCGCGTTCCAGCGTCTGCGACGGCAGCTCGCCGAACAGGCGCTGGTAGTCCTGTGCAAAGCGCCCCAGATGATTGAAGCCCCATTGCGAGGCAATGGCCGCGATGTTGTAGCCACTGTGCCCCTGCAACAGGCTGCGTCGCGCCGACTGGAGTCGAAAACGCTTGAGGTAGGCCACGGGCGAGACGCCGAAGTGCGTCTTGAAACTGTCGTGCAGTTTCTGCGGCCCTATACCGGCCGCGCGTTCGATATCGATCAGGTGGATATCATCGCCGCAATGGTCTTCGATGAACTGTTGCGCCCGTTTCAGAAAGGCCGGGCAGCGGCTCTGGACTTTGTCGTTCAGGGCCGCCGAATAGTTGTTCGGCTGCGACAGAATCAAGCCTTTGATCAGGCTGCGCTCCAGGTCCCGCGCCATCGGCAGGTGCTCGAAATAGTCGCAGTCGCCGTCCATTTCATCGACCAGATACCGCACCATGCGCCACCACGACGCCGTGGCACCCAGCTCCGCGTTGATACACGGCTCAAACACCAGCGGCGCCTGGGCCGGGCGCTCCAGCAACTCGTCCAGCACGCGCTGCATTGAGCAGCAGTCAATCGCCACCTGCAACTTGCGGCAGTTGCCGGTGATGCTCAGTCGCTGCGAGTCGAACGGCGAAATAATCAGCCCGGCTCCGGCATTGGAACGCAACAGCCCCTTGCCGCAGTCAAGCTCCTGCTCGCCGTCCAGCGGCAGGCTGATGCTGTAGCTCTTCAACGAACTGCCGGGCTCGACGCCGATCACCACATCGGTGCCGTACTGGATACGCCCCAGCACCGTAGACATTGCGCTGAGCACGTTCGCCGAATGTTCGAATTCCAGGCAATGCGGAGCGCTGGCCTGAAGGCTGTGCGGGCCGCAGATGGTCGACATCCAGGCCCGCGCGCCGTCCAGATCATGGTGCGCGGCATGAAGGCCATGGGCGCGCAAGTCGTTGGGCAAAACAGCTTCACTCTTCATATCGATGCCCTGCCGGTAGGTCTGCCGGTAAGTCCGGTCTGGTTCTGATCAGGTTCTGCTCACGTTACTGCAGCGCGTATGCCGCCTCTATCCACTTACTGCAAATAACCGCAAAACGGATACGTTCTGCCGGGAAAACGGATAGAAGGGCAGTGCTGCGGGGCGTTCAATCAGTTCAAGGCTGATGACTCTAAAAAGGAGCCCCCTGATGAGCAGCGCAAAAACCGTAAGCCAATGGCAGCACTTCGTTGAAGGTTGTCTGGATTTTCGTCCCGTCGAAGGTGTGTACCGCATTGCCCGGGAGATGTTCACCGAGCCCGAGCTGTTCGATCTGGAGATGGAACTGATCTTCGAAAAGAACTGGATCTACGCCTGTCATGAAAGCGAAATTGCCAATAATCACGACTTCATGACAATGCGCGCCGGTCGCCAGCCGATGATCATCACCCGTGATGGCAGCGGCCAGCTCAATGCATTGATCAACGCCTGTCAGCATCGCGGCACCACCCTGACCCGGGTCGGCAAGGGTAACCAGTCGACGTTTACCTGCCCGTTCCATGCCTGGTGTTACAAAAGCGATGGTCGCCTGGTGAAGGTCAAGGCGCCCGGCGAGTACCCGGAAGGCTTCGACAAGGCCACGCGTGGTCTGCGCAAGGCGCGCATCGAAAGCTACAAGGGGTTTGTTTTCATCAGCCTCGATGTGCATGGCAGCGACAGCCTTGCCGACTACCTGGGCGATGCCAAGGTGTTTTTCGACATGATGGTCGCGCAGTCGGCTACCGGTGAACTGGAAGTGCTGCCGGGCAAGTCGGCCTACACCTACGACGGCAACTGGAAACTGCAGAACGAAAACGGTCTGGACGGTTATCACGTCAGTACCGTGCACTATAACTACGTCGCCACGGTGCAGCACCGCCAGCAGGTCAACGCCGAAAAGGGCGCAGCGGCGGGCAGTACGCTGGACTACAGCAAGCTGGGGGCCGGTGATGCAGACACCGACGACGGCTGGTTCTCGTTTCATAACGGTCACAGCCTGCTGTTCAGCGACATGCCCAACCCGAGCGTACGCCCCGGTTACGCGACCATCATGCCGCGCCTGGTGGAGGAATACGGGCAGAGCAAGGCTGAATGGATGATGCACCGGCTGCGCAACCTGAACATCTACCCGAGCATGTTCTTCCTCGACCAGATCAGCTCGCAACTGCGCATTATCCGCCCGCTGGCCTGGAACAAGACCGAAATCAACAGTTTCTGCCTGGGCGTCAAGGGTGAGTCCGACGCCGACCGCGAAAACCGCATCCGCCAGTTCGAAGACTTTTTCAATGTGTCCGGGCTGGGCACGCCGGATGACCTGGTGGAGTTTCGCGAGGCCCAGCGTGGCTTTCAGGCGCGCCTGGAACGCTGGAGCGACATCTCGCGCGGGTACGAAAAATGGGTCGACGGGGCAACACCCAACAGCGAGGCCATCGGCATCTCGCCGGTACTCACCGGCACCGAGTTCACCCACGAAGGGCTGTACGTCAATCAGCACGGTAACTGGCAGCGCTTCCTGCTTGAAGGGTTGGCACGCAAGGCCGCTGAAGAACACTCCCTGAAACTGCGTGAGGTCTGAACATGAGCGCCCAATTGCAGTACCGCATCGAGCAGTTCCTGTACCACATGGCCGAAGTCTGCGATGCCCAGGATTGGGATCGCTACCTGGACCTGTTCAGTGAAGACAGCGAGTTCCACCTGCCGCAGTGGGATTCGGAGCATGTCTACACCACCGATCCCAGAAAAGGCATGTCGCTGATCTATTACCCCAACCGCGGTGGCCTGGAAGATCGTGTCTACCGCCTGCGTACCGGCAAAGCGGCGTCAACCATCCCGATGCCGCGCACGCTGCACCTGATCAGCAATGTGCGCATCGCACCTGCGGGTGAGGGTGCAAATGGGCAGGCGGGCGAACTGGACGTGCAGGTCAACTGGCACACCCTGTATTACCGCCTGCAAGTTGCGGAGCAGTTCTTCGGACGCGCCAGCTATCGCCTGCGTCCTGATGGCGACAGCTGGAAAATCGCCCGCAAACACGTGGTGCTGCTCAACGACACCATCAACTCGGTGCTCGATTTCTATCACCTCTGAGGTAGCGGAGCGGACATGACTTATAAGGTCGCTTTCAGTTTTGCTGACGGCAAGACGCTGTTCTGCAACGTGCAGAACAATGAACTGTTGCTGGATGCTGCGTTACGCAGCGGGATCACGTTGCCGATGGATTGCCGCGAAGGCGTGTGCGCCACCTGTCAGGGGCGTTGCGAGTCGGGGCAGTACACACAGGATTACGTGGACGATGAGGCGCTTTCGGCCAGCGACCTGGCGCAACGCAAGGTGCTGAGCTGCCAGACCCGGGTGAAGTCCGATGCTGCGTTCTACTTCGATTTCGCCTCCAGTCTGTGTGACAACACCGGCCCGAGCGCCCTTCAAGGCAAGGTCAGCCAGGTCGAACTGGTTTCGCAGGGCACCGCCATTGTTCAGGTGACGCTGGATGAGCAGAACAGTGGGCTGGATTATCTGCCCGGCCAGTACGCCCGGTTACAAATTCCCGGCACTGATCTGCGTCGCTCTTACTCGTTTGCCAATGCTCCCGGCAGTAACACGCTGGAGTTCCTGATTCGCCTGTTACCTGACGGGGCGATGAGCAACTACGTGCGTGACCGCTGCCAGGTGGGTGACGTGATTCAGTTCGAAGCACCACTGGGCACGTTCTACCTGCGCCATGTCGATCGGCCGCTGACGCTTGTTGCCGGAGGTACGGGGCTGTCCGCCTTCCTCGGCATGCTCGATCAGATCGCCGCCAAAGGAGGCTGCGGGCAGCCCGTGCACCTTTATTACGGCGTGCGTACGGCGCAGGACCTTTGCCAGCTGGCGCGAATTGAAGCCTACAGCCAGCAGATTCCCGGGTTCAGGTTTGTCCCGGTGGTCAGCGAAGAGCAGGCCGACTGGAGCGGAAGGCGCGGTTACATCGTCGATCACCTGGACGCCGCTGCATTGGCCGAAGTACCCACGGACATTTATGTGTGCGGGCCGCCACCGATGGTCGAGTCCATCAAGGACTGGCTGCACGGGCATTCGCTGGACGCCTCGCGTTTGTACTTCGAGAAATTCGCCGACAGCAGCGTTTGACCGGCCGCCTGACGCCAGTCGCTGCTCCAGAACAATTACACAGCAGACGGAACCCCCATGAGTGCCATCACGATCGAACGTTTCGAGACCCTGATCGTCGACCTGCCGACGATTCGTCCGCACAAACTGGCCATGCATACCCTGCATGGTCAGACACTGGTCATCCTGCGCATTCGGTGCAGTGACGGCATTATCGGTATCGGCGAGGCCACCACCATCGGCGGTCTGGCGTATGCCGGAGAGAGCCCGGAAAGCATCAAGGTGAACCTCGACAAATGGTTCGCTCCGCTTCTTGTCGGGCAAGACGCCACCAACCTCAACGCGTTGATGCAGCGCGTGGATCGTGCCGTTCGCGGCAATACGTTCGCGCGTTCGGCGGTTGAAACGGCGCTGCTTGATGCCCAGGGCAAGCGCCTTGGGTTGCCGGTTGCCGAATTGCTTGGCGGGCGCGTGCGCGACGGTGTGGAAGTGGCCTGGACACTGGCCAGTGGCGACACCGGCAGGGACATCGAAGAAGCCGAGCACATGCTGGAGAGGCGCCGTCACCGGCATTTCAAGCTGAAGATCGGTGCCGGTGAACCCGCCCGTGATATCGCTCATGTTGCGGCGATCAAGCGGGCATTGGGTGATCGAGCCAGCGTGCGTGTCGACATCAATCAGGCGTGGAGCGAGGCGGTGGCCATACGTGGCTGCCAGTTGCTTGCAGAGGCAGGCGTCGAGTTGATCGAGCAGCCGCTTTCGCGCCACGACCGCGCGGCCATGGTTCGTCTGAATGCTCGCAGCCCGATTCCATTGATGGCCGATGAAGCCATTGAGTCGGTGCAGGACAGCTTTGCGCTGGCGCAGTCGGGTGCAGCGTCGATTTTCGCTCTGAAAATCGCCAAGGTCGGCGGCCCGCGTGCCGTGTTGCGCACCGCTGCGATTGCCGAAGCCGCCGGTATTGGTTTGTACGGCGGGACCATGCTGGAGGGTAGCGTCGGCACGCTGGCAGCAGCTCACGCCTTCGCCACACTCGACCGGCTGGAGTGGCACACCGAACTGTTCGGGCCACTGCTGCTGACCGAAGACATTCTGGTCGAGCCTCCGGTCTATCGCGATTTTCAACTGATCATCCCCGACACCCCAGGGCTTGGGCTGGAGCTGGATGCTGAGCGTCTTTCGCACTTTGCCCGCAGCTGATCTGCCGGAGCACAAGACTAGCCACGAGGATACCCACAACATGCTTTTCCACGTCCGCATGACCGTCAAACTTCCGATCGATATGCCGGTCGACAAGGCAGCTCGAATCAAGGCTGATGAAAAAGCCCTGGCCCAGCGCCTGCAGCAAGAGGGCACCTGGCGCCATCTGTGGCGCATCGCCGGGCTGTACGCCAACGTCAGTATTTTTGATGTGGCAGACGCCCAGGCACTGCACGACACATTGCTGCAACTGCCGCTTTATCCCTACATGGAAATCGAGGTTACGGCCCTGTGCAGGCACCCGTCTTCCATCCATCAAGACGACCGCTGAGTTCGTACCTTTTCAGCCCGACACCGACAAAACAACAATGAACACCGATGAGGAAAAGACCATGAGCGTACGCATTTCCCAGACCGATGATGTGCAACAGTTCTTCAATGAGGCTTGCGGCCTTGACCAGCCGGGTGGCAGCCCGCGGATGAAAAGCGTTGTGCACCGGGTGCTGACCGAGACGATAAAAATCATCGAAGACCTGAGCATTACGCCGGAAGAGTTCTGGAAAGCCGTCAATTACCTCAACGTGCTTGGCAGCCGTCAGGAAGCCGGTTTGCTGGTCGCGGGGCTGGGGCTCGAGCATTACCTTGATTTGCTGATGGACGCTGAAGACGAACAGGCCGGGCAGACGGGCGGTAGCCCGCGGACCATTGAAGGGCCGCTGTATGTCGCAGGGGCTCCGCTGTCCGATCACTATGCCCGCCTGGACGATGGTCAGGACCCTGCAACCGTACTGTTCATGACCGGCCAGGTTCGCGGCACCGATGGAGCGCCGCTGGCCAATGCCATCGTCGATGTGTGGCACGCCAATACCGGGGGCACCTACTCGTATTTCGACCCGTCGCAATCGGCTTTCAACCTGCGTCGCCGGATCCGCACCGATGCACAAGGGCGCTACCGCTTCCAGAGCATCGTGCCATCAGGCTACGGCTGCCCGCCGGATGGGCCGACTCAGCAATTGCTCGACCAGTTGGGTCGTCATGGTCAACGTCCGGCACACATTCATTTCTTCATTTCAGTGCCTGGCCATCGTCACCTGACCACGCAGATCAATCTGGCGGGCGACAAGTACCTGCACGATGATTTTGCCTACGCCACGCGCGATGAACTGATCGCCGAAATTCGCTTCACCGAAGACGCCAACGGCCGCCACGCAGACATAGACTTCGACTTTGTGCTCCAGCCTGCAACGACTGTCGAGGACGAACGCCGCCAGGAACGCCTGCGGGCACTGGAAGTCTGAGTCGAGCGTCCTCTCACGAAGATGTGACGCTCCGCCCCCTCAAGATCGGACGCGCAGCGTCCAGAACGGCATTCCCACGCGGAGCGTGAGTAACGATACCCTGACTATCGTGCGTCTCTCCGCGTCGTCATGCCGTTCGGGAGCGTGAGGAACGATCATCGCAACTATCGTGCGTCGCTCTGCGCCGCATGCCGTTCGGGAGCGTGAGGAACGATCATCGCAACTATCATGCGTCACTCTGCGTCGCATGCCGTTCTGGACGCTCCGCGTCCTCTTGTGGCGTAGAGCGTCCAGTGCTGGAATCATCAGGTATAACAAGCCAGGTGGTGAGCGTCGGCAATGACTGACGCGGGAGGATGCATGCAGTATTCAGGTGAGGGCTTTTCTATAAGGGTATTGGCGTTTGATGATTGCGAGTTGATCAACCGGTACGAAAAGGCCAATCGCAAGCATCTGCAGCCTTGGGAACCGTTCAGGGACGATGACTATTTCATTCTCGAAAACGCCAGATCCAGGGTTCAGCAGCAGTGGGAAAGCATGCAGTCCGGCAGCGCGGTTTTCTTCCTCGTCATCGACTCAGACGGCGGCGAATTGCTGGGGCGGTGCAGTTACACGAATATCGTGAGGGGCGTTTTTCAGGCCTGCAACCTCGGCTTCTCGCTGGCAGAGACTGCTCAGGGGCGTGGCTTGATGCAAAGGGCGCTTGAGGTGAGCAATCGCTATTGTTTCGAACAGATGGGGCTGCATCGAATCATGGCCAGCCACATGCCAGCCAATGTACGTAGCGAGCGACTTCTGCAATCACTCGGCTTCGAAAAGGAAGGGTACGCGCGCGCCTACCTGAAAATTGCCGGAGTTTGGGAAGACCATGTCCTGAGGGCACTGATCAATCCGAACGAGGCCTGATGGCGAGGCGAGCGCCTTTACTACTTCTGCGCCACGTCATCCTTCTCCCAGCCGCCGCCGAGCGCCAGAAACAGGTTGATCTGTCCCATGGCCACCTGGGTGTTGGCTTCGGCCATTTGTGCGCGCACGTCGGTGTAAGTGCGTGTGGCTTGCAGGTCAGCGAGGAACGAGGCGCGTCCGGCCTGATAGAAGCGGTGGGTCTGGTCAGCCGCTTCCTTGGCCGATTGTTCGGCTTCCTTGAGAGCATCGCGACGGTCGAGCAGGGCGGTGTATTGCGCCAGACCGGTCTGGGTTTCACGGATGGCGTTGAGCACCACACCGTCAAAGCGCGCCAGTGCAGCTTGCGCGGAGGCTTCAGCCTGATGGATGCGTGCGCGTGAGCCGTTGGACGGGATGGTCCAGTTCAGCAGCGGCCCGAAGCCCCAGCGGTTGGCGGCCGGTTTGCCGAGGTTCTCGATCAGGCCGGTAGTACCGATGCTCGGGCCGATGCTGATGTCCGGATACAACTCGCCGGTGGCAACACCGATCTGCGCAGTCGACATCGCCAGATGACGTTCAGCCTGACGCACATCCGGGCGGCGTTTGAGCAGTGTTGCGCCGTCGCCTACCGGCATGACCTGCGCAATGTGCGGCAGCGCATTGCAGCTGCTGACCCCGGCGGGCAGTTGCTCCACAGGTATAGCCAGCAGCATCGACAGGCGGAACATCGCCGCCTGACGCCGCGCTTCGTAACGGGGCATTTCGGCGCGCAATGACTTGAACTGCGTCTGCGAGCGAGTGACCTGGGTTTCATCGCCTCGCCCGGCATCGCGAAGACGCTGGTTGAGGGTCACGCTCTGTTGCTGCAGGTCCAGCGATTCGCGGGCGATGTCGAGCTCTTCGTTGGCCGCGCAAATCTGCGTGTAGGCCCGAACCACATCGGCGACCACGGTGATGCGTGCGGTATCGACCGCCGCCTGATTGGCATCGACATTGGCCTGCGCCGCTTCGATACCGCGCTGCAAGGTGCCGAACAGATCGAACTGATACGACGTAGTCAGACCCACATCCCCGACGTTGGCGACCGGCACCTTGTCAGTCAGCAGAAACGCTTCGCCCGATTCCTGCACGCGCTGTGCGCCGATTTTCGCGCCGTTGGTAAATCCGCCCGCCGCCTCGGCCTCCGAGGTCTGGTAGCGGGCGCGCTGCAGGTTGGCGGCGGCGATGCGCAGGTCGGTATTAGAGGCAATGGCCTGGCGCACCAGTTCATCCAGACGCGCATCCTGATACAGCCGCCACCAGTGCGCAGGCACCGGGGCCGATACCGTATTGACCGAGCGCTCGGCCAGTTCGCCCTGTAAATCCGGACGATTGATCGCGCCATCCTTGGGCAGTTGGTAATCCGGCCCGACTACCTGACAGGCCGACAACACGGCAGTAAAACCGAGTGCGGCCATGCGTAAGGCACGTTTCATCGTGTGCCCTCCTGCGTATCGTCGATGATTGACACCGTTGCAGTACGCCCGGCGATCATACGGAAGTCGGCAGGTACGTCATCAAAGGCAATGCGTACCGGAATGCGCTGTGCCAGACGCACCCAACTGAAGGCCGGGTTGACGTTGGGCAGCAGGTTCGAGCCACTGCTGCGGTCGCGGTCTTCGATGCCGGCAACGATGCTCACCACATGGCCGGTCAGCCGTGCGTTGTCACCGATGACACGAATGTCGACGCCCTGGCCGACATGAAGGCCGTCCAGTTTGGTTTCTTCGAAATAGCCGTCGATATGGAACGATGCGGCATCGACCACCGATAACACCGGACGCCCGGCGGTGACAAATTCATGGTCGCGGGGCGCGCGGTCGTTAAGGTAGCCGTCCACCGGGCTGCGGATCACCGAACGATCCAGATTCAGCTGCGCGGCATCCACTGCGACCTTTGATTCACCAAGCGCAGAAAGGGCGCGGGCTTCGCGGGACTGGCTTTCTTCCAGTTGCTCACGCGCCACCAGGTTGCCCAGGCCACGGTTACGCCTGTTCTCGCGACGTGCCTGTTCCCAGGTTTCCTGGCGCTCGGCGACTGTCGCCTGCGCCTGACGCAAGGCCAGGCGGAAGCGGTCCTGATCGATTGTGAACAGCACCTGGCCCTTGTGCACGGGCTGATTGTCGGTGACCTCGACCTTCTGGATCAGCCCGGACACGTCCGGCGCGATCTGCACGATATCGGCGCGAATATGCCCATCGCGGGTCCACGGCGCGTACATGTAATACATCACCATGCGCCATACAACGACGGCAGCCAGAGTGACAACCAGCAGGGTCAGGACCACGCGGCCCAGTGTCAGTATCGGTTTTTTCATGTCATCAGGTATCGACTTAGAGTATCCACGGCGCCGAGCAACAAAGCGTATAGACCTACGTTGAACAAAGCCCGGTGCCAGACCAGACGGTAGAAGTGGGCACGCGACAGCAGCACGTGCACGGCGAGAAACAGCAGATAGGCGATGCCCATCATCGCCAGGAACGTGGGGATGAAGATCCCGCTGATATCCAGATCACCGATCACAGGGGCGCTCCATCGATGTTATGCGGCAGTTGCTCGGTCAGTTCGCCGCCGACGGTGACAATCTCGACCCCCGGCAACAAGGCCAGACGCAGGCCGCTGAGGGCGTGCAACAGATGCAACCGGGCCGGGTTGTCGCCCATCTCCTGAGCCGTCAACGAACGGCGTGCGCGGTCCATGGCCATCAGCAGGCCGCGGGGCGCGGGCAGCCTTTCACCGGCCTTGCGACAGTGTTTGAAATAGCCGCTGACTTCATCGATCACCTGACGCAACAGCACCTGGGCCGCAGGCGTGGCGCGTCGGGTGTAGGCCAGCAGGTCGAGCATGTTCAGCGCGACGCGCAATTCACGCAGGGCAATCCCGGTGTCCTGCGCGGTGAGTGTCAAACGCGGCAACTGCTGCATCAAACGGTCGAGCATTTGCACGCCCATGCGCCGGTGTTCGGCCAGAGACGCGTCTTCGCTAAGGCTGGCGATGTCACGCCAGCTGAAACGGGTCAGACGCTTGACCGCCAGTTCAACCCCGAACGGGCGGAACACCAGCGTCCAGATAAAGGCGAACAACAGCCCGGCAGGTCCGGCCAGGTTGGAGTTGAGAAAGTTCATGAAGTCCGCGTCGTAGGCGCTCTGAATGCTGATGAACGACGAGGTGTTGACGATGGTCAGCAGCGTGCCGAGAAAGAAGCGCGGTTGCACAGTCAGGGTGCCGACGCAGATGAAGGGCACCGCAAAGGCCAGCACCAGCATCGGAAAGTCGTGCAGGTTAGGCAGCACCACGAACAGGTACAGGCTGGCAAATACCACCGAAAGCAGAGTCCAGAAAAAGAACCGGTAGATTTGCGGGGCAGGGTCGTCCATGGCTGCAAAGAAGCTGCACGACACCGCTGCCAGCGCCACGGCACTGGCGCCGTCTTTCCAGCCCAGCAGAATCCACAACACCGATGCAGCGATGATCGCCAGCACCGTCGAGGTCACTGAATAGAGCATCAGGCCGCAGTCCAGAAACGGCGTCAACCGACCCAGACGCCAGTGGCGATAGACCGCTCTCCATGGCGATTGATCGTCTGTCTTGATCGCATATTGCAGGGTCCGGCAATCCAGCCACAGGTCAATCCACTCGCCGAGCCTGAAAAGCGTGTTGGAGAGCAGCAGCTGATCGCGGTCGTCCAGTTGCGTAGAGTTCGGCTGAAGGCGTTCCAGCTCATCATGCAACAGTTGCCATTGCTCCCGTTGCGGGCCGTCGGCAGTGCTTTCAAGCCAGTCGCAAGCCTTTTGCAGCACGGGTTTCAAGCTGGCCAACAGCTCAGGCGTGCGTCGCTCCAGCGCCCACAATGCGTCATCCAGTGCATCGATGACCGGCAAGAGATGGATCATCCGGCCGCTCAGCTCATTGGCGTTGCGTACGGTTTGCTTGCGTGCGCCCTCGTGGCTCAACTGGCCGATCATCATTTCCAGCGAGTTGAAGCTGCCAACCATCGAATTGCGCAGTGCGCCGATTTCCTCGGGCTGACAGGTGCGGCTGATAAAGCGCTGGCTGTAGGTCGAGGCGTCACTGAACCATTTTTCCGTGGTGGCCTGAAATACCGGTGCCAGACGTCTGGGCCAGAACATTGCACCCACGACGGCGGCGCAGATGATGCCGAGGAAAATCTCTTCGGTACGCGACACGGCGATGTCGAACACGGCCTGCGGGTTGTCGACCACCGGCAGGGAAATCAGCGGCATGGTGTAACCCGCCAGCATCAGTGCGTAGCTGTTGGCCGTGCGCAAGTGCAGGGAAAGGAACAACAGGGTGCCGGTCCACAGTCCGACCACGATGGCCAGTAGCAAGGGCGTCTGTACGAACATCGGTACCAGCAGCACCGACGCCGCTGCACCGGCCAGGGTGCCGGCGGCCCTGTACAGGGCTTTGGAGCTGGTCGGGCCGACAAAGGGGCTTGAGACAATGTACACCGTGGCCATGGCCCAATAGGGGCGAGGCATTTCCATCAACAGCGCGATGTACAGCGCCAGCATCGACGCGCCGAAGGTACGCACGCCGTAGAACCAGTCGCGTGCCGGTGGGACGCTGGAGAAAAATCCGTTCAAACCTGCCCCCCGTGCTCACCTTGTGCAGCCTCGGCGAAGGCCTGAAATACCCGCAAGGTGGCTTCGAGATCGGCAGGTTGAAGGCCCTGAAGCACATCCGCCCGCAGACGCGTCAGCTCCTGTTCTATCGAGCCTGCCAACGCACGACCCTTGTCCGTAAGGCTGAGGGCCTTGGCGCGGCGATCATTGGGGTCTTCGCTGCGGCAGACGATGCCGGCCTTGCACAGTTGGTCGAGCAGGCGCACCAGTGTCGGGCTTTCCATGCCGGCCGCCTGCGCGACTTTTACCTGATGCACGCCGTCACCCAGGCGCGCAATGGCCAGCAGTGGCCCGGCACATGCTTCAGAAATTTCATAGGTGACCAGTGTGTTCTGGCAAATGCGTCGCCATTGGCGAGAGGCGGCTACCAGGCCGCTACTGACAGCGAGATGCAGTGGGTCGACAGGCATGAATCACCGGGGGCTGAGTCGTGAACAATTTAGTTAGGAATAATATTGTTAGGTAGGATATTAGTAGGGTGCTAACTAATATCTCGTAACAAGTTCTTACAGTCAACCCGTAACTGCCCAGTGGGGCTTTTTGGGTTGCAGGGACGCCCGAAAGGGTTTTTTGAGAGGGCGTAGAGGCGATGAACGGCTGTTCGAGTCCGCTTTTAGCGGGGAAAGTTCATTATTTCAAAAAATAATTGCTACCGTTCGTCGGTAAAAAGCCAAAAAATCCCGCGCATCTACGCAGCACCATTCAAAAAAATGGCGCGGCACCCGATAGGAGGGTCCTGATGAATCACCGTCTGCAGCAAATGGATGGCGATCTGCCTTGTGTAGGGATATGGCATCAAAGTAATGGCATCGGTCTTTTTGTGTCGGTTTGTTGGCGTCATTGCGTTGTCGTTGCTGTTTAAAAAATAAACGATTGAGCCGATAGTCTGGTTGACCACAACGGGCCAGCACGCCCGTTCCAGAGCCATTCTGTCGGTGCGCAATGCGTACCTTGCGAGCTACTCCATGATCGACCTTGCCACCTGGAATCTTTCCGTCCCTGTCGGAAGTCCCGCGACCATCATCGAAACCCCCAAGTTGGTTAAGGGTTATCGGGATGGCTATTTTCAATCCGGGGATACGCTGTTTTTCTGGGCACCGGTGACCGGTTCCACCACAGAGAACGCCAAGTACCCGCGCTCCGAATTACGCGAGACGACGTCCGATGGCAGGGTCTTCAACTGGGCCTACTCAAGCGCTGACAATTTTCTGCGCGCGACGCTGGAGGTCGATCAAGTGCCTTCCACGGGCAAAATCGTGATCGGTCAGATTCACTGCTACCAGAGCACCGAACCGCTGCTGAAGGTGGAGTATCAGTACAAGGAGAAGCTGCAGACCGGCAATATCGTCGCCAAGTTTCGTCGTACGCCGGACTCGGAAATCGAGGTCATCAACATCGCCCAGGGTGTGCCGCTCAATAAGCAGTTCAACTACACCATCAACCTGTCGCCGTCTGGCGATCTGACGGTGAATGCGTTCGACGCAGTCTGGTACGCCAAGCTGGATTCAGCCTGGGCCAGCAAACTGTTCTATTTCAAGGCAGGGGTCTACACCCAGGACAATACCGGTTACACCACTGAAGGCGGTTCGGCCACTTTCTACAAGCTGGCCATTGCCCACGAGAAAAAGAATTGATCGTTACGGTCTGGAAGATTCAGACCGCTGGAAATATCAGACTGAAGCAGATTCTGCCGGCGGCGGGTTGAGCCACTTCGGCCCGCCCGCCATGCAGGTGCATGATTGCTGTAACAATGGCCAGCCCCAGGCCGTTGGAGTCCGAGCGCTCATGGCGCGAGGCGTCACCCCGATAGAAGCGGTCGAACAGTCGCGCGAGCGTGGCTTGTGGTAATACCGGGCCCTGATTTTCTACCTCGATTCGCCACTGACGATCAACTGCCGCAACACGAATCAGGATTTCGCTGTTTTCATTCGCATAGCGAATTGCGTTGGCGACCAGATTGCTCAGTGCACGGCGCAGCAGGATCGGGTCGGCCAGCAACGTGCCTTGTCCGCTGTGGCTCAGCCGCAGATTACGCTCTTCAGCCAGCCCTTCGAAATAACCAGCCACGCGTTGCAATTCATCGTGCAGGTCCAGCGGCTGGCGTTCCAGCGCGGCCTGGGCTTCGTCCGCTCGAGCCAGAAACAGGATGCTTTCCACCAGCCTTGAGATACGTTCCAGCTCTTCCAGATTGGAAGCCAGCAGGACCTGATATTCGTCGGCGCTACGGTTCTGGCGCAAGGCAACCTGGCAGTGGCCCATCAGCGAACCGACCGGCGTACGAATCTCGTGGGCCAGATCGGCGGAGAACTGCATCAGGCGTCGATAGCCGTCGTCCAGACGGTCAAGCATAGCATTGAAGGCATCGCTCAATTGTTGCAGCTCGACAGGCGTGTCGTGGCTGTCGAGCCGTTTGTGCAGGCTGGCCGGGGTTATTGCGGCAGCGTGGGCGGCCATTCTGCGCAGTGGGCGCAAGCCGCGTCGCAGCAATACGTAACCCAGCACGGCGGTAATCAGGAACGCCAGTGCAACGGCGATATAAATGCTCTGCCGGAAGCTGGCGAGCATGGCCATCTCCTTGACCATCAGGTGCGCGGCCTGCAAGCGCACTGCAACGCCATTGGACATCACCTGTACTGCCGCCGCACGCAACGGCACGCCTTGCAGGCTCAGGCCACTGCGCAGGTCATCGACCCGTAAAGGCTGATCCTGCGCCACGGTCGGTAGCTCTGGCAGTGGCGCGCGTTGCGGGTTGACCGATATCACCGGTGGCTTGCCAGGTTCGCCGATGATGAAAATATCTTCCTCGCTGTCGAGCATGTTCTCGAACAGTTGCGGGCTGCCTTTGAGGTTGTCCATCGTCAGGTCATAGCGCAACAGCTTGCGGAAATGATCGAGCCGCGCCAGTACCGCGTGGTCGCTGCGTTGCATGACAGTTTCTTCTATGGACTGGTACAGATAAAGCCCCGCGCCGCTGACCGTAAGCATCGCCACCAGCGCGAAGGCGAGGGTAGAACGCAGGGTCAGGGAAGGCTGGCGTCGCATGGCCGCACCTCGCACACATAACCGATACCGCGCACGGTGTGGATGAGCTTGACCGGGTAGGGCAGGTCGACCTTGCTGCGCAGGCGCTTGATGGCGACGTCCACAACATTGGTGTCACTGTCGAAATTCATGTCCCAGACTTCCGAGGCAATCTGTGCCCGTGACAGCACGTCGCCTTCGCGGCGCAATAACAGGTGTAGCAGGGCAAACTCCTTGTTGGTCAGCACGATGACCTGCTGCTGACGCGTCACGCGGCGGCGCAGCAGGTCCAGTTCAAGGTCGGCCAGATGAAAATGGTCTGCCTCGCGCACCACGCCCCGGCGCAGGATGGTGCGGATGCGCAGCAGCAGTTCAGTGAAGGAAAACGGTTTGACCAGATAATCGTCAGCGCCGAGCTCCAGCCCGCGAATCCGGTCCTGCAACTGGTCGCGAGCGGTCAGGAATAGCACCGGCACGTCCTGCCGGGCGCGCAGCACTTCGATGATCTGCCAGCCATCGATGCCTGGCAGCATCACATCCAGCACGATCAGGTCGTAGCGGTTTTCCAGTGCCAGGTGCAGGCCGTCGGCACCGTGCTGGGTCCAGTCGACCTTGTAGCCGGATTCACCCAGGCCCTTCTTCAGGTATTCACCGGTTTTGGTGTCGTCTTCAATCAGCAGGATATGCATCGTTTTGTCCGCTACGCTTTTGCAGGCACCCACGTGCGCCGATGCCAAAGTCTAACCAGTTGCCGACAAGGTGTCCGGCGAATGACAAAAATGTCATTGCCCGGTCATTCTGCGGTGCCGGTAGCGGTGCAAGGATGGGTTCCAGATATCAACTGCCAAGGAAGTACCGATGAAGACTGCACTCTCTACTACGTTCGGCCTGCTGTTGCTCAGCGCTGCTGTCATGACTCAGGCTGCTGACATGAAAGTGGTCAAACCCATGCGCGGGACCGTCGACAGCGTAAGCGCCGACACCCTCGATTTCACCACCCGCTCGGGTCAGCACGAAAGTATCAAGCTGACTGACAAGACCGGTATTCGTCTTGTGTCCGAAGCTGACTTCAAGCAAATCAAAGGCGACAGTTTTGTAGGTTCGGCTGCCATCCCGCAGGCGGACGGCACACTGAAAGCGCTGGAAGTGACCGTTTTTGAAGCCAGCCTCAAAGGCAGCGGCGAAGGTCACTATGGCTGGGAAAACGCTGATGGCAGTACCGGCACCATGACCAATGGCACCGTTGGCACGTTGGCTGGCACCGATGGCCGCACGCTGACCGTCAAATACGAGGGTGGCGAGAAGAAGCTGGTGGTGCCGCAGGATGTGCCTATCGCCTACGTCGAGCCAGGCAAGGTTGATCAGTTGACCAAGGGCGCCAAGGTCGTGGTGTTCCCGGCTGACGACGGCAAGTCGGCACGTGGTGTCGCAGTCGGCAAGGACGGTTTTACCCCGCCGATGTAATCGCAGCCGAGGCTGTCAGTGGCAGGCTGCTGCTGACATCCTCGGTTACACCTGATCTAGAGGGATCTGCGCATGAAAACCCGCCCTATCCATCCGTGGCCGGTGCGCCTGACGCATTGGGTCAATGCCTTGGGCATGGTCTGCATGTTCATGAGCGGTTGGGCTATTTATAACGCGTCGCCACTGATGCCATTCACCTTTCCCAAATTCCTGACACTCGGCGGCTGGCTGGGCGGCTCCATTGCCTGGCACTTCGCGGTCATGTGGCTGTTGGTGATCAACGGCCTGCTGTATGTGCTGTATGGCGTATTCAGCCGCCACTTCAAACGCGATCTGCTGCCAGTTCGCCCGTCCGAAGTGAAGCGTGACATGAGTGATGCGCTGCACTTTCGGCTGGCCCACGTCAAAGGCCGTTACAACGCAGTACAACGGTTGATGTACTGGCTGGTGTTGATCATGGGCGTGCTGGTGGTGGTGTCCGGGCTGGCTATCTGGAAACCGGTGCAGTTTCAGGGCCTGGTTGCCCTGCTGGGCGGGTTCGATTTTGCCCGCTGGGTGCATTTTGGCGCGATGACGGCCATTGGCGCGTTTGTTGTTGTTCATCTGGTGCTGGTCGTGCTGGTGCCCAGTACCTTGTTACCCATGATTACCGGCGGCCGCCAGCCGAACGAAGACGGAACTGCGCAACCATGAACGAACCTCGTAAACGCATCACCCAGCGCATTCGTCTGGAGCCTGCGCAGCAGAGCCAGCTGGTTGATATCCAGCGCCGCTCGTTTCTACGCGCCGGGCTGACAGTGGGGGCGATGTCGATGCTCACCGGCTGCAACCTGCAGGATGGCGATCAGGTCGACAAAGTGCTGTGGGCCATGTCGCGCTGGAATGACCGGGTTCAGGCCTGGCTGTTCAACGGCCAGAAACTGGCCCCGACCTACAGCAAGGCGCAGCTGACCAACCCGTTCCCGTTCAATGCGTTCTACCCCGAATACAACGTGCCGGAGGTGGAGCTTTCCGACTATCGGCTGGCGGTGTCCGGGCTGGTGCGTGACAAGCAGCCGTGGACGCTGGATGCACTGCGCAAATTGCCGCAACGCACCGACATCACGCGGTTGATCTGCATTGAGGGTTGGAGTGCGATAGGACAATGGGGCGGTGTGCCGCTGAAGACTTTTCTGGAGTACATCGGTGCCGATACCACGGCACGTTTCGTCGGCTTCAAGTGCGCCGATCGCTATTATTCAAGCCTGGATATGCCTACTGCGCTGCATCCGCAGACATTGCTGGCGCTGGACTTCGGTGAAGTCGCCCTGCCACCGGATTACGGTTACCCGCTGCGGGTGCGAGTGCCGACCAAGTTGGGCTTCAAGAACCCCAAGCACATCGTCGAGATCTTCGTCAGCAACGAAAATCCTGGCGGGTACTGGGAGGATCAGGGCTACAACTGGTTCAGCGGGATCTAGGAGCGGACGCAGAGCGTCCAGAAGGGCATTCGACGCAGAGCGTCGCACGATGGCGGTAGTTAGATTATCGTTCCTCACGCTCTGGTATGCCCCCCGAAGGTTGGACAATTATCCACTTACGCTGCCTTGGCGGCCTGCATCCTG
>NZ_LKBW01000134.1 GCF_002699855.1 Pseudomonas amygdali | reverse complement strand
CCGAGCTGGTAAAACAAGGGCCTGCCTGACGGCAGGCCCTAACCAGCCCGAACACAAAAAAACTGATACTCCCGTTTTTAGTGGCCACGTCGGCATCGACTACAATCGTCGCCAGGTTCTGCAAATTAAACTTTACCCTGCTTAATGAGCCCAGAATAGTATTCTTGTCTTGCAAGTTATCTATGTCGGCGGATTGTTGCGTCATTAACTCATTGCGTGCGTAACTGACATGTTCGGCTTCTACGCCAAAATAAATGCCCAATGCCAGGCCCACAATGTTCAAACTACTGACCGAATTCAACGATTGCTGCACCACCGCCTTGTATTCTTTGTTCTTTTCATCGATATCCTTTGCGCGCTGTTCGATATCCAGGTTCAGCTTCGCCACGTCGGCCGGCAGTGAACTGTTGTCGATGGCAACCATTTTGCGCTGTATCTCGGGCCCGACATGCAGCGACAGGTCCAGGCCAAACTGATCCAGTTCCTTCTTGATGGTTTGGGCATCGGCCAGATTGGCTGCAATCAAGTCCAGTATATCGGTGAGGTGGGAGCCGATTTCCTGGGTGATCTCCTTATCGTTTTCATCCAGCTCGATGCCCGGGAAGTCCTTGCCCAGTTCAAGACTCAAGCGTGTTACATCCTCCAGTGTCTTGATCTGATGATGGTCAACGATTTTCCCGGCCCTGACGTCGCCGTTGATCTCCTCCATGCTCTGGCCGTACACCAGCATCTTGCCTGCGAAGACCTTCAGTTTGCTGCCGATGCCCAGAAGGTCGGTGCGCAGAGGACTCCAGCGACGCGCATGCCGGTGGATAAGGTTGAAACTTTTCATGAAGTCTTCAGGTTCAAGCCCTGCACCGGCGCCTTTTGAATAGCCGAGATAAACAATGACGTCCTCCAGCTCAACGGGCAGGGCGAGGCCCGCCAATTCATATTTCTTGAGATTGATAATCTGCTCTTTGGTCAGAATCAAACCGGGTGCACGGGTGACGTGCTTATCATTGGCAGACGACATAGTACTGAACAGTTCGGCCGTTTTTATCGCCTCATCCGCCTTCAGGTCTCCGGATAAAGGTAACGCCTGCATGACGTTGTAAAACATTGGGTTCATGGGTATGTCCTTATTTCCACTGGGAGAACAGATGTTGATCTCCTCAACACGTTAATGTTCTCGTGTTGAAAAAGGTTAGTGTTTATGGGTGAGGGCGTCAAAGCATAAACATGGATTAAAGATGTAAGATAAATGACTCTTTACAGCCAGTCTGCCGTGGGCGGCTGCCCTTTTTTACAGAGGTGGTACATGTATAAATTCAATGCTTTTAATAAAGATGTTTTGTTCCCGTCAGCGGCACGAATGAACAGGGAAACCCACGTTACCTCGATTTTAAGATGAGAATGCGTCGCGGTTGGAGCATACTGCGCGCCGCAGCCTGCAGAGGGGAGAGCGTCGGCGTTGAAGAAAGTCCTGTTTCAACTGCACTGGTTCTTTGGGATCACGGCAGGTCTGGTGCTGACCCTCATGGGGATTACCGGCGCGCTGTATTCGTTCGAAGACGAAATTCTTGATGTTCTGAACCCAGACGTTCTGCTCGTGCATGAGCGTACGGCTACCTTGCCGCCTATTGAGCTTGTTCACAGGCTGGAGGCAGCGACCGGGCTGACCGTCGCTATGCTGCGTGTCGATACGCTGGGCAATCGTGCCGCTCAGGTGTATTTCACCCCGAAGCCGGGCGAACGGCGCGGTCCCAAACGCAATTTCGATCCCTATACAGGCGAGCTGAAAGGCGACGCGATGGGTGAGGGCTTTTTCGACTTTGTCCTGCAACTGCATCGTTATCTGGCTGCCGGTGAGGTGGGTAAGCAGATCACTGCGGCCTGCACGCTGGTTCTGGTGTTCTTCTGCCTGTCCGGGCTCTACCTGCGTTGGCCTCGCAACGCGCTGAACTGGCGTGTCTGGCTGATGATGGACTGGGCTAAAAAGGGCCGCAGTTTCAACTGGGACCTGCATTCGGTGTTTGGTACCTGGTGCCTGTTGTTCTACCTGCTGTTCGCGATCACGGGCCTTAACTGGTCTTATGACTGGGTGAGCAATGGTCTGAACAGGCTGCTGGGAGATTCGCTGCCTGTTCAGCGCAAAGCCCCTGTGGCCCCTTCCAGCCAATCCGCGCCGTTGCTGGTTGATTATGCTGCCATCTGGGACAGTGTGCAGAAAACCGCCGGGCCTGAACTACGTGCTTATAACTTGCGTTTGCCTGCTTCTGGCGGCCAACCGGCCACGGTGTTCTACCTGCTCAAGGACTCACCTCATCCACGGGCTTTGAGCAGCATCACGCTTGACCCGGCCAACGGTCAGGTCAGCTCGGTTTCACGCTATGCAGAGCGCAGTTTCGGCGCGCAATTGCTGGCCAGCAACTATGCGCTGCATGTTGGTAGCTATTTCGGCCTCGTCGGCCGGCTCATCATGACGGCAGCATCGTTGATGATGCCGCTGTTCTTTATCACTGGCTGGTTGTTGTACCTGGATCGACGTCGCAAGCAGCGTGCTGTAAGAAGTGCGCGCGGCGAGGTTCAGAGTGAAGGGGCAGATGATGCTGCTTCCTGGCTGATTGGTTTCGCCAGCCAGAGCGGTTTTGCCGAGCAGTTGGCCTGGCAGGCTGCTGGCCAGTTGCAGGCTTCAGGAGTGTCTGTGCGCGTGAAGCGGCTGGGCGATTTGACCGAAGAGGATTTCAGTCAGAGTCGTAAGGCGCTGTTCGTCGTCAGCACCTTTGGTGAGGGCGAGGCGCCCGATAGCGCGCGGGGTTTCGAGCTTAAGTTGCTGGGTCGTCCGTTGGAACTGAAGCAGCTCGATTACGCCGTTCTGGCCCTGGGCGATCGTCAATACCCGCATTTCTGCGGTTTTGCCCATCGTTTGCATGGCTGGTTGGCTGAGCGTGGCGGGCGCACGTTGTTCCCGCCTGTTGAAGTGGACAGCGCTGATCCAGCAGCCCTGCAACACTGGCAGCAGCAGTTGGGACAATTGACTGGCTCCGTGCCTTCAACGCACTGGCAGGCACCGGTGTTCGAGAACTGGACGCTGGCGCGGCGCGAGCATTTGAACCCGGGCAGCAGTGGTTCGAAGGTTTACCTGCTGGACCTGACAGCGTCGACGTCAGCGAGCTGGCAGGCGGGGGATCTGGTCGAGGTGATGCCGCGCAATGCGGCGCAGGTCATTGAACCCTTTCTCGCCGGGCTGGGTGTCGATCCTGCCACGCCGGTAACCGTGGATGGCTTGCAGGAGCCGCTCAGTCAGGCGCTGGCAACCCGCCAACTGCCGCACAATCGTGCGCATCTGGTGGGCCTGCACGCGCAGGCGCTGATCGACGCGCTGGCGCCGGTATCTGCTCGTGAATATTCGATCGCTTCGATTCCGGAAGACGGACGTCTGCAACTCATCGTGCGTCAGGAGGTTCATCCTGACGGCAGTCTGGGGCTGGGCTCCGGCTGGCTGACCACTCATGCCGACCTCGACAGCGCGATCAGTCTGCGTTTGCGCCGCAACAGCAGTTTTCATTTGCCTGTCGATTCCGTCCCGCTGATCTTGCTGGGCAATGGTACGGGGCTGGCCGGTTTGCGCAGTCTGCTCAAGTCTCGCATCGCTCAAGGGCAGATGCGCAACTGGCTGCTATTCGGCGAACGTAACCGCGCCCACGATTTTCATTGTGGTAACGAACTGGAGGACTGGCTGGAGGCTGGTCATCTGAATAGACTGGATCTTGCCTTCTCACGTGACCAGGCTGAGAAAATCTACGTGCAGGATCGCTTGCGTGATGCGGCTGATGAACTGCAAAAATGGCTGGACGACGGTGCCGCGATCTATATTTGTGGCAGCCTGATCGGTATGGCGGCGGGGGTGGATCAGGTTTTGAAGGATGTGCTGGGAGAGCAGAGAGTCAGTGAGCTGATCGAGCAAGGACGTTATCGGCGGGATGTGTATTGATCAGCGTGCCGATACGGAAGTCTTTGAGAAAGATCGGACGCGGAGCGTCCAGAACTGCGTGCCCACGCTGGAGTGGTATGCCCCCCGAAGGTTGGACAATTATCCACTTACGCTGCCTTGGCGGCCTGCATCCTG
>NZ_LKBW01000133.1 GCF_002699855.1 Pseudomonas amygdali | reverse complement strand
CAGGATGCAGGCCGCCAAGGCAGCGTAAGTGGATAATTGTCCAACCTTCGGGGGGCATACCAGCTGATCAAGAGCTGATGAACACCCAGATGAAAAAGCTGCTGATCGCCAAGCCGCATATCGAACTGGAAAAACTCTCGCTCAAGACCAGCAACGGCGAAAGCCACATGCGCATCGCGGTGGACCTGGCCGATCCAGGCCCGCTCGATCAGCCTTCCGATTCGCTGCTCTTGAAAAGTCTGGGCGAAGTCAACGCCAAGGTTGTCCTGTCCAAGCCGATGATCCGCGATCTTGCTACCCAGCAAGCCATTCGTGAAGGCCAGACCGACCTCAAGGTCATCGCCGAGCAGGCCAAGGCCGCTGGCGACATGGCCAGTGCCATGGCCGAGATGATGCAACTGGCCAAGGTCGATGGTGACAACATCGTTTCCGACCTGCGTTATGCCAACCAGATGGTCGACTTCAATGGCCAGAAAATGACCGTGCAGCAATTCATGAGCAACGTGATGGGCAAGGTCGGCGTGCTGGGTAACCAGTAAGCCGCCTGCAACACGGTCTGCTGTCAGGACGGGCAATGTACCGTCCTGACAGCAGAGGCACTGCTATCGAGTGAGCCCGCGCAGGGTATCCGCCAGTTGCCGGGTACGTTGCGAGGTGCCCGCGGTCATGTCGCTGGAGCCTTCCAGCTCCGCCAGCAGGCTGGTGAGCGTGCCGACTTCCAGGGATTGCTCTTCGATATGCTGCGCGACCTTGCGAATCTCCTCGGCCAGACGCTCGATATCCGTGCCGATGTCATTCGCGTTTTGCGTGGTTTTCTGCGCCAGCTGACGCACTTCATCGGCGACCACTGCAAAGCCACGGCCCATTTCGCCGGCCCGAGCTGCCTCGATGGCGGCGTTCAGCGCCAATAGATTGGTCTGCCCGGCGATCTGCTGGATCATCTGCACAACTGACTGGATGCGCAGGCTGGACTTGGCCAGCTCCCGAGAGCCAAGCACGACCTCGTCGGCCTGGCTGACCAGGCTCTTGACGGTATTACCCGCCTTGTCGATGACCGTTTCCTGCTGCGTGATGGTCTGGGACAGTTCATCCATCGAAACATGCAGCTCGCCTGAGTAGTGGCGCAACTGATCGGCGATTTCTTCCTGATCCTGATGAGCCTTGACCAGTACATCGCCCAGATCGCTCAGGCCGCCGAACACCGGGCGGATCTGCTCGTCCAGACCACTCGGGTCAATGGTTTGCACAAAGTTACGCTGCTTGAACTGGTCGATCTGCTTGACCACTACATGGCTCAAACCGGCCAGCTTCTTGATCTGCCGACGCAGGAAGAACGCCTTGAATTCGCCGTAATAGGCAATGAAGTTATCGATGTAATCGTCGCGGAACGGCTGACCTTCCGGCACCTTGAAAAAGAACACTGCGGTAAGGGTCTGGTTGAGGTTCAAACCCAGAATCTCACCGAAGGCCGAGAAGCCCACCACTGGCGTCTCGCCGAACACATCATTCATGCGGCCCAATTCACTGCCGTTGTTCAGACGACGCAGAATGCAGTCGCTCAACAGGCCGAGCAGCGGCTTGCCGGACTTGCCCTGTAGAAAGCGCGCGAAGTCCTTGCGCGTGGTGTCGATCATCGACGTCCGTTTGACCATCACCAGTTCTTCGCCGGGTGCCACGTCGCAGAACAGATGAACCCGCTCGCTTTCATAATCGATGCGCGCAATGGAGCGTACGAACAATTCCTCGCCTACCCGAATGGCGAACGAGTATTGCGCCAGCTTGCCTTCCAGCTCATGCCGCTCGCACTTAAGCGCATCACACAGCGCTGCAACCATCGTGGCAATCTCGCCTCTGGAATTGACCACCTGGCTGATGTAGCGCTCTTCCAGCGAGGCGGTCAGGACACTCAGACTCAGTTGCGTTGGCTCGAAGTTCTGGCTCTTGAAGACGCCAAAGCGCACATTCTTTGCGCTCTTGAGAAACACTACCTGAGCATGGTTCTCGTAGCTGCGTTTACCGTCGTGAATCAGCGTCTTCTTGAAGTCGCTTTTGCCGCCTGCAGAGCCACCCACGAACAGGCATGGGAAACGCCCTGACTCGTAGAGCGCTTCCATGAAAAACGACTCCGATGCCGAAAGCCCGTCAAAGGTGACGTAGGCCAGCGTATCCCTGTGGTCGATAGGCGTGCTGACCTGAGTGCGCTTGATCGAGTCGGTCAGCCGCGCAATGCGCTCACGCATGGACAGTCGCTTGCCCGCGCCGCGAATATCTTCGCTGTGCAGGGGAATATGCACCACCTCGGCACTCTGGATAACGCTTGAGTCGAACAGCGCCAGCACGATCCGGTCCCACTGATTACCCGCCGCGCAATACAGCGAATCATTGCTGGAGCACAGTTCGCCGGATGTCGTACACAGGCTGATCTTGGCGTTGGGAAAGCGTGCCGCGACAGACTGGGCAACCTGACCGAAGTCGACGTGAGGTGAAACGAAGCCTGTCAGGTAGACCGGGTCAAAACTTAACGCCGACAGCGTGTCGTTCAATTCCCGCGCGGACGTAATGACACTGAGTACGCCTCCGGTCCGCGAAGTGCCGGCCCGAAAACGAGATAGAAAGCTCATGGTTGAATCCGTAAGAGTAAAAGGCAGGGGCCAAAAAAAAGGCCGAGGTCTTTTAATCGGCTGCTGACGGGTTCAGGTTAGCCGGTGGGCGATGAATTTTGCCTATGCGTGCCGCTCAGACATGTTCAGCATCAACGCTCTGATCAGGGCAAGCGTCTGGCGATGCACCGAATCATAGTGATTATTGTGGCAATAGGGCCGTACTGACAGTGTGATGGAATCGGCTGTCGTAGAGGACAGATGCACATCGACCGCGGGGCTGCTCAGTACATTGGGGAGGCGGGCGATTTGATCCTTGAGGCGCGGAATGATCGCCTGCTCGTCGGCAGTGCCTGGCAATATTGCGGTCAGTTCGACGCTGCGGAAATCATTGCTGGAAAAATTGATGATCGTGTCAGAGAAGATCTTGTTGTTGCCCACCAGATTCAACACGTTTTCCGAGGTGTTGATCGACGTGACGAACAGTCCGATTTCGACCACTGTCCCGGTCACACCCGCAGCCGAAATCATATCGCCGACCTTGAAGGGCCGCAGCACGATGATGAAACCGCCTGCCGCCAGATTGGCCAGCAAACCCGACCACGCCATGCCGATCGCCAGCGCCACGGCCGCCAGCAATGCCGCAAAGCTGGTGGTCTCGATGCCGCAATAGCTCAAGATGGCGATCACCAGAATGATATTCAGCGTCACCGTGATGAACGAGCCGACATAGCGCAGAACCGTCGGATCAAACCGCTGCCGCGTCAGCGAACGCTGCGCCATCCTCACCAGCACGCCGATCAGCCAGCGACCCACTATCCACAACAAGGCTGCGATCACCAGCCTCAAAACGACAGTTGTTCCGTACTGCAGAACGATATTGAACAACGAGTTGATTCCGTCAGTGCCGATATTGATGACATTCAGCGCATCCATCACCGCAACTCCCGACCGCAGGGCTCGCCCGGCAGATGGCCTGCGGAGCGGAGCCATACATTGAATGGCAAAGCAGGGCGGTGGCTACTGGTAGTTTTGACTGGAGGCAAAGGGCCTTTATTCCACCAGGCGCTGAGGTGTTCAGCCGGTTTTAAAGAGTTGCCTACGTAGGCAGGGCTTAATTTTTGCTCTTCGACACGTAATCGACGATGTTCTGCACGGTTCTGAATTGCTTAATTTCTTCCTCTTGTATCTCGATATTAAACGCATTCTCTATACGCATAATAAACTCAACAGAGTCTAAGCTGTCTGCCCCTAAACTTAGGACGGTGGATTCTGGTTTTATGTCTTTTTCTGCCATGTCGAGTTGCTTGGCCAACATGCCTTTAACGGTTTCCATAATGCTGCTCATGATCGCGCTCCTTGCATACGGGTTAACAGCCATTGAAGAGAACGTTAGGGAAATCCTGAAAAAGACTTCCTGATTTGGCAAAATCTCCGGGCACCAATCGCCGAGCTTTTCGATGATGAATCAAATGACCTTCGCCGATGCCGAATACGCCGCTAAGCGCAAGCAGACCC
>NZ_LKBW01000132.1 GCF_002699855.1 Pseudomonas amygdali | reverse complement strand
CCGAGTCTGCCCAGGTGGCATGACTCAAACAAAAGGGTCTCCGAGAAACCCGGGGCGGTTCATTATGCCCGAACACAAAATTTCTGACAGTCTCCGGGGCGAACGAATTGGAGCGCTTGAGCCAAACCCGTGCGGTTATCCTTCGTTCCGGAGGCGTAATCCTCAAACAGGTGGCGTGCATCGATGCCGGCACTGAGCAGCGCATCGCGTTGTAAGTCAGTGTTTTGCCTGTCTGAGTCCGACGACACGCGCATGTACCCAACCAACATAGACGAATAACCATCAAGAATAGGTTTCCGTATGGTCGCGTAAGGCCACAGAGTTTTCCGCACATTTCTAGAGCGTCTGCACGATCATATTCGCCAGGTGCAGCAGTGCTGTCGTAAAATACTTGTTTTACGACAGCCAGATGGTGGCCGGTGATACGATCGTTGGGTTTACCGCTTCAGCGCGGTTCAATACAGGTTCATTCGCAGTTAATGCTGGTTGACCCGTCTGGTCAGTCGCAATTAATCCTGGTCAAAAACCGCGCTGGTTGCAGGTTGGGACTTTTTCGTTTGAGGTTACACGTAGCGTTGGTTCAGTTATCCAGTCACCAAATGTTTTATGAAGTGAGTCGAGTTGTCATCTAAAATAACAGCGCCCAGCAGAGTGTCAGAAGTTCTGTTTGCACAGGTCTCGTCAAACTCTAGAGGAATCCCTTCATCTGCAAATAGCTGTTTCAATGCATCCGCCGTGCTAACTGAAAAATCACCCTCTCTATCCCCACCATGCATGGCGACGCGCATTGTCAGACCCTGTGCTCTGGCATTTTGTAAATAATCGCGCATATACGCTAAAACATCTTCTGGCACAAGGTCTTCATGACAAAAAGGGAGCAGATGAAATACGCGGACCTGCGCTCCCTGCATACGTTCACCCGTGTCAGCATCCACGTTTTCTGCAGCACACGCAACAGCAATACAAGCAGTCATGTTATCAGTGACGACAGGCATGTTTATTTGACTCGTACCAGCACTGTATAGATGCCGAGTCCCTTCGTTGTTGGGTGTAAGGCCGTTGAACCCCGCCACTTTGACAGTAGTGGTTCTGTTGATCTGAAAGCTGTAATCCAAACCTGTTTTAGAGTGATAGACACGGACCCACGGGAATCTAGATTCACTGCGATCCTTTATTGCATTGCCACTGTGCCGTCTTTCTGCTTGATAAGAGTCTAAAGAAACCATTTTAAGGGTATAATTTCCCCCACGTCGTGCAAGTTGAAAATGAGAGAACTTTGCAGGACGTTCATTCATCTCGCCTGATGCTCTGTAGCTCGTAGACGCGGGTTGATGACCAAAAGTAGCCCTGGTGTTCGGAGAACTTGCAGAAGCTTCCAAGTTTTCACGATAGCTACTACTAGACGGTCTTGAAATACATAGTCCCATAACGATTATCTCTTTAGAATAGGGTTAAACTCTTAGTTCATCTGTAGCTCATAGCGAATTTTTATGCAAAAATAATTGCTCTGCCAAGTCTTCGCTCTCGCCTAGACCGCCGCCTAGATGCATTCGTGGCGGACTTGAACTGGGTAACGAAAATTTGAAATTCCTATACATCGAGCAGTGTCACTCCACGCGCTGAATAACCATGCTCTCCAATTGCAGGTGCCCATTTAGTCGACTGCCGTATCTGGTCATCAGATCCTGGAACATCGAAGGCAACTCCGGCAAAGTGGCGGAAAACTCGCCATAGTTTGGATCAAAGAGGTTCGCGCTGCCTTCGGAGCTGGAAGCAGTAATGGCATACCTGACACGCTTTCCATTGTTTTCAAAACACAAGCTGATCAAATGGGCGCTACCATCGCGCGCAATTTTTTGTAATGCAGTCGATTGCTGATTCGCACGGAATACCGAGGGTTCATCTACAGGCTGCAAATCTTGACTTCGCAAAAGGGTTTTGCGCGCCGAGATTCGACCTGCTTCTCGCTGCTCACGCGACCCGCTCACTGAACCTGCTGCATTTTCGTATTGGTTCTGGATGTCTGAAGCATCGTCAAGATCCAGCGCCTCCATTCTGTACCTCGCCTCTCCCTTATCACGCAATCGCAGCCATTGGATTGCCAAGCCCATGCAGGATTGATTAGCGTTCGCATTATTCAACGCTGCAATTCTGTAGTTGAATACTGCGTCGATATCCGCCTCAGAGGACTCAGCAGAGGACACTTCGTCATCTGAAATACTCAAGGCCTTCGACGATGAACAGCCTCGTTCCACAGATTGGTGAGTAAGTACTTCTAACCGATGAAGACCAGCCCCTAACCTGACCCTCGTTCTGCCACGTTGAACGATGCTATTAGCCTGCTGCTTGTCTTCCTCCGCTGTCGGAAAGCTCTGCTCGAGCCGCTCTCTGGTTCGGCGCGACAACTCCGTGGACCGTAGCAAAAGCATCTCACGCCCGTCTGGAGCCGTCGAGGGAGGCGGTACCTGCGGACTGTTCGAGAGTCTCGCGCTGCTCGAGTCGCGAGCGCTTGCTCGCTCAGAATCTGTGTACCCACCAAAATAAGCGCCAGATGACCCTGCTCTGCTGATACCCACCATGATTTTCTCCGCTTGCTGGCTTGCAGGAAACTGAACCTGCAAAATAAAATGGGTGGTAGCGGGCAAGAAAAAGTTCCATCTTGATGCATAGGCATTTTGAAATTCCTATGCATCAAGTCCGCCGCCTAGATGTACTCGCGGCTGGACTTGGAACTGGGTGCGGAAATTTCTGGGATTCCGGCTTACAACCCCAAGAACGGGCGATTTGCAGCCGCAGGCTGCCCTGTTCAGTGATCCCCGGCCTCCGTTTTCAGTTCCATTGCACCCCAAACCTCCGCTCCCCACTTAAGACATTTTGGTCTTGTCGTACTCCTCATCTAAGGAGATACCGTGGTCTGTGAGATATTTCATATAATAATCACCAGTCGATAGTTCAGTCGCCTCGTTACCTGGATCATTTAGTATTACTTTTTCAAGTTTTCCTAGTCGATCAGCTTTTTTATAGTCGTTCAACATCTGCTCGGCAGTATGCAAAATAATCTTTCGACCAAAATATCCATAATTTTGAGCAGCACAACCAAGACTAGGCAAAATGCGATTAAAGTTTGAAGACTCGTTATTTACATTGGGGTGCGTTATAGAAAAGTCATCAAAAGTAAAGCAATACACAGCATCCTTTACAGCTTTAACTGCATGATTCTTTAAAACAAGGTTAAGCGATCCCTTTGATGCCGTCGAAATATCAGACAATATCTGCTTAATTAAATCAATATCATTTTCCACATATTTCTTGTCAAGACAACAAACGTTAGATAACTTATCCTTAAGCTCCTGAACAATAATTTTTTTAGTATCGATCTCTATATTGTTTAAGGCCGCTAGTTGCGATAGAACATTGCTATCTTTTTGTAGTGCGGCAGGATTCAGTTTTGGAAATAAATTATCGGCACTTACGCCTTCCAATCTATCAGGCTCATGATGCAATGATGGGCCGCTAATGCCAATAGAACCAGGCGAATTCAACATAATTCACTCCAATAATATTTTATCTTGATTTTAACTAAGCCTTGAGTAACGCGTACCTTAGTGGCGTATCCGTTGATTAGGTTCCAGAACAGGATCCGTTCAGTTGCGTGCTGTGCGGGGTTGTAAGCCGGAATCCCAGAAATTTCCGTCATAGGCGGGAAGCCAGTAATGGTGCGGATTGACGCCAAACATTTATTTTCCGGCTGCGACGTCGCCAAGCCGAAAACTGTTTGATTGAGCGGCCAAAACATGTACGGAAACCGTGTCGGATAGCAAAAGCAGCCGTAAACCGCTTTGGTGACGTTTTCCGACGGAATTTTCCGGGGTTCGGGCTTACACCCCGATTAGGAAAACCGGCAGGGATTTTGAAACCGACCGAGTATTTTGACGTTCATGAGGCAAACCTGGCTGGGAACAGAGTTAACTGTATGGATGTACAGCTAACGACTCACCGCCTCAACAGAGACTGTCAGAAATTTTGTGTTCGGGCATAACATGTAGCTAGAGGTGCATGTATGCCGACCAAAAAGAAGTCCGCCAATGCAACAGCGAGGGAGTTGCCCTCGATTCCCC
>NZ_LKBW01000131.1 GCF_002699855.1 Pseudomonas amygdali | reverse complement strand
TTTGGTCGGCATACATGCACCTCTAGCTACATGTTATGCCCGAACACAAAATTTCTGACAGTCTCAAAATCCTGATGGCTTTTCAGCCGCGTTGAAGACTCTCCAGCCGCGTTAACGCTTTAATTAATCTTTCACCAGCGCCTATCCGCGCCGCCTCATCATGGATAACCGGGTTATAAACAATCATCGATAGAACGCCCGCAGGCACGCTGCTTTTTACAATTCGCTTAATTACGTTACCCAACAGGCGGCTTAAACTCGTGCGTTTGCCATGCAAGGGAAGCAAACGATGAGCATCAACCAGCTGCGTAAAGATGTAGAAGAACACTTTCAGCGGTTTGAGCGGGCACCTTTCAAAGAGGCTTGGCGTCGGCGTGATGCCCGTATCTGTCTGATCTGGATGGCTGCGTTGATATTGGCATTTTCAGGTGCGCTGATATTTTTACCTGCGCCTACCCTGACTGACTACGTTCGCGCTTTGCTGCCAGTCCTGCTGACTTCCCTGATATGCACAGTACATCTGGGAGAGGTGTACGCGCGGATCAGAGCAGAGCGGATGGGCGCCGCTTCAATTACTACGCCCTCCGAAAGGTTAAAGCTGAAACAGGACTGGCTATGCACACGCTATAACTGCGGACCCGGCGAGCTTGTCGATAAAGCGAGGGCGCTTAGACATCTGTGGGAGGAGCGTCAGGAGCTCAAGCAACTGGCCAGTCACGACACAATGGGGCCACGTATTGCTGCGTTCTTCCGGCTACCTGACCCTGGCAGATTCATTGCAGCACTCTTCACTATCGCGGCGATATTTACAACCATGGTGACCTTGGGCAGCAGCATCGACGCTATCTTCGAAGCCTTGCAAGACTGGCGAACGATAGGCGCCACTGTTGTGATTGTCACCTTCCTGTGTGGCGAAATCATATTGCTCTGGATCATGGTCACCAGCATGGTCCGCGAGGTGGGCCCTTCGATACTTGAGCAGATCGGACTGCTGCCGATGAGTAGCCGTCGGGTGTATCGGTATTTGCTTGCCGTCCATGATGCGAGTGAGCCTGTTATGACCATTCGCAGAGATGTGCCTGGAGTGCTGAAGCTGATTTCGGTGTTTTTTATGCCGGTTGGCGAGGTATGGACGAAGGTACGGGCTCGCTTTATGGCCGGCTAGGCAGCCGAGGCCTGAATGAGATGTTGAGCTGACTATCGTGCCAATGCTCCGCGTTGGCATGCCGTTCGTGACGCTCTGCGTCACACATCTACAGTCTGGCAATGCAGCCCAAGGACCCTACAGAATCGCGTGTAATCAGCGTGATTACTGGTGAGTGTCCGCATTCTCAGCTGGATAAAACTCACCCTTGCTTCCCATCCTTTCCAGCCGCTCACGAACGAGCGCCTCGACGCTGGCCACTGCAGCCCGGTCGTCAGGGTTGACCAGTTGCAAGTGCAGGCGTTTATTGTTCTGATCGTGGGTACCCTCGCTGAGCATGTCGTGTGTGACGACTTGTTCGCCACGCCACAGACATAGCTGAGTATGGGTATCACCAAGCCATATCTCTTTAACTGATCTGAGGTCAGTTTTAGCCAGTTGGTCCACGGTGAGTGTCTTTTCCATTGCGCTGTACCTTTTCAGTGAGTCGATAGAGGTCTGACGTACTGGCGAAGCGGGTCGTTCCCGACATCGGCAGTTCGACCGCGCGAACGGTGATTAGCCGATGCTCCAGATTAACCCCGGTCAATCAACCGTTGCATGGCGCAAGGCTTATTTCTTCAGCCAGCTCTCGACGACATCAGCACCGTGCTCTGCTTTCCACTCTTTCAAGGCTCTGTGATTCCCACCTTTGGTTTCGATCACTTCACCGGTCTTCGGATTCTTGTACACCTTGAGTTCACGCGGCTTGCGCGTGCCCGCAGGTTTATCCGCGACCTGGCGACGCGACGAGTTCTGTGGGTCCAGCAGATTGACCATGTGCTTGAGGCTGAAGCCATAGTGCTCAAGCAGCTTGCGCAGCTTGGTTTCGAACTCGATCTCTTTCTTCAGGCCCTCGTTGCCTTTCATGGTCTCCAGTGCCTGAAGTTGCTCGGCGAGGTGTTTTTCCAGCTGACGGTATTCTGCGAGTTTGGACATGGTGTTTTCCTTATAAACAGGTGGGCGTAGTTATTGAGAGAGATAGCGCCCGTTACAAGTTCAGCCTATTTTCTGCAGGTCGGCTGGATTTAAATACGTCGGAGTAACGCCATAAGCCGGATTGCCCAGGCTTCCGGTTATTTTCAAAAATGCGGTTTTTCGCGCACAAAATTAACAGCGGTTTTTGCCCATCTGTTCTGCAAGCCAGTGAAAAGTTTTGATTGGTCTATTTCCTGACGCAATAAAACGGCGACTCTACCTATTGAGTGCGCGCCAGCGAAAAGAAAGAGCGGAAGGCGAGCGCTTTGACAGCGAACCAAGCCTGGTCGCGTTGAAAATGCAGGAGCAGTGAGCATCAATACCGCTCACTGTTCCTGCCTTGTAGGCGTCCAGACAACTAAAGGTGGGCAGGGGTGCCCACACGCTAGCGTTCAGGTGATATCAGCTCGCGAGGTCGACGGCGGTTTGACCCACGAGCGCCACGTCTGCCGTATCGGCAACCACCAGGTCGGCGTTGGTGAGCTCTCGCGTGTAGTCGAACCCTGCTAGCGTGACCTGGAACGCATGCCCATCGGCGCCTGGCTCGCTACTGCGCAGGTAGGTACGGTCGGTGTTTTCATCGTAGGTCATGCTCAAGGTGCCGTCGCGGCCGTTGCCAAAACCGGTCACGCCGAGCGCAGCGACGTCGAGCTTGTCCTGGCCCCAGATGAAATCAGTGATCAGGTCGCTGCTGCCCGCATGGCTGTCGGCGCTGCTAGTGAACACGAAACGGTCGTTGCCTGTGCCGCCGGTGAGCTTGTCCGCGCCCACCCCACCGGTCAGCACATCGTCACCGGCGTTACCCTCGAGGGTGTCGTTCCCGGCACCGCCGGCGAGGGTATCGTTGCCCCAGTAACCATAAAGGGTGTCGGACTTGTCACCGCCTACCAGACTCACCGAGGTGATCGGCTGCGGAGTGGTCACAACCGTCGCATCACTGGGCGGGGCGAACAGCACAGTGCTGGCGTTGAGCTCATTGACATGGTTGCCACTGAGCAGAATTTCAAAGCGGTTACCGTTGGCATCGGCCTCTAATGATTTAAGCGCGGTGGCATCGCCGGCCAGGTTGAGGACCACCTTCAGCGTACCGTTGTAGCCGTTACCCAGCCCGGTGAAGCCCAAGGCGGACACGTCGATCATGTCATGACCGTTGCCACTGAAGTCGGTGATCAGGTCGCGGCTGCTATAGCTGCCACTGGCATCGTTGCGGTAGCTGTCGCTGAGCCGGGTATACACGAAGCTGTCGGCACCCGCGCCGCCGCTCAGAGTGTCGCCGCCGGTGCCGCCGAACAGCCGATCATTGCCCGCACCCGCTTCGACGTCGTCGCGGCCAGCGCCGGCTTTCAGGGATTCGCTGGCGTCTGTGCCTTCGAGCTGATCGTTGTGCGAAGTGCCGTTGATCAGCGGCTGGAAGTTGGCATCGGTAATAAGGCCGCTATTGGCCAGGAACTGTACGGCAAAATGTTTGCCATTACCGTCTCGCTCGTAGCTTTCCAAAAAGTAAATGCCGCGCAGAGGCTCGCTACGGATGTGCAAGGTATCGCCATAGCCATCGCCTAAATGGCTATAGCCCAGGGCCGACACGTCGAGGGTATCGTGGGCGGGGTCAAAATGGCTGATGGAATCGGTGTGCTCGCCTCCGCCATTGATATAGCTGTCGCCGATGCGGTCGAAGCGGAATACATCATTACCGGCGCCGCCGTCCATACCGTCGTATCCGGCACTGGAGACCATCACATCGTTGCCACCCCCGCTGACTAGCTGGTCGTTGCCGCCCCCACCCATCAGCAGTTCATTGGCCAGCCCACCACGTATGTAGTCGTTGCCAGGAGTGCCCTGCACGATGAGTTCGATCGGGTTGTTACTGGCTTGGCTACTGGCGCTTTTGACCTGCAAATTCCCAAGCGCCGTTGGTATGACCCCCGAAGGTTGGACGCAACCTTTGGAGGCGTCATGGGTAAATATACAGTGCAGGCAAAACTCGCAGCCGTGAAAGAATATTG
>NZ_LKBW01000130.1 GCF_002699855.1 Pseudomonas amygdali | reverse complement strand
CTCCCCGCCCCGGCGACGTACTTGTGGTCTGGAAGCCGGATCGGCTCGGTCGCTCGCTGTCGCATCTGCTCAGCATCGTGACCTCGCTCAGGGCCAAACAGGTGGCGTTCCGCTCGCTGACCGAGGGCATGGATACCACCACGGCGTCTGGCGAGCTGCTTTTTCATGTGTTCGGCGCGCTCGCGCAATACGAACGCGCGCTGATCCAGGAGCGCGTCCTCGCGGGTCTGGCCGCCGCCCGGCGGCGCGGTCGCATTGGCGGACGGCCGCAGGCGATTACCGGTGAGAAGCTGGATGCCATCGTTGCTGCGCTGAACGATGGCATGTCTAAGGCCGCCGTGTGCCGTAACTTCGGTGTTAAGCGCACCACCTTGATCGAAACCCTGGCGCGTGTAAGGTCACGGAAGAGTTGCTGATGATCCATAAGAACAAGCTGATCAGTCTCCTGTCCGATGCCGAACAGGAAGCCCTATCCGGGTTGCCGGATTTCGACGACGGTCAGCGACTTGAATTTCTATCGTTATCGGAAACCGAACTGGCGTTCGCCGGCAATCGTCCCAGCCTACCTGCCCAAGTCTACTGCTTTTTGCAGATCGGTTACTTCAAGGCCAAGCATGCCTTCTTCCGCTTCGACTGGAACGAGGTCGAGGACGATTGCACTTTCGTGTTGAGCCGCTATCTCCACGGCGAGACGTTCGAGCGCAAGCCGACACCAAACATGAGCATTACACCCAGCGCGAAGGGGTCTCCGAGCTGTTCGGCTATCGGCTTTGGACGGCCGACTTCCTGCCGCAGCTTGGGCAGCAGGCCACGCAAGCCGCAAGGCGTGACATGACTCCAGGGTTCGTGGCCGCCGAGCTGATCGTCTGGCTCAACGAGCACAAGATCATCCGGCCCGGCTACACCACCCTGCAAGAGCTGGTCAGCGAAACACTGTCCGCTGAACGTCGGCGCTTGGGTGGCCTGCTGGCGCAAGTGCTGGACGACGCGGCCGAAAACGCGCTGGTCCAGCTTCTGGTACGTGATGACACCCTGTCTCAACTAGCGGCGCTCAAGCAGGATGCCAAAAACTTCGGTTGGCGCCAGATGATCCGCGAGCGCGAGAAGCGCGCCTTGCTGGAGCCGCTGCACCGAATCGCCAAGGCGCTGCTGCCCAAGCTGGGCGTTTCGCAGCAGAACCTGTTGTACTTCGCGAGCCTGGCAAATTTCTACACCGTCCACGATCTGCGCAATCTCAAGGCGGATCAGACCCAACTTTACCTACTGTGCTACGCCTGGCTGCGCTACCGGCAACTCTCCGACAATCTGGTCGATGCAATGGCTTACCACATGAAGCGATTGGAGGAAGAGAGTAGCGCGGGTGCGCAGAAGTCTTTCGTCGCAGAGCAGGTGCGTCGTCAGCAGGACACACCGCAAGTAGGGCGCCTGCTGTTGATCTACGTCGATGACACGGTGGCCGATGCCACACCGTTCGGCGACGTGCGCCAGCGCGCGTACAAGATCATGCCGAAAGATACGCTCCAACTCACCGGCCAGCGCATGAGCGTGAAGCCGGTGAGCAAGCTGGCCTTGCACTGGCAGGCAGTAGACGGCCTGGCCGAACGCAACCGCCGCCATTTGCGACCACTGTACGTCGCACTCGACTTTGCTAGCACCGTCCCCGACAGCCCTTGGCTAAAAGCGCTGGCCTGGGCCAAGAGTGTGTTCGCCAAGCAACAGCGCCTGTCCCAACGGCCACTAGCTGAATGTCCGGTGGCCACGTTGCCGAAACGGCTGCGGCCGTACCTGCTGACCTTCGATGCCGACGGCAAACCGACCGGTCTGCACGCCGACCGCTACGAGTTCTGGCTGTACCGGCAGATCAGGAAGCGTTTCAAGTCGGGGGAACTCTACCTCGACGACAGCCTGCAACACCGCCACTTATCAGACGAGCTGGTCTCGATGAACGAGAAGGCCGACACGCTTGCGCAAATGGACATCCCCTTCCTACGGCAGCCGGTGGACGCCCAGCTCGATGCGCTGACGCGGGAGCTGCGCGCGCAGTGGCTGGCATTCAACCGCGAGCTGAAGCGGGGCAAGCTGACGCACCTTACCTACGATAAGGACGCGAAGACGCTGATCTGGCACAAGCCCAAGGGCGAGAATCAGAAGGTGCGCGAGCAGTCGTTCTACGAGCAATTGCCGTACTGCGATGTTGCCGACGTATTCCGCTTCGTCAATGGTCAATGCCATTTTTTGTCCGCGTTGACACCATTGCAGCCGCGCTATGCGAAGAAGGTGGCCGACGCCGATAGTTTGATGGCGGTCGTCATCGCGCAGGCGATGAACCACGGCAATCAGGTCATGGCACGCACCAGCGACATTCCTTACCACGTGCTAGAGACGACCTATCAACAGTACCTGCGCCAAGCATCGCTCCAGGCCGCCAACGACCGGATCAGCAATGCCATCGCCGCGTTGCCGATTTTCCCCCATTACTCGTTCGACCTGGATGCGTTGTACGGTGCCGTCGATGGTCAGAAATTCAGCATCGAGCGCCCAACCGTGAAGGCGCGCCACTCGCGCAAATACTTTGGCCGTGGCAAGGGTGTCGTCGCCTACACGTTGCTGTGTAACCACGTGCCGCTCAACGGCTATTTGATCGGCGCACACGACTTCGAGGCGCACCACGTGTTCGACATCTGGTATCGCAACACGTCGGACGTCGTGCCGACCGCGATTACCGGTGATATGCACAGCGTCAATAAGGCCAACTTCGCCATCTTGCACTGGTTCGGTCCACGCTTTGAGCCGCGCTTCACCAATCTCGAAGACCAACTCCAAGAATTGTACAGCGCCGATGATCCGGCGCTTTACGAGAAGTGCCTGATCCGGCCGGTCGGCCAGATCGATCAGCAGCTCATCATCAGTGAAAAACCGAACATCGACCAGATCGTTGCCACGCTAGGCCTCAAGGAGATGACGCAAGGCACGCTGATCCGCAAGCTTTGCACCTACACCGCGCCAAATCCGACACGGCGCGCGATCTTCGAGTTCGACAAGCTCATCCGTAGCATCTACACGTTACGTTACCTGCGCGATCCGCAGTTGGAACGGAACGTACATCGCTCGCAGAACCGCGTCGAGTCCTACCACCAGCTACGCTCGACCATCGCACAGGTCGGTGGAAAGAAGGAGTTGACCGGGCGCACCGACATTGAAATCGAGATCAGCAACCAGTGCGCCAGGCTGATCGCCAATGCCATCATCTACTACAACTCGGCCATCCTGTCGCACCTGCTGACGAAGTGCGAAGCGAGCGGCAATGCCAAGGCCGTGGCGCTGATCACCAAGATTTCACCGGCGGCCTGGCGGCACATTCTGCTGAATGGGCACTACACCTTCCAAAGCGACAAAATGATCGACCTGGACGCACTACTGGCAGGGCTAGAGTTGGGGTGACGGAATTTTCTGGGGTTCCGGCTTACAACCCCGTACTCGAATGAGACAGAAACGGCGTGCGCTCACTCGCAGTCAATTCCGGTTCATGATGGTCGATTGCAGGTCGAATCAGATGAATGCAGGTTCATTCGCAAATAATCTCGGTCTGCTGGCTCGGATAGACGCAATTAATCCCGGTCGAAAAATGCGATGATTGCAGGTCGAGGCCATTTCGATTGCAGGTCGTTACATGTAGGCTCCCCATAATGACTAAAGAATATCGTCAGATAGCAGCTTTCGACGAGCGAAGTGTTCTGTCCAGCGCTTTTTACTGTCAAGGCGGGCAACGATGAACGATGATAGTACCCTACTCATCTTCATAGAAGTTTTATAACTTTTTATGCGAATTTAAAAGTAAAAATACTAAATCAATAACCCTAAAGTCTATGCATGAGTAGTCAGGGCGAGCCACTCGGTTCCAAAAAAAACTATAGCTTCAAAATGTAGGAAGGCATGACCGACAACCAAAAGACAGTGGGTGGTCGCTGCTAGCAATTTAATTGATGCCTCAAGACTTTGTGAGGTCCGAACTCTGCAGTTTAGACTGCCAAGCAACTGATCTGCTGCGCGATATGCATCACTTATAAAAACAACTCTTGAATAGAAGCGGCTTGTTTTTTGGTCAATAAACTTTTAATCGCACGTAACTTCATTAGCTCCATTGTTGAGTTCATAAGGATGAGGACTCCGACCCTAGGAATGGTCTGAAGTAGGCCGCTATTTTTAGACTGCTGAGCCATAGCCGCT
>NZ_LKBW01000129.1 GCF_002699855.1 Pseudomonas amygdali | reverse complement strand
GAGCTGGTAAAACAAGGGCCTGCCTGACGGCAGGCCCTAACCAGCCCGAACACAAAAAAACTGATACTCCCCGGTGGTGCGGGTTTTCTCGACCGCCAGGGCAATATCGTCACCCAGCGCAATCCCTGGAAGCGCGTCGTTTTCGATTTCAAGCGATTGCTCACGAATACCGTGCAATTGCTGAATGCTAAAAATACCAAGCCCGAACACCAGCACCACCATCAACGCAAAGCAGGCGGAGGTCCGCGCGGCTATTTTCAGCTGTCTCAGCATGCTCAATCCCCTTCCCGTGGCTGACGAATAAATTAGCACCGTCATTTCTATCGGCTGATCGAGAAAAAGAATGAAGAACGTCGAATCAGAGCCGTGCCACTGCTATTCAGGGCCCACTTCAAGGAAACCTTATGGTAGGTTTCGCGACGCTCGATAACCACGAGATGACGGTCTTTTCAACCTTCAGACTGACTTACTGGAGTTGCCATGAAACATTATTACGCTGCCGCATTACTTGCCCTTGCACTGCCCGGTGCTGCTCATGCTGGCGACGCGCTGGTCAGCTACCCCGCTATCGTCCAGGCGTTGAACACCGGAGAGTCGGTCGCTGTGGCGATTGATCTTGGGCAATGCAAGTCTTCGGTCGCGGGTGCCGAGCCGTCCAAAACCAAAGGCGGCAAACGCATCGATGCCTACCGCATCACTCCCGACGGCACCCTCGCGTTCTCGGACAGCCACTTCACCCTCGATCGCGATAACAAGCCCATCGAGCAGTTCATTCGCTACCAGATACGCTCTAATGGCAGTGCAGTATTCAGCATGACGACGCTGAGTGTTCCCGGATACCAGCAGGTCGGCAATCCGGTGAGTTATGAATGCGCGATCGGCAAAGGACTAAGCTTTTTTGCCAGCCAGTAACGGTCACGCCACAACCAAATGAACCAGACATATATCCGGCGTGGGCGACAGACCGTCCTCACGCCCTTGAAAGTAACGCTTGAATTGCTTATTGGTGGACAATTTCGAGCACGTCAAACCCGATTGATAAACTGAGAATGGTTGAACCCAGCCTGCACGCAAGCAGCCCTGTCAGACTGACCAGTCTCTGGTTATATACATAACCAGCAAAAATGATTTAAACGCCATCACGCCGACCCGCCAAGTGTCAGCGACAAGGTTTATACGTTGATAACACACTTGACACTTGCTTTCACACCCACGCGCTTCTTTGAAGGCTCTCTATATCTCGTTAACCTGATAAATACTGACACGCAGGCGGTCATCCCCGGCTTTTATATTTAATCTGCCGACGTACAGGTTTCTCAGCAGGTAATCATGAGCGCCGGAAGGAACGCTGAACTGTTTGCTGCACGTGCACCGACAGCGCGATTCGGCGAATGGCGCGCGGTCCGTTTCATCGAAGGCCACGAGCCCTTCTCCGACGACATCTATCTTTATTCCGTCGTCAGTCAGCAAGGTGTAGTACAGGCTGAATCGTGCAAGGCTGTCATCCTGGGGCACGAGAAAAAGGCTACCTCCCGGAAGAACCTGCCCCTGCAATCGATCGCCGTTAAATTCTCCTCCCAGTATCTCACCGCTGCTGCGTTGCCCTCGTTGAGGGTTACAAAGCGCTTGCGGCTTATCGATACGCAGGTGAGCAGCCAGTATTTCATGCAGTTGCATCGTCTCCATCCCCTCTACCCCTCATCTTGCATGCGGTGGCTCGCGCCTGCCCATAACTGTACCGAGGTGTTTCTTTTAGCCCGGACATCGCATGCTGTCAATTTAAATGTACCGACTGGTACGCTTATGAGCCTTAGGATAAGCGTCTGTAAAGCAGTATCGTTTTGCCACTTTCGATAAATCTCTGTGGCTCGTACCCAGCGCAGAAAAAAGCGGAAATTCTATCCCGCAAGTTCATTTAAAAATTGATTCACATGGCCTATTACTCAACTAACAGTACTGGCCAAATGAGCCCACTCGGCCAACTCATAGCTCACTACTTACTAAATGAAGTTTAATCCGCGCCTGCCAAAAACCTGTTTACATGAGGACTGTCAACTTTTCCGACAGTGTCTTACAAGGAGATACGAAATGACCTATACCGTGAAACAGTATGGATGGATTCGCGATCTGCCTGATCATCGAGATCATCTTTATGCGGCCCCCACAACGGCGCTGGCGGCGCTCCCACACATGGTTGATCTGCGTCCCCATTGCCAGCCCGTATACGACCAGGGCCAACTGGGCAGTTGTACCGCGAACGGTATTGCCGGAGCGATTCAGTTTGATCGCATGAAGCAAAAGCTGACGCCAGCATTCGAGCCCTCGCGGTTGTTTATCTACTACAACGAACGGGTCATTGAGCATACCGTCGATTCGGACAGCGGCGCGATGATCCGCCACGGAATCAAAAGTGTAGCGGAGCAAGGTGATTGCCCTGAAAAAGAGTGGCCTTATGACATTGAAAAGTTCGCTGTCAAACCTCCGGCTGCCTGCTACAAGGACGCTAGAAAATACAAAGCGGTGTCCTACCAGAAGGTTGCGCAAAACCTCAACCAGATGAAAGGCTGCATGGCGGCAGGCTATCCGTTTGTCATTGGTTTTTCCGTCTACGAGAGCTTTGAAAGCAAGAAAGTCGCCCAGACCGGTCATGCCCCGATGCCGGGCCCTCACGAAAAAATGCTCGGAGGGCACTGCGTGTTGGCGGTGGGTTACAACGATGCCCATCAGCATTTCATCCTGCGCAACTCATGGGGCACTGGCTGGGGCATGGAAGGCTACTTCACCCTGCCGTACAGCTATCTGCTGGATGAAAATCTGTCCACCGACTTCTGGACGATAAGGGTCGTGGCTGCCTGACCTTCTCAGGCACCTGGGCATTGCACTGCCGCATTGACACCTTGCAGGTACTCTCGCGGCGTGCAACCAAATTCCCGGCGAAAGACCGTATGCAGGTATTGCGCCGACCGGAAACCACAATCGCGTGCGATGTCGGCAATTGCGCAGTCCGTATTTTGCAGCCCGTGTGCGGCAGCGGCCAGTTTGAAACGCAGGATCTCGTCATGCACGCTACAGCCCCGCACCCGGCGAAAATGCGCTTCCAGCGACGAGCGCGAAACGCCCACGTACGCGGCTACCTGAGCGGTCTTGATGCCTTGGCACGCGTACTGCCGGATAAACAGCAACGCCTGCATGACATACGGGTCCCCCAACGGTTGGTGCAGACTCGAAGCCTGTACGTTGACAGCGTCCGGCGGTATCAGAATGTGGGTGCCGGAAGACGGCATGCCATGCAACATCTGGTGCAGCAGGCGCGCGGCGGTTCGGCCCATTGTGTCGGTGCCTTGAACCACCGAGCTCAGCGGGACACGCGTGAGGGTTCTGGTCAACGGATCGTTGTCGATGCCGATCAGCGCCACTTGTTCAGGCACGGCAATTCCGGCAGTCAGGCAGGCCTGCAACAACTGACGGGCGCGGGCATCTGTCACGGCAATGATCCCGATAGGCTTGGGCAGGCTTTGCAGCCAGGCGATCTGCTGTTCCACAGCGCTGTCCCAGAGCGGTGCACTGGTGCCCAGGCCGCGATAAACCTCGGCGTGAAGGCCGTCGCGCTGCAGCAGTCGACGAAAGGCCTGCTCGCGCTCCTGCGCCCAGCGATTGGCCTGAGCCTCAGGCAGACTGAAGCAGGCAAAGCGGGTCAGCCCGGCCACTATCAAATGCTCGTAGGCGGCCTTGATCAAGGCGTGGTTGTCGGTCGCGACATAGGGAATGCCCTTCGGGTAGGCGCGCTGATCCTGATAGGAACCGCCTACCGCCAGCACCGGCAGCCTGATGCCAGCCAATGCCTCGCCAATCAGCGGGTCGTCGAAGTCGGCAATGATCCCGTCACCCTGCCAACGCTCGATGCCTTTCAGGCGACAGAGAAAATCTTCCTCCAGAAACAGATCCCAGGACACCCGGGTACTGCTTAGGTAGTTGCCGATGCCGCTGATGATGCCGCGGTCATAGATTTTGCTGCCGTTGAACAACAGTGCAATACGGTGAACGGGGGGGACGGTTTTCATTATTTTTATGCCGGTTTTTTATATTGATTCGATAAGCACTACATCGCTCAACACAGACTAGGCCCGCAAAGGACCAATCTCAATACTCAAAATCGCACTGCGCGTTGACGATTTTCATAATCAGCAGGCCTGGGGCCGTTGCTAGGGTTTGTCTGAAAAGTCGCCTTGGTTAAAATGATGTCCTCTGGTTGCCAAGAGGGCCATCATGACTGACCGTTATGAAATTTCATCTGATCGTTG
>NZ_LKBW01000128.1 GCF_002699855.1 Pseudomonas amygdali | reverse complement strand
CCGAGCTGGTAAAACAAGGGCCTGCCTGACGGCAGGCCCTAACCAGCCCGAACACAAAAAAACGGCGGCGTCGGTAGTCGTTAATCATTTCTTTAGTGACGTCATCCTTGTAGCAGATCGGTGCGTAACCGCCTTTGCGGCTGTACGCGCTGCGTTTGCCGCATTGGCTGCCGTTGCGAGCGGAGTTGTAGGGGCACGGACAATTGCCGGGGTAGCTGTCGATGGATTCCTGGATGATGGCTTTGACGATTGAGGCGTCTGTTACCTGGGCTTCTCTGGCGTTTGCGGAGAAGGCACAGAGGAATGCGAGTATGGCGACGAAGCCTGTCCCTGTCTTTTTCATGGCTATTCCTTAGCGAGTGCAGACGAGTGTCTGTTGCAAGGTTTTACCATGATGCTATTGAGCCATCAAATTTTGTTTATTGAGGCGATCTGGGGAGGCATGGCTAGGCCGAGCCTGAAATTTGGTTCGCAAATGATGTACCGCATACACAGGTTTTGCTGCCGGTTCCCGGCAGATCGCGAACAAGTTCGCTCCCACGCCCTCCGGGCAGAAGCTTGGACTTATGAGTGATCCAGCATTCGCGTGATGGCTTGGATGTGACGCAGAGCGTCACGAGATGCGTGCCAACGCGGAGCATGGTATTATCGAGTGCCTGCGGGGCTACTGCACCCCGCAGGCATCCTCCATCAGAACTGCCAATCCAGCGACAAGCCCACGCCGTGGGTTTTATCCCGCGCACCGAGCAAGCCGTTGTAGTCCAGGTTGATGCGTGCATCCTTGCCCAACGCCAGGCTGGCGCGGGCACCGACTACGGCGGCGTCGCGGTCCATGGAGACGCTTTGTACGTTGAAGCTGTTGCCGGCGCTGGCGAAGGCCAGGTGTTGTTCGGACGAGGTGTCGCTCAGGTTGTGCTGCCAGCCGAGGCTGCCCGACAGGTCGATTTTCTGTCGGTCGCTGATCGCGATGGTTTTCAGCGCCCGTACACCGAGAGTGCTCAGCACCGCATCGCGGTTATCGCTACCGGCAGACAGCGCCGCCGCGTCACCCTTCTCGGAGAAGCTGTCGGTGTTGAGGTGGACGTAGGCCAGATTGGCGAACGGCTCAAGGATCGCGGGTTGCAAGTGGATGCGATACGCCGCCTCGGTAAACACTTGCGTACTCTGGGCATCGTGTTTGGTTTTCTCTTTGCCAGCAGCACCGCCGACCTGCACGTCGCGTTGTGCGTCGATACGATGCCAACTGTGCGCGCCGCCTAGGGTCAGGCGCAGAGCGCCGATTTCATGGCCGAGGTAAGCGCCCAGGTGGTAGCTGTCCACCGAAGCCCGGGAATGCGTGCCGGAGCCCATGTTCAATGAACTGTCGCTGTAGCCCGCGACCACGCCCAGACGTGTGTCATCGGTAAGGTTGCCATCGACACCGGCCAGCAGGCCGCCAATCGAGGTGGTGTAACCGGCGGTATCGTCACGCGAGTCGGTCTTGCCCCAGGCACCCAGGGCTTTGATCCAGACATTGTCTTGCGCGGCCGTATTGCCATCAGTGCCGAATACGCTGGCCCTGAGACGCTCACCCACTGCATCGCGGATCTGCCGGCTGTCGTTGATCAGCACGCTGCCAATGGCCGGGTAGATCTCGCCGGACAGTTGCTGAAAGCTGTCTCGGGCAGCAGCTGCGCTTTGAGTCAGCAACAGGTTTTCGTACACCGCGTTGCCTGCACCAAGTTGTTCGGCAGCGGTTGCTACGGCAGATTGATTCGGGGTTTGGGCGACGCTGCTGAATGCGCTGGTTTGCTCGACGTTCAGCGCGACGCCGGTGGCTGCGTAGTCGAGTCGGCCACCCAGAAACGCGTAGTTCGAAGTCACTGAGCCGAACTGGCCGTTCACGCCATTGGCGGCTTGCAGCACGTTGTACTGGCGACCTACGACGCTTTGGATCGGTGCAGAACTCAAGGCCACCGGCGTCGCGTTCTCCAGCGCCAGCGTCATGTTCGCGCCTGACACGGTGGCGCTTCCGGTGGCGACGATGCGGTCACTGGCGGTGGGCGAAAGCTCAACGGCGTAGGTCGAACCCGGTTGCAGGGTGACATCACCGTTGACCTGCAACGTACCGATGGAGTTACCCGGCGCAACGATACCGCCACTGCGCGCCGTCAGCCCGCCGATCTGGCCGTTACCGCCCAGCGTGCCGCCCGCATTGACCTGTACGGCGGAAACCAGCGAGCCGTTGACCGACAGCAAGCCGCCATTGACCAGGGTATCGCCTCGGTAGGTGTTGGCGCCTTGCAGAATCAGTCGACCGGCACCGGATTTGACCAGGCTACCTTGGTACTGACGCTGAGCGGCTGCGGCGGCACGTGCGGTGCCGGTGGCGTAATCGGCTTGGTCCTGCTGGCTGGCGGTGCTGGCAACGCCGTTTTGCCAGCCTTTGCTGATCAGGGTTTGCTGCCAGGTGGCCTGCTCGGCAGTGTCTTCGGCCTGACGCTGAAGCAGCGCCTGATCGGAAATATCGTTGCTCCATACATCACTCACACCGGCACCCAGGTTGGCGTCAAAGGTGCCGAGCAATTGACCGGGACCGCGCATCGCCCGCTCAAGATTGGCCACGCCCCAGCCCACGCTGTTGGTCGGTGCCTGAGTGACCGAGCCATCGAGCTGGGTGGCGGTGGTCAGCAACACTTGCAGCGCCTGCTCGTTATTCAGGTACGGGAAGCGTTCCATCACCAGTGCCAGCGCCCCGGTGGCGTGCGGTGCAGACATCGAGGTGCCGGACTTGATCCCGTAACCGCCGCCGGGCACGGTGCCGTTGATCAGTCGCCCGGGCATGGTGATGCACCAGTATTTGGACAGGCCGCACTGGTTGTAGCGTTGACCGTTGCTGCTGTCGAGGCCAGACACAGCCAGCCAGTGGCCTTCGAGGTCTGGCTCGAAATACGGCAACGACGCCCGCACGCTGGCATTGGCGTAACCGCTGTTGCCTGCACTGAACACGTTTATCACGCCCTTGCGCGAGACGTTCGCCGCTTCGTCCAGCCAGGTTCCACGGTTGTAGTGCTGAGCGTAGGCCGCACGCACACCTGCCTCGGTGGCGTAGGTCACGTCGGATGGCTGGCTGCCCCAGCTGTTGTTGATGGCGCGTACTCCGGCATCTGCCAGCGCCCCATACACCGCCTTGAAATACTGCGGGTCCGGGCTCGGGCCGAACAGGAAGCTGTCGTTCTGATTGGTGTTGCCGACGTAGATCTGTGCGTTGTACGCCACGCCATGCACGCCGACGCCATCGCGCGCCGCGCCCATGGTGCCGGTGACGTGCGTGCCGTGGGTATCGTTGTTCGGGTTGATCGCGCCAGTGATGCTGAAGGGCGAACCGTCAACGTAAGTACCGGTAGCGGTGACTGCGTGGTAGCGGGATGGCGTGGCTTCCGGGTGGGACGGGTCGAAACCCGAGTCCAGCGCACCGATCTTGACGCCTGCCCCGGTGATGCCAGCGGCGTAGGCCTGATCAGCCTGAATACGGCCTAGGCCCCAGTCGCTCTGGAATTCTGCCGAACGCCAACTGGCAGCGTCACCCGGTTTGCCCTGCTCGACATAATCCGCGTAGGCAGAGCAGCCAAACGTAAAAGACAACGCACAAAGAGCACCGTTTGCTAATGGTTTAAACGAATAACGGACAGCACCCAAACGCTTGGACTTTCGCTACCCTGCACACCTGATAATGGTCGGCTCTTCATTGAGCGATTCCAGAACATAGTCTGCAGTTATGCACTTGGCAACAGATTTATTTCAATTCTGATACAAGTTTCAGGACATAAGGATAATGCATAACTGGATATATAGTTCAGTGATATCCGATTGAATGCATTGAGTTTGTTTGGCTTTTTGATATGGAGATAACCAAATTTCGTAGCGGCCATTTAGTTGCACACCATTCTCTTATCTTCAGTTTTCCAGTCAATACTTTCAGCAACTTCAGCTAGGCGCCTTATTTATTCGGATAAAAGAATAATTGTCCCACAATAATGGATAATCACCCAAATGGAGCCTACGCTACGGCAAACCGATGACGCAGAGCGTCATGAACTGCATGCCCACGCGGAGCGATGGGCACGATAGGTGGTGGGGTTGAGAGTTGTGTAAACGCACACGGACGCAACACCCCAACTCTCATTACCACGCTCCGCGTGGTAATGCCTTTCTGGACGCTCTGCTTCCTCTCCGAGCTACGCATTCTGAGGTCAGGCTGAGGTCTGGGTAGCGGGGTTGCTGTGTGAACGCAACCAGGCGCAATACCCCCAATTCTCGTTACCACGCTCCGCGTGGTAATGCCGTTCTGGACGCTCTGCGTCCTCTTCGGGCTACGCCTTCTGAGGT
>NZ_LKBW01000127.1 GCF_002699855.1 Pseudomonas amygdali | reverse complement strand
GCGTTACGACAAGCTGGCAAGTAGCTTTAAAGCGATGGTCACACTGGCTTGCATCGAAAGATGCTTGCGGGCTGACTTTTCAGACAAACCCTAGTGAACAAAAACGTACTGCCCACCGCCGAACAAGCACTGCCGGGTCGTGAAACGCCTATGGCGCTTCCGGAAACTCATTTCGTCAACGGCAACCCGCTGCTGGGACCGTTTTCGAGCAATGTGGAATTCGCCATCTTCGGCCTGGGTTGCTTCTGGGGCGCAGAACGCCGCCTGTGGCAACAGAACGGTGTGGTGAGCACTGTCGTGGGGTATGCGGGCGGATTTACCCCGAACCCGACTTACGAAGAAGTCTGCTCCGGTCTGACTGGCCACACTGAAGTGGTGCTGGTTGTCTACGAGCCCGAGAAAATCAGCTACAAGTCGTTGCTCAAGGTGTTCTGGGAAGCGCACAACCCGACCCAGGGTATGCGTCAGGGTAACGACATCGGTACTCAGTACCGCTCGGTGATCTACTGCACCACTCCCGAACAGCTCGACGCCGCCAAGGCCAGCGCTGCGGAGTTCCAGGCGGAACTGAGCAAGGCCGGGCTAGGCGCAATTACCACTGAAATCGAAGAAGCTCCGACGGTCTACTTTGCCGAGGCCTACCACCAGCAATACCTGGCCAAGAACCCTCAGGGCTATTGCGGCCTGGGTGGTACCGGAGTTTGTCTGCCAGCTTGAACTGGCTGACTAGCTGAAAAAAGGGGCTGAAGCGTTGGTAGCTGGATAGGGCTCGCTCCCACAAAAGCTCATTCATTGCTGCGCTTGGGAATACAAGAGCTATCTCATGAACCTCTCGCACCTTTCGGGCTTCAGAGTGGTCACGGCTGGCTCAATTACTCGGCGATCAACCAGTCCATCTTCCAGCCGCCCTGGGTCTGGCCCAGTTTGTCTGCCAGATAAGGCATCAGCTCACGCAGCTCTTCTTCCAGGCCCCACGGCGGGTTGGCGATGGCCAGGCCTGAACCGTTGAGGCTGGCCGGGGTGTCCAGCGGGTGGACGAACAGCTCGACGCGCAGCAATTTGGGTGCGCCAGTCTCGGCCAGGTCCTGATACAAACGCCGCAGCAGGCGCGGGTCCTTGATCGGGTACCAGATAGCAGCCACCGTCTGACGCATGCGCCCGATGGTTTCCTTGAGCGCTACAGCGCAACGTTTCATTTCATCGAGCTGCTCGAACGGCGGGTCGATGAGCATCACGGCACGCTTTTCAGCCACCGGCAGCAAGGCGCGTGGCACATGCCAGCCTTCCCCCAGATGCACTGCCACGCGGCGATCGCCCTTCATGTTTTCCTTGAGCAGACGCCCATCTTCGGGGTGCTTCTCGTTGAGCAGCACACGCTCGCGCTCGCGAGTCAGGCGGCGGGCCAGCTCCGGCGAGCCGGGGTAGTAGCGCAGCTCGCCGTCGGGGTTCATGTCGTGCAGCACTTGCAAGTAATCGGAGGCCAGCGCGGGCAAGTCCGGTGCATCCCAAAGACGGCCGATGCCTTCCAGCCACTCTCCGGTGCGGGTGGCCTGATCGCCCTTGAGGTCGTATAACCCCAACCCCGCGTGGGTGTCGAGATAGGCGAACGGCTGCTCCTTGCGCGCCATGAGGGCGATCAAGCGAGTCAGAGTCAGGTGTTTGAACACGTCGGCGTGGTTGCCGGCATGGTAGGCGTGACGGTAATTCATGGCAGCTCCTGGCAAGCTGCGCAGTTTAGCAAACCTGAGCAATGAACAAGAATTTGTAACGAATTTGCGGGACTCGTCTCTTTCGTTTGAAGGAAATTTCCGAGAAACTCCCGCCCCCTTGTGCCTGCCGATTTCGATCACTACTCTGCGCCCGTCGCTGCATATTCAGCGATGAGGATTAGTAGCCCTCGGTGTGATTAGGCGCAATGCGCCACCTTGTGCAAGGCGCTTGTTTACGGCCTGCATCTTTATGGTGGCCGTGCGTGGGGCATCTTCGGATGCACCGGTTCCTAATCACCGGGCTACTACCTGCGTGCGGCCGCCACCTTCGATTAGTAGCCGAAGTGACGACCTTCCAGTTATTGATTAGGAGTCTCACATGCTAAAAATCGTCCCCGACCCACCCCTCTTCAACGCCCGCCCCAAAGTCAGCCATGAAGATGCGCTGATGTATGCCAGCGACCTGCTGCGCTGTGCAGCAACCAGCGCTTACGAATTCAGCGACAGCATGACCGGCGCGCAAAGAGATATGACGCTCACGATCATGCACCTGGTGGAAATGGCAAAGGTCATGGTCGACAACACAATAGAAAACCGGCAAATCGAATAAGCGCGACCTGAACTGAAAACGACGTACCTGTAGTCAATCCTGCCATGCGCGACGCACAGGACTTGCCCTTGGCAGCCTGCCCTACCAGAATCGGAAAAAAGCCCGATCAAAGGAACAGAAGCCATGATGCACGCAGATTTGATTGACCAGGAAGACCTGCTCGGCCAACTCAGAGCCCTGGGCTTCGAAGCACCCGGCGGCGCAACCGCTGAACAAGCCTGCGCGCAAGCCGTTTGCGGCCTGAACGCCGAACGCGCTACAGCCCTGCGACGTCTGGTAGAGCAACTCCTGACCGGCAGCGCCACCCTCCTCCCCGCGGTACGCCAGGCCATCGACCAGCAACTGCTGCCAGCGCTGGCGGCTTATAAGCAGAGTCATAGTGGAACGTAACCGATAGGTGCCCTAAAGAACGCCTATCGTACCCACGCTGGAGCGTGCGGAAGGATGACACCAACTATCGTGCGACGCTCCGCGTCGCATGCCGTTCTGGACGCTCCGCGTCCGGTCTTGAACCTGCAGCGCGGCGTAGATTTGTGACGCAGAGCGTCACCCACGGCATTCCCACGCTGGAGCATGAGGAACGATAGTCGTCAGAGAGATCACTATCGTGCCCATGCTCCGCGTGGGTATGCCGTTCCGGACGCTCCGCGTTACACAGTTTCGGCGTGCTCAATACTCAATCCGCACATCCCCCTTCGGAACGCTGCAGCAGGACAGAATGTAACCCTCTGCAACATCCTCGTCGGTGATGCCGCCGTTGTGTTCCATTTCCACTTCGCCGCTCAGCTTCATAACCTTGCAGGTGCCGCAAATGCCCATACCACAGGCTTTGGGGATCATCAGGCCGAGTTTGGCGGCAGCGGCGTGAACAGTTTCGCCCGGGGCCACGCGAATGCTCTTGCCGGTGTCGGTGAATTCCACCTGATGCAGGTCGGCGGCGTCGACATCCGGCGCGTCGGCGGCGATTTCGGCCTGCTCGACGGCGTCTGCCCTGGCCTCGGGCGGCGTCGCACCGAACGACTCTTCATGGTATTGCGCCATGTTGAAGCCGTTTTCCAACAGCAGTCGCTTGACCGCCGCCATGTACGGCGTCGGCCCGCAGCAGAACACCTCGCGGTCCATGAAGTCTGGGGCCATCAGTTCAAGCATTTTCTGGTTCAGGTAGCCGCGATAACCGGCCCACGGCTCACCCAGCCCATGCTTTTCGCAGACAAGATGCAGGCTGAAGTTATCGATCCGCGAGGCCATGTGTTCCAGCTCGCGGTGATAGATAATGTCCTTGGGCGAGCGGGCGCTGTGCACAAACACCATGTCGACATTGGCGTTGGTGTCATAGAACCAGCGCGCCATGGACATCACCGGCGTGATGCCGACGCCACCGCTAAGGTAGAGAATCTTCGGGTTGGGGAAATCGATGGCATTGAACAGCCCGACCGGCCCGTGCACGGCCAATTCCTGACCCTCACTGAGCGTGTCATGCAGGTAGTTGGAGACCTTGCCACCCGGTACGCGTTTGACGGTGATCGAAAAGCTGTAGGGCACCGACGGCGAGCTGGAGATGGTGTAAGAGCGCATGATCGGCAGGCCGTCGATCTCCAGCTCCAGGGTCACGAACTGGCCCGGCTTGAAGAAGAACATGATCGGCTGGTCGGCCATGAAGCAGAACGTGCGCACATCCCAGGTTTCCTGGATGACTTTGACGACACGTACCTGGTGGCGACCGTTGGCCCATGTCTGGGTCGTGACCGGGCTCAGGAAACTTTGCGACATACTCGATCTCCACGGCCGACTGTCGGCCTCTCATGCTGCGGATTCTGCGTAACGCGCGAGGCGGCCATTTACCTATCAACGACATTCACGTACTTACCGCGACCAGCCCCGTGCAACAAGGCCTGTCGCGTCGGGAACGGATGCGGCCATGTCGCCCATGGATAAGGTTCACTCAGCGCCCGGCTCCACACTCGCCATCAAGGGTCATGAGCATGATTGACTGATCTATCGTCATGCGTGCAACGCGATCACACCCGTATCAGCCACATTCGCAGGCCGCCCATGCCGCGGTCATGAGGGATTTAATCGATGGACGTCACCGCAACCTTGAGCCTGGGCGATCCGCTGGAACCTGCACGCAAGGCCACTGCCGAGATGCTGCAGAATCGCGAGCGCACCTACTCGCTGCCGCAGCCTTTTTACAGTGATGACCGACTGTTTGAAATCGACATGCAGGAAATCTTTCACAAGGAGTGGCTGATTGCCGGGATGACGTGCGAGATCCCGACCAAGGGCAATGGACTTGCCCCTACAATACCGGACACCAACTCCCCGTTAAATTGATGCTGCTGCCAAGCGCCTAAACTCTCTCGGCGACCGATAT
>NZ_LKBW01000126.1 GCF_002699855.1 Pseudomonas amygdali | reverse complement strand
CCGAGCTGGTAAAACAAGGGCCTGCCTGACGGCAGGCCCTAACCAGCCCGAACACAAAAAAACTGATACTCCCCCTCCCTGGTGTGCGTAATACTCGCACTTGGAGGCCATCTTGCGTATTTCATATGCCTACTCATCCGTCAAAAAACCATCTACAACTACACCATAAAAACCAACTGCGCCCACCTGGAGTACTACCTCCATTACCCCGACTTCGCCTCGTCATTCTTCAAGGGCATTGCCATAGCCGTCATCCTGATATTCATCTTCATAGCCGCCCTCACCGGCTCACTGCTCTTCCTGATCGGCCCGGCAGCCATGGCCTGTATCGCAGCCCTCAAGCTACTAAACTGGGAAAACCCCATTCATCATGAACAAAGCCTGCCCTGGGATGAGTACAACTTTGTAACCGTCGACCGTAAACGCCTCATGATCATCACGCACCGCACTGACGTCACGCTAGGCTTTGAGGCCCGTTTCCAGCACGAGGTACTGTTCAACAAATACCTGAATTTTCTCCACACCGTACTCCCCTCCACCGCCGAGTTCACCGAAAAAGCCTGGAAGTGGTAGCACACCCAAGCTAACGTACACGCCGGAATTCAAGCCATACCCACCAAGGCCTCACCATGATCCAGATCCGCCCCATGACCCCGGAAGACTTCGAGCGCTTCTGGCCCACCTTTCAGGCTGTCGTCATCGCTCAGGAAACCTACGCCTACGACCCTGCCGTCACTCAGGAGCAGGCCCGCAGTCTGTGGATGGAGCTGCCGCGGCACACGCTGATTGCCGAGGAAGACGGCCAGCTGTTGGGCAGTTACTACTTGAAGGCCAATGCGGCAGGTCCGGGGAATCATGTCTGCAATTGCGGCTATATGGTGACGGATGCGGCGCGGGGTCGTGGTGTGGCGCGGTTGATGTGCGAGCACTCGCAGCAACTGGCGCGCGACAGCGGGTTTCTGGCGATGCAGTTCAATTCGGTGGTGGCCAGCAATGAAGTAGCTGTCGCGCTGTGGGCCAAGCTGGGTTTCGAGACAGTTGGGCGTTTGCCCAAGGCTTATCGTCACGCCCGATTGGGGCTGGTGGATTGTCTGGTGATGTTCAAGTGGCTGGCTGATGCGCCGATGGCCAAAGAGCCTGCGCAGCCCAAGCTGATCGGCCGCAAGAATATCGAATCTGTGGTGTCGCGTCCGCGTCGCAAATAAGCGCGACGCTCACATGAAAAACGGGGCCTGCTCACCATGAGCAGGCCCCGTTTTGTATTACAGCTCCGTGCTTATTTGCCAGAACCTATATCGGGCTGTTTTTGCAACAGCACCCGAGTTACCCGGCGCTCTTCCACGCCGACAACCTGAAGGTTCCAGCCCTGCCAGTCCAGGCTATCGCCGGTAGAAGGCAGGCGATCCAGCAGGCTCATGACCAGTCCGGCGAGTGTCTGATAATCCTCGGTGGCCTTGGCCTGGAAGCCGGTGCGTTCGCGAATCAGACTCAGGTTCAAGGCACCCGATACCACGAAGTCCTCGCCTTGCTTGACGATGTCCGGGCCTTCCACTTCGCTGGCGTCTGGCAGCTGGCCAGCGATGGATTCCAGAATGTCGGTCATGCTCAACACGCCGATGAAATCACCGAACTCGTTGACCACAAAAGCGATGTGCGTCGACTCCTTGCGCATCTGCTCCAGGGCATTGAGGATGGTGAAGCTTTCCAGCAGGTTGATTGCCTTGCGCGACATCAGCTTCAGGTCGGGCTCGTTGCCGGACAACAATTCCTTGAACAGCTCTTTCTTGTGCACGAAGCCCAGCGGCTCATCGATGCCTCGCTCGCCAATCAACGGCAGACGCGAGTAGGACGAGTGCATCAGTTTCAGACGGATTTTCTCGGCATCGTCTTTCAAGTCGATATAGTCGATTTCGGCCCTCGGCGTCATCACCGTGCGAATCGGCCGCTCTGCCAGTTGCAGTACGCCGCTGATCATCACCCGCTCACGACGGTCAAACACCGGCTCGCTGCTTTCGCCTTCCAGCATGTCGGTGATTTCCTCATCGACATCGCCAGACTCCAGCTTGCGACCGCCCAGCAGGCGCATTACCGCATGGGCAGCCCGCTCGCGACGCGGCAGGTGGCCATGAGCAGACTTCTTGCTGCGCTTGCGAGCGATCTGGTTGAACACCTCGATGAGGATCGAGAAACCGATGGCCGCGTACAGATAGCCCTTGGGAATATGGAAACCCAGGCCCTCGGCGGTCAGGCTGAAACCAATCATCATCAGGAAGCCCAGACACAGCATGATCACTGTCGGGCGGCTGTTGACGAATTTGGTCAGCGGCTTGCTGGCAATCATCATCAGGCCGATGGAGAAGATCACAGTAATCATCATCACCGACAGGTGTTCGACCATGCCGACGGCCGTGATTACGGCGTCCAGCGAGAACACCGCGTCGAGTACCACAATCTGCGCAACGATGGGCCAGAACAACGCATAGCCTGCGTTACCGGCGCGCTGTGCAACATGGCCTTCCAACCGTTCGTGCAGCTCCATGGTGGCCTTGAACAACAGGAACACACCACCAAACAGCATGATCAGGTCACGACCGGAGAACGTCTTGTCGAATATCTCGAACAACGGCTCGGTCAGCGTCACCATCCAGGAGATGCTAGCCAGCAGGCCCAGGCGCATGATCAGTGCCAGCGACAGGCCGATGACGCGCGCCTTGTCGCGTTGCTCGGGGGGCAGTTTGTCCGCCAGAATGGCAATAAACACCAGGTTATCGATACCCAGCACCAGTTCCAGCACGATGAGGGTCAGCAGGCCAAGCCATGCCGTGGGGTCAGCGATCCATTCCATGGTAGTTATGCAGCCTCACGAGAAAAATGGCGGGAAAACTCATCGTTGGCCACAGCTGGCCACGCACTGCAATGAATTGCCATGCGCAAAGGTGCCTTGCGACCATGCACAGGCATGTCGGGGCCATTGCAACACGAGAAAGAGGGTAAACCGGCGTTCGAATCAAACGGCCTGCCTGGTGAAAGGGTTATCACTGGCCAGCCATCAGCGGTGAAGGAGGGACAACTCGGAGGCTCCTGGAGGGTATTCATACAGTCCTGAAAATCAATACGGGCGTTGATCGTACAATACACACAACTGTTTCGCACTTCGTATAAGTATTACAAGACTTGACCAAATGCGCGGCGTCTTTCGAAGCTCGGCCCAGCCCGGAGCGACGTTTTGTCGCACCCCCAGGCACGACCAGTTGTCTGACAACGGCAGTGTCCGGGTAGATCACACAAATCATTTGTTTTAAAATGTTGCAATAACGTCAGGCCTGCGCAGTGTCCAACGCGACTTGTGTGAATGCACGATCCCCTGCCCCCTGACCAGAATCATAAAAAGAAAGCCCGTCATAGACGGGCTTTTTTCGTTTTCAGCTTTTGCACCCCGATGCCGGTGACCGGCATCGCGGACGACCCGTTTCTTTTAACCTTTGAGGTGATTTCCCATGCTGCGTATCGTTGTCGTTCATTTGTTCCAGTGGCTCAAGCGCCTATCGTCCGCGCTGTTCTTCCGCAGCGCCGAGGACAACTATTCCCGCAGCTTCACTCGGGAAAACGATGACGAAGGCCGCTGGACCTTTGTTTCAATCGTCATCGTTCTGACCCTCAGCCTTTACTGCCTGGCTGGCCTGGGTTACTACGCCAAGACCAATATCTGGGACGGTTTCACCCAGGAGCAGAAAGAGAATATCGCCCAGGCCATGGTGGTCAGTTCGCAGAATCTCTGACGAACGACACAATCGGAATACGACGGGGAAGCGAAAGCTTCCCCGTTTTCGTTTCGCGCGCTTGTCACAGGCATGCTTTTCTGCGAGAAAGCGCTGCGAAAATGCACGCTCTCGGCATTCATTGAGCTCGCTATAAATGGAAGCCTTGTAATGAGCAAAGAATTACAGATTACCGACCTTCATCCCGGCGAAGGCAAGGAAGCGGTCAAAGGTGCGCTGATCACCACGCATTACACCGGAACCCTCGAAGACGGCACTGTCTTTGATTCCTCTCACCAGCGTGGCAAGCCGTTTCAGTGCGTGATCGGCACCGGACGCTGGGATCAGGGCCTTATGGGCATGAAGGTGGGCGGCAAACGCAAACTGTTCGTGCCTGCCCACCTGGCCTATGGCGACAGAACGATGGGCGCGCGCATCAAACCGGGTGCCGACCTGACATTTGAAATAGAGCTGCTGGAAGTGCTGACCCGCGACGATTGAGCGGGCTGCCTTGCAGATCGCCTTGAATCGGCCGATGACCTTGGCTGACAGGCATAAGCCTGATTGCTTGTTATCGCGGAAAAAGCCATGCTCCGGGTATGGAATTCAAGGTCTTGGCACAGGAACACGTATGGCGCTCAATAAGTCGACTCAGGAGCTGAAGCGGCACCTGAAAGGGACAGCAACCAATCTGGAAAACACGGCGGAAGAAATTCTCAAACTCGCCTCGCAAATGAAAGATGTCGACGTGACGGCAGTACTGCAGATGGTCAACCGCCTTTACAGCGATGCCGATCAGCTCAAGGCCTATGCCGATGAGGTCAGGGCCAAGCGAATCGTACGCGCCAAGCCACTATGAACCGCTGAAACCAACGATCAGACGCGCTTCTGAACCGCCCCGGGTTTCTCGGAGACCCTTTTGTTTGAGTCATGCCACCTGGGCAGACTCGG
>NZ_LKBW01000125.1 GCF_002699855.1 Pseudomonas amygdali | reverse complement strand
CAACGATCAGATGAAATTTCATAACGGTCAGTCATGATGGCCCTCTTGGCAACCAGAGGACATCATTTTAACCAAGGCGACTTTTCAGACAAACCCTAGTGTTCGGACGCAAAGCTATCGCGGGCTCCTTTATTGGAGGAATCGCTGCGACGCAGCAAATGCTTGAGTTCTGCGCGAAACACGGAGTTGTTTCGGACATTGAGATCATCAACATTGACGAGATCAATGAGGCGTATGAGCGACTGTTCAAAAGCGACGTCAAGTATCGTTTCGTGATCAATATGTCGTCACTCAAGCCATAAACATGGGCATACATCTTCCAGATGCTCGCTTGTGCATCGCGCATAGCGGGCTACCTGATTGACGCAGGATCCATTTGAACATTATCGGAGTAAACCATGTCCACTGAAGAAAATATTGCAATCGCTCGTCGGGTCTATGAATCAAGTAATCTTCCTGCGGTGGCGCATGAGGTGTTTGCCGCTGACATTGTCTGGGACATCACGCCGGGCTTTCCCCTAGGTGGAGTTTACCAAGGCCTCGACAGCACACTGAAAGATTTTTTCGGTCAGTTTAGTCCGCTATTTTCGTCTTGGAACACCGAGGCGCTGGACTATTACGGCGATGACAAGAACCATGTTTTTGTATTTGGCGAATATCACGGCGTCACCAAAGAGGGAAAGAAAGTAGACATCCGTTTCATTCATATTTGGACGGTGAGAGACGGCAAACTCGCCGCGCTCCAGCAGGTTGCTGACAGCTATGTTTTGCAGCACGCGCTTAGAAATTGAGCGAATGTCTGTCACAAGCAAACTGAGGTTAACGTGTTGATGATTTTAGAACCCGCGTGCGGCCGGTTTCAAACCGCGCAACTCATTACGCTATAGCGATATCCCAATTGCTTAATCACCTAAACCGTCGGACCTTGCCGGACTCGGTTTTTAGGCTGCGGCTTCGACTCAGATCGCAAGAGTCGTCCCGTTTCACCGAAATATTGGAAGTGGGCGTCACCTACACGTGCTGCCGCTTCCACCTCAACGACCGGATCCGGGGATGCTTTCCTCACTACTCAACTTTCGGCTCCGCACTCCGGACAGGCCTCTGCGGCAGTGCCGCCTCGTGCAATTGGTCATCAACGGATGATCGAACAACAGCGCCTGAGTCAGGTTGGCTGCGTTGCAGCGGACTGTCGATCACCTGCTGCGCCAGCCGCTCGGTATAATCGGTGGCGAAACGCATCGCAAGCCTCCGCAAGCGGTTATGCCGGGTCATTAGGTTCCGTTAAGCCTTACGTAACTAATCGTGGAGCAATCCTTACCATCAACCGTATGAGCTTTGGTGGAGAGCAACACTTATTACAAACATCAGTTGACCCTTTCCAGGAATAGTTCAAGAAAGGAACTGTCTGCGTCAAGGCCTGACTGTAGCTTTCCGCCTATCATCTTGGCGAAGCTTTCGCCGCAGCAATCAGCTGATAGCGCGCTCATAAACCAGGTTCACGGAAGCAATCAGTTGATAACTCGTTCGGAGATAAGCTTACGGAAGTAATTTGCTAACAATGAGCAGTGCGTAGGTTTGCAAGTTTAGAACGAGGCGGTAAATGGTGAGCAACGCATCAAACGACGCTATCAGCTAATTACGTCACAATTTATGTCCAATATTATCTCCGCTCTCTAGCTACGACTACAAATGATAAGCCAAGCATCAAACCTTTAAATTATCCTCGATCTCGCATGCTGATTCGTTTTATTGAATGAGCGCGTTCTTGATCGTGCGAGTGGTAATAAGTGTTCTGTGTAGTGCTCAGATTGCTGTGTCGGAGATCGAACTGCAAGTCCTTGGCGTTACGAAACGGCGCATCAAAGGTTGCTGACGTATGGCGCAGCCAGTGCGCAGAGGCGGCTCTAAGTGCCTCCATCTCATGGTCAGCCCGCGACTCCGCCCGCATCCGCACGACAGCATTATCAAAAACGGCCTGGAGGAGGGCGCGCACCTGGCGGTCTGATAACCCCGAACGCCCGGTGAGGGTAGTAATCAGCGGTGTTTTTTCGCCTCTCTGCGGTAACCCGGGTAATCCCAAGAAGGTACGGTAACGCGTCAAGTACTGCTCGATATATTCGTCCCTGACAGCAATCTTGCCGACTTTGTCACCTTTACCCACTACGTGAAACCACCAATTACCTTCGGGATCCTGTCTAAAATCCCCCATTGAAGGTCGCCAGCTGGATCGTCCAACGATATCGGAAACCCGCAAGTACATCGCAAACAGCGTCGCTAATAGAAACAGAGTGCGCTCATGACGTTCAGGTTCAAATGAGGCCATTTGCTCTGCAGTGTCCAACACATAGTCCCATTGCAATGGAGTCAAGGCACGGGGGGGGCGCATCCTCCTGTGGCCGCTCGCGGTGCTGATGCTTCTTTTTGATCAGGCGAAATGGGTTTGCTGAGATTTGACCATCTTCGGCTAGGAACTCGAAAAATCGCCCGCAGATGGAGTACACCTGATTTATGGTGCCTGACGTTGCGCTGTAAGGTTCGTCAGCCAAGACTGCAACCGAATGCGTTGATTCATTCAGATGGTGTTTAGCAGTCTTTTGGCTGAACGGCCGCCAGTTAGGGTTGGCCATCAGAGGATTGATAACGGCAGTTTTAGGGTCATCATTGACCATAAAACGTCCACGGATAACCGGCCCAACCCACGATCGCGGCGGGTTCCGGCAAAACTCCAGATAGTCTTCAACGTCTTGGCGTTTGAGCTCATGCAAGGGTTTCTCTCGAACAATCAAGGCCCATAGCAATAACCGCTCAATCTGGGTGCGATACGAGTTAAACGTCTGGCTGTTATCCGAGTATGCCCGTAGAAACAATCGTACAGTGAGATAACCACGCTTTGAATTGAGTGTGTCGGAAAAGCTGGCCAAGTAGTCTCGAACACATGCCACAGCCGACGTATTTTCACTGAAGTCCTGGTCGAGAAAGGACTCATAAGTTTCAAAGAGGGGTTTTGGCGCAATGGACATTACGGATTCACCGGATACTCGGAACAAACCTTGGAAACTTCCAGTTATGGAAGTAACTGGAAGTTAGGGCAGGGTAGCTGCTCGCTTGCTTGCATTTTGGTTTTTTGCATTGTGATTCTCTGCATTTTGATCGTGTGCATTTCGTGCATCCCCCTTGCCCAATTCGTTGGCGATGCCCGATGGTAGCCTCCAGCTGGCGCTGTTGCAACTACCTCTACTCGGTATTAAAAGTTTAGCGGCAAGCTTGACAAAGGCTTGCGGCATAAACTAATAGAAGCGCGCTATGGTTTTCCACCTATTTCGTCGATTCGCGTTTTTATGAGAGGTGCGTAGGTGTTAGTTGCTTTAATCGTATATTGCCAAGGTGTTCTTCTGGGATTTCTTCGTGTGGCCGGCTGGTGGCTTTATTACCCTTAATAAGGATATTGCCAATTAATGCCAATGCTTGGGTTTTANGGTTTACTGCGGTTTTTCCATTTAAATCTTTGAATGGAAAAACCCTCTGGAATGTCCACTCGTTTCTTTGAAAATCCTATGGTGCCGGGTTTTATTGCTTTCATGGCTTTTCTGAGCGAATTCGCAACTGGAATTTCCACTCGTTGTTTTATCAGGAAACGTCGTGATCCGATGATGCTTCAGCCCGTGACCATGCATCTCAGGAGCCGCCGGGTACCGTGTTGGGGCAGTACGGTAGAACCGAATTAGAGACTGTTAGCCTGGCCAGGGCTAGGGATTACGGGGGCTTCAAGGTGTTGGCGGTTCTCAGCAGCCTCGGTTTACGGGTTTCTATCGATATTGGTTTGGGCGTCATACCACCCGCAGCAAGGCTGTGTTTTCGTGGATTTTCCACTGGTTTCGTCTTGGGAAACGATGGTGCGGAATGTCCACTCAATTCCTCAAAAAGCCCTGGAGCCCTTGTTCTGTAAGAGGTTCGAGGTGGTCGACAATGTATCCCCTGAAATATGATTCCACTGATTTCTCCTTAGGCGTGGAGCTGTTCCGTTTAGACGTGGATTTTTAAAATCTATACAGATCAATGAGTTATGGATTTATGAATCGGAGAGGTTTCCACTCATATCGTCAAAAAGCTGCGTCGAACTGGGATGCCTAGTGAGCTAGAGCCCAATAGAATCAAAGGGGTTGGGAAGATAAAGAAGGGCTTTCCACTCAAATCGCGATTGGCGCAGTAGAGCTTGGAAATGGAGACCATGGCGCGTGGATCTTAGGTTGCTGGTAGCAGTTACAAATAGATATAATTTAACATAATATACATTATGCGTACCTCTGGAATCCATGCCGGCGTCGGTGTACAGTCCTTTTAATCACTAAAAAGCATAACTAAACTAAATTACAGTTTAGTCGAGTTATATGACTCTTGAGCCAGGCTACGGTCACGCTCAACACACTGAACACATTTTACACGCCATTTGATAAGCCCCCTAAGAGCACCACGGGTCTTTTGCGGATGACCCTCACCTGCAGGTGTCCAACGCATACAGGACAGGCAATGACCGGGAAATTTATTCGTCATTTGATAGTCCTCTGCGTGCGACTGGTATCAGGAATGATGTTAAAACGTGAAACCTTTTGTGGTTGCGCGCTCTGGTCCACCGCTGCGAGCCCTCTGAACCGCCCCGGGTTTCTCGGAGACTCCAACCTTTGAGAGGATGGAGCGATGAAAAAACTACCGAA
>NZ_LKBW01000124.1 GCF_002699855.1 Pseudomonas amygdali | reverse complement strand
CAGGATGCAGGCCGCCAAGGCAGCGTAAGTGGATAATTGTCCAACCTTCGGGGGGCATACCAGCCAGTGTGGTGATGACGATGATCGCGGCGGCCAGTTCGTAGTTGCCGTTGGCGGTGCGCGCCATGATGTAGCTGGCCGCGGCCGTCGGGCTCGCGAAGTAAAGGAACAGAATGCCCAGTTCCGCGCCGCGAAAACCGACCAGCCAGGCGGCCAGCGTGCAGAGCAGCGGCAGCGTGATCATTTTCATGACGCTGGCACTGATCGCCAGACTGCCACTTTTACGCAGCGAGGCCAGCGACAGCGTGCCGCCGATGCAGATCAGCGCCAGCGGCAGGGTCATTTGCGCCAGATAACTGCCGGACGTCTCCAGCCACCTGGGCAGGCCTATGCTGAAGTAAGCGAAAGGCGATGCGATGATGACGCTGATGATCAGCGGGTTGGCCAGCACACTTTTGAACACGCTCCAGGGGTCGGACTTGATCACCGGGCTGTAAACCGCCAGCACAATTGTCGACAACGTGTTGTAGAAGACGATGACCAGCGCGGCCAGAATCGCCCCCAACGAAATGCCATAAGGGCCGTACATGCTCGCCGCCAGCGCCAGGCCGATTACCCCGTTGTTGCCACGGAACGCGCCCTGAACGTAAACGCCACGCTCTTCTTGCGGGCAGCGCCAGATCGCCCAGCCCCAGGCGAATGCGAAACTCAGTAGCGTCGCGACACTGAAAAAGATGAGCAGTCTGGGTTGCAGAGCCGCGCGCAAATCAGCGTGAATGATGCCCAGAAACAGCAGCGCAGGCATCGTGACGTTGAACACCAGCCCGGAAGCCGCGACGATAAACCCGTCGTTGATAGCACCGATGCGTTTGAGCAATACGCCCAGAAACAGCATGGCAAACACCGGGGCGGTGATGTTCAGGGTTTGGAGAAAAATAGCCAGCATGCAACACACCCGGTCCCGTCGTTAGGTAGCTCATGATAGGCCACACACGACAAGCATGTTGCAAGGAATTTCCGAAAGGGTTACCTGAACAACCCCGATTCTCTGTCAGACAATGCGGCTAATCTCCACGGTCGGCTGCAATTTGCGCTCGAACACTGAAACGCCATCAAGATCGCGCAGGGCAACAGACATCTCGCCGGTCTGCCCGTCGATATTCACTTCGCCAAAGAACTGATAACCCGCAAAAGGCGAGGTGTTCTGTGAAGGGGGCGCCTTCTGGAACACCAGTTCCGGACCGAACGTCTTGTCCAGTACATTGGGACCGAAGCTGCCCGCATTCAGCGGCCCGGCGACGAATTCCCAGAACGGGTCGAAGTCCTGAAACACGGCACGATCCGGCTGGTAATGATGCGCGGCGCAGTAATGGACATCGGCCGTCAGCCAGACACAGTCGCGAATCTTCTGCGCGCGCAGGTACGCCAGCAATTCGGCAACCTCCAGCTCGCGGCCAAGCGCCGGTCCGTCATTGCCGTTGGCGATGGCTTCCCAGCGCGCCACACCGGGGCTCACCTCGCCATCCGGTACGCCAAGGCCGATGGGCATGTCAGCAGCAATGACCTTCCATTGCGCGCGCGACGCATTGAGTTCGCGCTTGAGCCAGTCAAGTTGCTCACGACCAAGAAATGCGGTGGTCGGACCCGGTTTTTCGGCCAGATTGGCATCATTGCCGTCGCGGTAGCTGCGCATATCGAGGACAAAAACGTCGAGCATCGGACCGTAGGGAATCTTGCGATAAATGCGTCCGCCATTGTCGGCTTGCTGCAAGCGCAGCGGCGCGTACTCCAGATAAGCCTGGCGGGCACGCGAGGACAGCAGCTGGATATCCTTGACCTTGTAACGCTCATCAAGCTGCTTGCTGGGCGACCAGTTGTTGGTGACTTCGTGGTCATCCCATTGCCAGATCTGCGGCACTTCTGCGTTGAAGCGGCGCAGATTTTCATCCATCAAGTTATAGCGGTAATTGCCTCGGTACTCGTCGAGGGTCTCCGCCACCTTGCTTTTCGCTTCGGTGGTCAGGTTGCGCCAGATCCGCCCGCCTTCCGTGGTGATCTGCTCGGGCACTGGCCCGTCGGCGTAAATGGTGTCACCGCTGTGGATAAAAAAGTCCGGCAAGCGCAAGCGCATCGCCTCATAGATACGCATGCCACCAACGTCAGGGTTGATACCGAAGCCCTGCCCCACCGTGTCGCCACTCCAGACGAAGCGGATGTCACGACGCTGTTGGGGCGTGCTGCGCAGATGGCCGAACCAGGGCTCGCTGGCGACACCGCTCTGAGCATCCTCGAACGAGACGCGGTAGAAAATCGCCTGATCGACCGGCAGCCCGCTCAACTCGACCCGCGCGGTGAAGTCGGTACGCGGATCGGCGAGCGCCGAGACCACGCGCCGTGGCTGAGTAAACATACTGCGTGTGTCCCATTCGACCACCATCCGTGAAGGCCGGTCGCTGCGGCTCCAGACCATGGCCTTGTCGCCGAGCACATCTCCGGACTGCACACCATCGACCATTTTCGGGCGCTCCTGCACCGAAGCGATCACCGCAGGCGCAAGCCCCGGCAACAGCAAACCGGCCCCCACGGCCTGGATGACACGGCGACGCTTGAGATCGAACTGGCTCACGGTTATCCCCTCGCTGACAGGCAAAAAAGTACCGTAGCAGGGGAATGTTGGCGCTGTATGACAACACAGGGCCGGAATAACGCACCTGACGCCAAAAACCTTCAGCGCCCGCTAGCTGTTAAACTCCCGCGCCTTATTCCAGCCCGAGGCGCTTAGCATGTCTTCCTTGAATCAGGCGCTCAGCGTCGCCCTCGATAATCGTCAATCGTTGCTGGGCGAACTGCATCAGCAGGGCACCGACTGCTATCGGCTGTTTCACGGAAGTCAGGAAGGCGCCAGCGGGCTGACCATCGACCGCTACGGCCCGCAGTTGCTGGTACAAAGCTTCCACACCCGCCTGGATCGCGATGCATTGCTTGCGCTGCACGAGCAAGTCAACACACGACTGGGCCTGGAAACGCTGCTGGTCTATAATGATCGCTCGCAAGGCAACTCACGCGTGGATCGCCAGGATACGGTCTACAAGGCTGACGAAGCGGCGCTGGCCGACCATATCGGGCATGAGTGGGGGCTCAACTATCGGGTCCGTGGCCGACATGCGGGCCAAGACCCGTTGTTGTTTCTGGACCTGCGCAACACGCGTGGCTGGGTCAAACAGCACAGCGCCGGCAAAAGCGTGCTGAACCTGTTCGCCTATACCTGCGGCGTCGGTCTCAGCGCTGCGGCCGGTGGCGCGAGCGAGGTGTGCAATCTGGACTTCGCCGAGGGTAATCTGGCCGTGGGTCGAGAGAATGGTGCGCTTAACCCGCAACTGCCACCCATGCAGTTCATCCAGTCGGATTATTTTCCGGCAATCCGCCAACTGGCGGGGCTGCCGATTGCAGCGCGGCGTAGCCAACAATTGCCCAGCTACATGAAGCTGCAACAGCGCCAGTATGATCTGGTCCTGCTTGACCCACCTGCCTGGGCCAAAAGTGCGTTCGGCACCGTTGACCTGTTGCGCGACTATCAAAGCCTGCTCAAGCCGGCGCTGTTGACGACGGCAGACGGCGGCGTGCTGATCTGCTGCAACAACCTTGCGAAGGTCAGCATGCAGGACTGGCGTGAGCAGGTATTACGCTGTGCCACCAAGGCTGGACGCCCGGTACGCGACTGCCAGGAGATGCTTCCTGCCAAGGACTTCCCGTCTCTGGATAATCAGCCACCCCTGAAAACGCTGATCCTGCAACTCTGATCCGGCGGCTGGTATCGCAAAGCACTATCGGAAAGTTCCTACGAGCGGCGACGGCAGTGCCTTGGGAACCGAACAGGCATGCCATACTCCAAGGGCTTCCAAAAGAGAGAGACGCCGCTGCCCATGTCCAGAGGATTGAAACGCACACTTGGCTCCTTGCTGACTGTGATCGTGCTCTACAGCTTGCTGGGGTTCTTCATTCTTCCCGGTGTCGCTCTGCGGATCGCCAATCAGCAATTGGCCAATTACGCCACCGTGCCGGCGAAGCTTGAACGCCTGGAATTCAATCCCTACACGCTGGAGCTGACGCTCTGGGGCCTGAACATCGGCACACCGGGCAAGGAACAGGTCGCGTTTGAAAAGCTTTATGCCAACCTGCAAATCGACAGCCTGTGGACACGGGCCCTGCACCTGCAACGCATCGAGCTGATCAAACCCAAGACCGAGCTGTTGTTCGACAAGCAAGGCAAGCTCAATCTGGCGCAACTGTTCAAGCTGCCAGCCAGCGAACCTGCCAAGGACGAACCACCCGGCAAGCCGTTCCCGCTGCGTATCGACGAAATAAAACTGGCCGATGGCTATGTTCACTTTCAGGATATGCGCCCAAGCCAGCCCATCGAATTTCTCTACGACACACTCAATTTCGAACTCAAGAACCTCAGCACATTACCCGAAGACAATGCCGACATGACGCTTGTCGCGGCAGGTCCGGATGGCGGGCAGATCGACTGGGTCGGGCGTATCAGCCTGATACCGATCACCTCGGAAGGGACGCTGAAAGTCACCGACAGCAAGATGAAGCTGTGGTGGCCTTACGTGCGTGATGCGTTGCCGCTGGCGCTTGAGGACGGCGTGCTGAATTTCAGCACGGCATACACACTCAATCTGGCCAAGGAAACCGAGCTGAAGTTGACCAATGTGTCGGCCAGTGTCGCGCCCTTCGCGTTGAACACGCCAGACGGTCGCCATCTGGTACGCCTGCAACGCCTGGACGTGAGCGAAACATCAGTCGATCTGGCAAAGCAGCTGGTGACCGTAGGCAAGATCCGCAGCCAGAAACTGGAAACCTGGGCAGCGCGCGAAGCCGACGGGCAACTGGACTGGCAAAAGCTGTTTGCCAGCCAGCCGGGCAAGCCAGCGGCACCGCAAACACCGGCCGTGGACGACAAGGCGGCTGAACCGGCACCCACGACCGACGCCTCTGCCAAAGCCAGCGCCAAGCCCGCCACGCAAAGCACGCCATGGCAGGTGCTGCTGCGAGATGTGCAACTGCGCAATTACATGGTCCATCTGGCATATCGCGTACCTCAAGAGCCTGTTGCTCTGGATGTTGGCCCGCTGAATCTGGACATCCAGAATTTCGACAGCCTTAACAAATCCCCCTTCACGCTTAAGCTTGATACCGGGCTGGGCAAACAGGGCAACCTCACTGCAGCCGGCGATGTGAACCTCAACCCGGTCAGTGCACAACTTAACGTAACTACCCGCGACATCGACCTGCGCCTCGCCCAAGCCTACATCAGCCCGTTCATTCGTCTGGAAATGCGCAGCGGCATGCTGGGCAGCGATCTGGCGGTCAACCTGAAAAGCACCGAACCGCTGGCGTTCAGCGTTACCGGCAAAGCACAGGTCAATCAGCTTCACACACTCGACACGCTCAAACAGCGCGACTTCCTGAAGTGGCAGCAACTGCAACTCGAAGGGCTGGACTACCAGCACGGCACGGGCCTTTCGATTGCCAAAGTCAACATGGATCAGCCTTACGCACGCTTCATGATCAATGAAGACCGGACCACCAATGTCGACGATCTGCTGATTCCGCAGCCTGATGACAAGACCGCATCGCAGCCAAAAACAGCCAGAACACAGCCCAAGGCCAAGGCAGATAACCCTCTGGCGATTTACGTCGGCGAAGTGAATATCATGGATGGCTCGGCAAACTTTGCCGACATGACCCTGACCCCCAACTTTGCCACCGCCGTGCAGCAGCTCAATGGTCGTATCGGCACCATCGACAACCGCAAGGCGACACCGGCACCCGTGGACATCCAGGGCAAGGTCGATCGCTACGCGCCTGTGACCATCAAAGGCAGCCTCAACCCTTTCGACCCGATGGCCAGCCTGGATATCACCACCAGCTTCAAGCGTGTCGAGCTGACCAATCTGACCCCTTATTCCGGCAAGTTCGCCGGTTTCAGAATCCGCAAGGGCAGGCTCAATCTCGATCTGCACTACTTGATCACCAAAGGTCAGCTCAAGGCGCAGAACAAGATGCTGGTTGAACAGTTGCAACTGGGTGAGCGTGTCGACAGCCCGGATGCGCTGGACCTGCCTATCCGTCTGGCGGTCGCGCTGCTCAAGGATACGCAGGGACGAATTTCCCTGGAGCTGCCGATCGAGGGCGATCTGAACAACCCGCAGTTCAGCGTGATGCCAATTGTCTGGCAAACCCTGCGCAATCTTGTGCTGCGTGCTGCGCAGGCTCCGTTCAAGATGCTCGGCGGGCTGGTCGCCGGTGGAAGCTCCGAGGATCTCGGCAGCGTGAGTTTCGCGCCGGGCTCCAGTGATTTGTCGGCCGAGGTGCAAAGCGCCCTGGACAAGCTCTCGGTGGCGCTCAAGGAGCGCCCGGACCTGAAGCTGGAGATCGAAGGCACTAGCGCTGCAAGCAGTGACGGTCCTCTGATCGCCCAACAGCGGCTGGAGCGGGAATACCAGTACACCTATTACAAGATCCTCCAGCGACGCGGCGACAAGGTTCCAGCCAGAGCCGGTTTGATACAGGTCCCTGAGGATGAAAAAGCTCCTATGCTTGAAGGTATCTACCGCACACGCCTGAAACAGCAACCGCCTGCCGAATGGGCAAACCTGGGCAAGGAACAACGTGCAAACCAGATGCGTGCCGCCGTGCTCAAGTTCTGGAGCAGCAATGAGGTATTGCTGCGTGAGCTGGGCCAGGGCAGAGCCAGCAGCATCAAGGACTACCTGGTAGACAAGGGCAAGCTGGAAGACGCTCGTGTGTACTTCGTCGATGCCCGCCTGGGTCAGGCCCAGCCAGATGGTAAAGTCATCAGCCCCCTCCACCTCGACAGTGAATGAAGCCTTGGCACGTACCCGAATCAAACTGCTGATCAACCTGACCCTCGCCACCCTGGCCGGGTCAGTTGCCACCTCGTCATATGCCACGTCAACCCTGCGCTGTGGTAACCAGCTGGTCAGCACGTGGGACCGGGCATTCGAAGTGCAGCAGAAATGCGGAGAGCCTGTAAGCCAGGAAGTGCTGGGCACTCAGGAGACCTTCAATAGTAATTACCGAAGGTCCGAAGCCGTGAGAATCGAGGAATGGATCTACGGACCTGATAACGGCATGTATCAGTACCTGCGCTTCGAAGGGGGTCGCCTGGTGAGGATTGAAAGCAAGCGTCGCACCTGACTCTCCCAAGCGTCTGTTTGTCACCGCCATAGAAAAGGCCCCGACTCTTCAGTCGGGGCCTTTAATGGCTACATCCTTGTAGCCTCGCATGAACTTTCCATCAATCAATGACTGAAGCTGTTCATGGGCAGTATTCGATTACTCGGCTTTCAGGCCAGCAGCCGATACGTCTTTAACACCTTTGATTTTCTTGGTGATAGCGACGGCGGTGTTTTTCTGAGCTTCGGTAACTTTTACCATGGAGGACAGGGAAACCACACCTTTGTTGGTCTCAACCTTGATGTCCGAACCTGGGATGCCTTTCTCGGTCAGCAGGTCAGCTTTGACTTTGGTGGTGATCCAAGTGTCAGAAGTATCTTCTTTGACTTCTTGAGTAGTGGTGTTGGCTGCCAGAACCATTGGCGCTTGGGCCGAGGTCTGTGCGAAAGCAGCGTTGGCCATGGTCAGAGTCAGGGCAGTAGCGGTAGCAGCGGCAATAGCGAACTTCTTCATACGATAACTCCTGTTTTTCTCGAAATCTGCACCAGCTTGTGGTGGCAGGGTTAACAGGTATATCGCAAGCGGTGTGCCAAAAACCAAATATACTAAAAATCCTTTAAAATCATATAGTTGAGTTTTTTCATTTTTAGCCGGGTCGTGCAGTTTGCCCGTTCCTCACTTATTGTGCTTGCAAGATGCATGTTTATACCGAGCAGTTTGCATGCCCCGCTTGTAACCCTCTAATTGCGCTCATAAAAAAAGGACTCCGAAGAGTCCTTTTTCACATGCCGCTCAGATCAATCAGACGCCCGACGCTTTCGCTGCCGCTACGTCTTTGATTGACAGCTTGATACGACCGCGGTTGTCCACGTCCAGTACCAGCACTTCGACTTCCTGACCTTCCTTGAGGATATCGGTCACTTTCTCTACGCGAGCATCGCTCAGCATCGAGATGTGAACCAGACCGTCCTTGCCCGGCAGGATGTTGACGAATGCACCGAAATCGACGATGCGCTCAACCTTACCGACGTAGATCTTGCCGATCTCGGCTTCTGCGGTAATGCCCAGAACGCGCTGACGTGCTGCCTCAGCCGCTTCCTTGGACTCGCCGAAGATCTTGATCGAGCCGTCGTCTTCGATGTCGATCGAAGCCTTGGTCTCTTCGCAGATAGCACGGATGGTTGCACCACCCTTGCCAATCACGTCACGGATCTTGTCGGTGTCGATCTTCATCGCAATCATGGTCGGAGCGTTGGCCGACAGTTCGTTACGCGACTGACCGATGATCTGGTTCATCTGACCGAGGATGTTCAGGCGAGCTTCCAGGGCCTGCCCCAAGGCGATCTCCATGATTTCTTCGGTGATGCCTTTGATCTTGATGTCCATCTGCAGCGCGGTAACACCTTTGGAGGTACCGGCTACCTTGAAGTCCATGTCGCCCAGGTGATCTTCGTCACCCAGGATGTCGGTCAGAATGGCGAACTTCTCGCCTTCCTTGACCAGACCCATGGCGATACCGGCAACCGGTGCCTTCATCGGAACACCAGCGTCCATCAGTGCCAGGGAAGCGCCGCAGACCGAAGCCATGGAGCTGGAACCGTTGGACTCGGTGATTTCCGACACGACACGGATGGTGTACGGGAACACGTCGGTGCCTGGCAGCATGGCCTGAACGCTGCGACGGGCCAGACGGCCGTGACCGATTTCACGACGGCCCGCGCCGCCCATGCGACCACACTCGCCCACAGAGAACGGAGGGAAGTTGTAGTGCAGCATGAAGGGGTCTTTTTTCTCGCCTTCAAGGGTGTCGAGCAGCTGTGCGTCGCGCGCGGTACCCAGCGTTGCAACAACCAGCGCCTGAGTTTCGCCACGGGTGAACAGTGCCGAACCGTGAGTCTTCGGCAGAACGCCGACTTCGATATTCAGAGGGCGAACGGTACGAGTATCGCGACCATCGATACGCGGCTTGCCGTTGACGATGTTTTCGCGAACGGTGCGGTATTCGATTTCATCGAAAGCAGCTTTGACTTCGCTGGCAGACGGGCTGCCTTCTTCAACAGCCAGCTTGGCAACGACCTGATCTTTCAGCTCGCCCAGACGCGCATAGCGGTCGGCTTTGACAGTGATGGTGTAAGCCTGGGAGATCGCGTCGCCGAACTCGGCACGGATAGCGCCCAGCAGTGCGGTGGCTTCAGGCTTTGGCTGCCAGTCCCAGACAGGCTTGGCGGCTTCTGCAGCCAGTTCCTTGATGGCGTTGATCACCACCTGGAATTCGTCATGGGCGAACAGCACAGCGCCCAGCATCTGGTCTTCGGTCAGCTCTTTGGCTTCGGATTCAACCATCAGAACGGCTTCGGAAGTACCGGCTACGACCATGTCCAGGCTCGAAGCCTGCAGTTGCTCGTAAGTCGGGTTCAGCAGGTAGCCGGTGCTTTCGTGGAAAGCAACGCGCGCAGCACCGACCGGACCGTCGAACGGAATACCGGAGATGGCCAGTGCAGCCGAAGTACCGATCATCGCAGCGATGTCCGGATCGATTTTCTTGCTGGTGGAGACGACGGTGCAGACAACCTGCACTTCGTTCATGAAGCCTTCTGGAAACAACGGGCGGATCGGACGGTCGATCAGGCGCGAGGTCAGGGTTTCTTTCTCGGAAGGACGGCCTTCACGCTTGAAGAAACCACCAGGAATCTTGCCGGCAGCGTAGGTTTTTTCCTGATAGTGCACGGACAGAGGGAAGAAGCCTTTGCCAGCGTCAGCCTGTTTGGCGCCGACCACAGTCACGAGTACGCTGACGTCGTCGTCAACGGTGACCAATACTGCGCCAGAGGCTTGACGGGCGATACGGCCTGTCTCGAGGGTTACGGTCGATTGACCGAACTGAAACTTTTTGATTACCGGGTTCACGGTTTCCTACCTTTCTTTGTGGCTCTTGGGGAACTGGTTTCTTGCGAATTCTTGGGCAGCGTGGGGAATCGGCCCCTTCCACAGTCCAGATAAAACTTGAGGCTGGGAGCCTGCCAGAACCACCGGGAAAACCCGACGGATCGTGACAGACAACCAACCTCTAGCAACGTCGTTATTAGCGACGCAGACCCAGACGACCGATCAGGGCGCTGTAACGGCTAACGTCCTTACCTTTCAGGTAATCCAGCAGCTTGCGACGCTGGTTTACCATACGGATCAGACCACGACGCGAGTGGTGGTCCTTACCGTTGGCCTTGAAGTGGCCTTGCAGTTTGTTGATGTTGGCGGTCAGCAGTGCAACTTGCACTTCTGGCGAACCAGTATCACCAACAGCTTGCTGGTAGTCGGTTACGATCTGAGCTTTTTCTTCAACGCTGAGTGCCATGTGGGCAATCCTTTTGTTCAAGGAAGCGCTTCCGGAGAAACGTTTCCAACAGGCCGAGGACAGATCCTCGTATTAAAAAAGGAGGTATGACCGTGCCTGTTGACAGCCATCCTCGTTCCACCCCGCTCGCAGGCTAGCCTGCGGACGGACTGGTTCCGGTCACTCTGACCGAATCAATCGACGCGGCGCAATACGCCCGTCTTCGGCGACTTCACCGATACCGATGAAGCGACCTTCGTGATCCTGCACGCGAACCATACGGAATTTCGGTGCGTCCGGCGCGCGCACTGGCTGCCCGTGCAACCAGTAAAACGAACTGTGCTCCGAAAACTTCAGCAGCGGCCAGTCCAGCAGACCGCTGTCCGATGGCATCAGGAAGCGGTCAACCGCCTCATTGCCGCCGTCGGCATGCACTTGCTCCAGCTCTTCCAGCGTAACCGTCTGAGCCAGCGTGAAAGGCCCCGCCTGGGTACGGCGCAGCTCTGCGACGTAAGCACCACAACCGAGCTTTTCACCAATATCCTCGACCAGCGTACGGATATAGGTGCCTTTACTGCAATCGACGGACAGACGTGCTGTGTCGCCTTCGCAAGCAAGTAATTCCAGGCGCGCAATAGTAACAGAACGGGGCTCGCGCTCCACTACTTCCCCTGCACGTGCCAGCTTGTAAAGTGGCTGGCCATCACGCTTGAGGGCCGAGTACATGGGAGGTATCTGGCTGATTTGCCCACGAAAATGCGGCAACACTGCTTCAATATCGTCGCGACCAACGGTCACCGGACGCGTGAGCAAAACCTCGCCCTCAGAGTCGGCGGTCGTGGTGGTCTTGCCCAACTGCGCCAGAGTCTCGTAGGACTTGTCCGAATCGAGCAGGTACTGGGAAAACTTGGTCGCTTCGCCAAAGCACAACGGCAAAACACCCGTTGCCAGAGGATCAAGACTGCCCGTATGCCCGGCTTTCTCGGCATTGAGCAGCCAGCGAACCTTTTGCAAAGCGGCGTTGGATGTGAAACCCAGTGGCTTGTCGAGCAGGATGATCCCGCTGACATTGCGGCGTATACGCTTGACCTGAGCCACCCTTTATTCCTCGGTACTTTCAGGCTTTGCATCTGGCGATGCCGAGCCTTCCTGATGCTGACCGTCTTGCGCTACCGCACGCTCGATCAGTGCCGAGAGATGCGCACCACGCACGACGCTTTCGTCGTAGTGGAAATGCAGTTGAGGCACGCTGCGCAGCTTCATTTCGCGTGCCAGCTGCATGCGCAGGAAGCCTGCGGCAGAGTTGAGCACCTTGATGGTCTGTGCGATCTCTTCCGCGCTGTCCTGGCCCATGACGGTCATGAAAATCTTCGCATGACCCACGTCACGGCTGACGTCTACGGCGGTGATAGTGACCAGACCCACGCGTGGGTCCTTGATTTCGCGACGGATCAGTTGCGCCAGTTCGCGCTGCATCTGATCGCCAATACGTTGGGTACGGCTGTATTCTTTTGCCATGCTTGTTACCTGTTACTGATCCGGGACCAAACCCTGACAGTCTGAAAGCGGCAAACGCCCGGCCTGACAATTGCCAGACCGGGCGTTGCGTTTAGAGCCCATGGGGGAAGCAGGGCATTTGCATGCGAAGCTCCCACCATGACTCCTGAAGCTCGCGATTTAGAGGCTGCGAGCCACTTGGACCTTCTCGAAGACTTCGATCTTGTCACCGACCTTGACGTCGTTGTAGCTCTTGACGCCGATACCGCATTCCATGCCTGCACGTACTTCGGCAGCGTCGTCCTTGAAGCGGCGCAGGGATTCCAGCTCGCCTTCAAAGATAACGATGTCTTCGCGCAGAACACGAATCGGACGGTTACGGTAGACAGTGCCTTCCAGAACCATACAGCCTGCGATCGCGCCGAATTTCGGCGAACGGAACACATCGCGGACTTCGGCGATACCCAGGATATTCTCCCGAACGTCGCTGCCAAGCATACCGGTGAGGGCTTTCTTGACGTCTTCGATGATGTCGTAGATCACGTTGTAGTAACGCATATCCAGACCTTCCTGCTCGACAATCTTGCGCGCGCCAGCATCGGCACGCACGTTGAAGCCAAACAGTACAGCGTTGGAGGCCAGTGCCAGGTTGGCGTCGCTCTCGGTGATACCACCGACACCGCCACCGACTACGCGCACTTGCACTTCGTCGTTACCCAGGCCGCCCAGGGCGCCCTGCAATGCTTCCAGAGAACCGCGGACGTCGGATTTGAGGACGATGTTAAGCGTCTTCTTCTCTTCCTGACCCATGTTCTCGAAGATGTTCTCCAGCTTGCCGGCATGAGCGCGAGCCAGTTTGACCTCGCGGAACTTGCCTTGGCGGAACAGAGCGACTTCGCGGGCTTTCTTCTCGTCAGCCAGCACCGACATCTCGTCGCCAGCATCCGGAGTACCGTCAAGACCCAGGATTTCGACCGGGATCGAAGGACCTGCTTCTTTGACCGGCTTGCCGTTCTCGTCAAGCATGGCGCGGATGCGGCCGAAGTTCGAACCGACCAGAACCATGTCGCCCTGACGCAGCGTACCGTCCTGAACCAGAACAGTAGCGACCGGACCACGGCCCTTGTCCAGACGGGACTCGACAACAACGCCACGACCCGGGGCCGAAGGAGTTGCCTTGAGTTCCAGAACTTCGGCTTGCAGCAGAACAGCTTCCAACAGCTCGTCGACGCCAGTACCCATTTTCGCGGATACCGAAACGAAAGGCGTATCACCGCCCCACTCTTCGGACGTCACGCCATGGACCGACAGCTCGCTGCGGATACGATCGAGGTCAGCACCAGGCTTGTCGATCTTGTTCACCGCAACAACCAGCGGAACGCCAGCCGCAACAGCATGCTGAACAGCTTCGATGGTCTGCGGCATAACGCCGTCGTCAGCTGCAACCACCAGAATCACTATATCCGTTGCCTTGGCACCACGAGCACGCATGGCGGTAAACGCGGCGTGACCAGGGGTGTCGAGGAACGTGACCATGCCGCGTTCGGTTTCAACGTGGTAGGCACCGATGTGCTGGGTGATGCCGCCAGCTTCGCCAGCTGCAACCTTGGCACGACGGATGTAGTCGAGCAGCGAGGTCTTACCGTGGTCGACGTGGCCCATTACGGTCACGACCGGTGCACGGGAGAACGACTCACCTTCGAACTTCAGCGATTCGGCCAGGGAATCTTCCAGGGCGTTGTCGCTGACCAGCGTGACCTTGTGGCCCAGCTCTTCGGCGATCAACTGGGCAGTTTCCTGATCCAGTACCTGGTTGATGGTCACCGGAGTGCCCATCTTGAACATGAACTTGATGACTTCAGCAGCCTTGACCGACATCTGTGCCGACAATTCGCCGACAGTGATGGTCTCGCCGATGGCAACGTCACGGATCACAGGGCCGGTAGGGCTCTGGAAACCATGTGCATTGCGCTTCTTCAGCTTGGACTTGCCGCGACCACCGCGACGGAAGCTGTCGCTTTCTTCGTCGGTAGTACGAGGAGCAACGCGAGGGGCCGGAGCCTTCTCCTTGACCGAAGCGCGATGCGGAGCGTTTTTACGCTCCCCGTCGCCGCCGCGGGCATTGCGGTCGTCAGCACGAGGCTTGTCAGGGCGACGCTGTTCGTCACGCTTGCGAGCGTCAGCAGACGGCGCTGCGCTGGCAGGTGCCGGAGCAGCCGCTGCTGGTGCTGGCGCTTCACGCACAGGCTCAGCTGCAGCAACAGGTTGCGCGGGTGCCGAAGCAGGCTGGCCGGCGGCAGGCTGATTGCGCGCATCTTCTTCAGCGCGACGCTTAGCTTCTTCTTCAGCCTTTTGACGAGCGGCATTTTCTACCGCACGGCGTTCGTCCATCTCGCGCTTGCGCTCGGCTTCGATCTCTTCCGGGCTACGCTGCACAAAGACTTTCTTTTTGCGCACTTCAACGCTGATGCTTTTGCTGCCAGCAACGCGCAGGGTGCTGGTGGTCTTGCGCTGCAAGGTAATCTTGCGAGGCTCTTCCACCTTGGCCTTGTGACCGCTTTTCAGGTGCGTCAACAAGGCTTGTTTTTCGTTATCGGTCACAACTTGCTCGGCGGCGGTGTGCGGCAGACCTGCCTCACGCATCTGCTGTAACAGGCGCTCTACCGGTGTGTCGACCACTTTGGCCAGTTCTTTCACCGTGACTTGCGTCATGCACTTCTCTCCTCAGGCCGCGCCCAATTACTCGAACCAGTGGGCTCGGGCGGCCATGATCAACTTGCCGGCACGATCATCGTCAATGCCGTCGATGTCGAGCAGGTCATCTATAGACTGCTCGGCCAGGTCTTCGCGGGTAATTACGCCGCGCACCGCCAGTTCCATCGCCAAATCCTTGTCCATACCCTCAAGCGAGAGCAGGTCTTCGGCCGGATGGGCGTCTGCCAGCTTTTCCTCTGTAGCGATGGCTTTAGTCAACAAACGATCCTTGGCACGAGCGCGAAGCTCGTTGACGATTTCTTCGTCAAAGCCGTCGATGTTGAGCATTTCTTCCAACGGTACGTAGGCAATCTCTTCCAGGCTGGTGAAGCCTTCATCAACCAGCACCTGTGCCAATTCTTCATCGACTTCGAGTTCTTCGATGAAATTGCGCAGGATGTCACCGGTTTCAGCTTGCTGCTTGGCCTGGATGTCCGATTCGGTCATTACGTTCAGGGTCCAGCCAGTCAGCTGACTTGCCAGACGCACGTTCTGACCGCCACGACCAATAGCCTGGGCCAGGTTGTCCGCTCCCACTGCGATGTCCATTGCATGCGCGTCTTCATCTACGATGATCGCCGCTACTTCTGCAGGAGACATTGCATTGATCACGAACTGCGCCGGGTTATCGTCCCAAAGAACGATATCCACACGCTCGCCACCCAGCTCGCCGGAAACAGCCTGAACTCGCGAACCGCGCATGCCGATACAGGCACCTTGCGGATCGATTCGTTTATCCTTGGAGCGAACAGCGATTTTCGCACGAGAACCCGGGTCACGGGAGGCAGCCATCACCTCGATGAGACCTTCGGCAATTTCCGGCACTTCAATGCGGAAAAGCTCGATCAGCATTTCTGGCGCAGTACGCGACAGGATCAGCTGAGGACCACGGTTTTCGGTACGAATTTCCTTCAGCAAAGCACGGACGCGAACACCGACCCGGAAAGTTTCCCGGGAAATGATGTCTTCACGAGCCAGCAAGGCTTCGGCATTGTTACCCAGGTCAACGATGACATTGTCACGTGTAACCTTTTTAACAGTACCAGAAATGATTTCACCCAGACGCTCACGGTAGGCATCGACTACCTGAGCGCGCTCGGCTTCACGAACTTTCTGCACAATGACTTGCTTGGCGGTCTGTGCGGCGATACGACCGAATTCGATGGAATCGATTTTCTCTTCGATCAGGTCGCCCGCAACGGCACCTGGCTTCTTGACTTGAGCCTGGTCTACGGCCAATTCGTACGCAGGATCGTCCAGATCTTCGTCTTCGACAACTGTCCAGCGACGGAAAGTCTCGTAGTTGCCTGTCTGGCGATTGATCTCTACACGCAGTTCTACTTCATCTTCAAAACGTTTCTTGGTAGCGGTGGCAAGAGCCAGCTCCAGCGCTTCAAAAATTACACTTGCCGGAACGCCCTTTTCATTGGACACCGACTCAACAACCAGCAGTACTTCTTTGCTCATCGTACGCCTCGCCTTTCGCAAGCCATTGGATCCGCGGGATCCGCAGTAACCGGCACGTCTCAGTCAAACGTGGGAATAATGTTGGCCTTGTCGATCATGTCGATCGGCAACAGGAATTCATGGTCTTCAACCTGCACCACGACATCCTGCTCCTCCACCCCGCGGAGAAGGCCTTGAAAGTTGCGTCGCCCTTCGAAAGGTGAACGCAGCTTTATTTTCACTTGTTCCCCGGCGTACGAAGCAAACTGCTCAATAGTGAACAGCGGGCGCTCCATGCCAGGAGACGATACTTCAAGGGTGTATTCAGTGCTGATCGGATCTTCTACGTCCAATACACCGCTGATCTGGCGACTTACGATTGCGCAGTCGTCGACCAGCACACCACCTTCCTTGTCAATATAAATGCGCAGCACCGAATGCTTGCCCTGGGAACTGAAATCGATCCCCCAGCATTGATAGCCAAGGGCCACGACCACCGGAGCCAACAAGTCCTGCAACTGTTCTAGCTTGCTCGACACCTGAACCCCCTCGTGCATGCTTTAGAAATAAAAAAATGGGCAAAAGCCCATCCCTGAAAACGCCGTTGAACATCGACGTCATGTACTGTCCAGCTAACAAAAAGCCCCTTAAAAGGGGCTCCGCTAAAACTGGTTGCGGGGGCTGGATTTGAACCAACGACCTTCGGGTTATGAGCCCGACGAGCTACCAAACTGCTCCACCCCGCGACAAAGCTGGGGCGGAAGTATACGACCGATCCATTGCTGGGTCAATCCAACATCCACCTACAAGAAAGCCCGCTAATGCGGGCTCCCTTGTTAATTGGTACCGAGAAGGGGACTCGAACCCCTACACCCATTGGGCACAACCACCTCAAGGTTGCGTGTCTACCAATTCCACCACCTCGGCATTACAACTCTTTGGCGACCTCACGAAACATCGCCGAATTCTTTTTTACTTCTTCTCTGGGGCTTGAGGTACGTCAGCTGGAACAACGGCTGGCTTTTGCCCTTCGAGAACCGGTACATCATCTGCTGACGGCTTTTGCTTCACTTCCAGTGCTGCGGGATCTGGCAAACCTACTTGAGTCAGCTGTTGAGCTTTCTCTTTAGCAAAGTAACCTAACCCCAAGCTGGTTATGAAAAAACATGCTGCAAGTATAGCAGTAAACTTACTGAGAAAGGTAGAGGTTCCTTGACCTCCGAAGACAGTATTTGATGCACCTGCTCCGAACGACGCACCGGCGTCAGCACCTTTACCCTGTTGCAGCAATACCAGAGCAACAACGCCCAGAGCGCCCAACAGGTGAAAAACGATTACGACTGTTTCCAGCATTTTTTCAGTTTCCCGCGGCGCGACAGATCGCACCGAACTCATCTGCATTCAGGGAAGCTCCACCAATGAGCCCCCCATCGATATCCGGCATGCTGAAGAGCTCGACCGCATTGGCCGCCTTCACGCTGCCGCCATAGAGAAGTCGCACGCCTTGTGCGACTTCGGCATTCTCTTTTGCCAGCTGCGCACGGATTGCTGCGTGCACTTCCTGCGCCTCTTGAGGCGAAGCAGTCAATCCGGTGCCAATGGCCCAGACCGGCTCGTAGGCAATTACGGCATTGATCAGTGCGCTGACGCCAAACTCGGCGATGACACTGTCAAGCTGACGCCCGACAACTTCAAGCGTCTGCCCTGCCTTGCGCTCTTCAAGCGTTTCGCCTATGCAAAGCACAGGTGTCAGCCCGCTTGCCTGGATCGCCGCAAACTTCTTGTTAAGCACATCATCCTGCTCGCCAATCAGCTGACGACGTTCGGAGTGCCCGACAAGTACCAGTTTGCAACCTGCATCAGCCAGCTGACTCGACGCGATCTCACCGGTCAGCGCGCCCTGCTCAGCCTGAATGGCTGCATCCTGCGCACCGACAATGATCGACGTTGCCTGAAGCCCTTCGATCACCTGATTGGTAAACAGACTTGCAGGCATTACGGCGATATCGACGCTGCCTGGCAACACCTGCTTGCCCAAACCCTCGATCAGCTCAGCGACGCTGGCGCGGGTACCGTGCATTTTCCAGTTACCAGCTACCATTGGGCGACGCATGCTACACCTCGTGGGTCAAAGTGGGCGCAGATGTTACCCAACACTTCCGACACTGGCAAGCCGAAATCAGGCGCAAACTTCAGCAACCAGTTTTGCGAGCTCTTCGGCGTACGATCTGACCTGGGTTTCATCCTCACCTTCGACCATCACGCGCACCAAAGGCTCTGTGCCCGACTTGCGCAGCAGTACCCTGCCCCGTCCGGCCATCTGCTCGGTAACACGCGCACAGGCTTGCTGGACCGACGGGTGCGAAACGGGATCTACACCTGAACCTGCAAAGCGCACATTGATCAGGATCTGCGGGCATTTGCGCAGCTTCAAGCGCGCTTCGGCGAGACTGATGCCGCTGCGACGCAGGGCCAGTATTACCTGCAACGAAGCAATGATGGCATCACCGGTGGTGGCGTGCTGGAAGCACACGATGTGGCCAGAGTTTTCACCGCCGATCTGCCAGTTGCGCTCAAGCAACTCGGCGATCACATAACGGTCACCGACGTTGGCGCGAACAAACGGGATGTTCTGTTCGGCCAGGGCCAGTTCAAGCCCGAGATTACTCATCAACGTGCCGACGACACCACCCTGCAAGCGTCCACGTTCATGCAGATCACGGGCAATGATGTAAAGCAGCTCGTCGCCATCGACGATGGTCCCGGTATGGTCAACCATCAACACGCGATCGCCGTCACCGTCGAAGCCGATGCCCATGTCGGCATGCTCTGCGACCACTGCCGCCTGCAAGGCTTCCATGTGAGTGGAGCCGCAATTCTTGTTGATATTGAGCCCGTCAGGCTGCGCAGAAAGTACGACAACCTGCGCTCCGAGCTCACGAAAGACGTTGGGCGCTACCTTGTAGGTCGCACCATGCGCGCAGTCGATGACCACCTTGAGTCCGGCGAAATCGGTGCTGGTCGGCACGCTGCTTTTGCAGAATTCGATATAACGCCCTGCCGCATCGTTAATTCGCGAAACCTTGCCAAGATTCTCGGACTCCGCCACGGTCATCGGCGCATCGAGCAGCTCTTCGATCATCATTTCGATCTCGTCAGGCAGTTTGGTGCCCTGACCGGAGAAGAATTTGATGCCGTTGTCGTAGTGCGGATTGTGCGAGGCACTGATCACGATGCCTGCTTCGGCATGAAACGTACGCGTCAGGTAGGCAATCGCAGGTGTCGGCATAGGCCCCAGCAGTAGCACGTCAGCACCGGCCGCAGAGAGCCCGGCTTCAAGGGCGGATTCGAACATGTAGCCAGAGATGCGCGTGTCCTTGCCGACGAGAATCCGGCAGGCGCCCATCCTGCGAAAGGCCATGCCTGCAGCCCAACCCAGTTTCAGCATGAACTCGGGCGTAATCGGAAATTGCCCTACACGACCACGAATGCCGTCGGTTCCGAAATATTTTCTGGTAGTCATGGATGCCCCACTGTTGTTATTCTGCTGCCTGGACAGCTGCGATCATGCGCACCACGTCAGCCGTTTCGGCGACATCGTGCACACGTAGAATTCGGGCCCCCTTGGTCATAGCCAAAGCAGCCAGGGCCAGCCCGCCGGATAGACGCTGATCTACGGGTCGCCCCAGCACAGCACCGATCATACTCTTGCGCGAAACGCCCACCAGCAAAGGTTGACCGAGCGCATGCAGCGCTTCGATGTGCTTGAACAGGCTCAGATTGTGCTCCAGTGTCTTGGCAAAGCCAAAGCCCGGATCAAGAATGATCTTTTGCTGATCGATCCCCGCCGTAGCACACTGATTCATGCGCTCGAGCAGGAAAGCGCCCACTTCGCCCACAAGGTCGTCGTAATGCGGATCATCCTGCATGGTTCCGGGCTCACCCAGCATGTGCATTAGACACACCGGCAAACCAGTGCTTGCAGCCGCCTCAAGCGCGCCTGGCCGCTGAAGCGAGCGGACGTCATTGATAAGCCCGGCACCCAGGCCAGCCGTCGCCAGCATGACCTCAGGCGTGGAGGTGTCCACAGAGATGATCACATCCAGCTCGCGCGCGATGACCTCAACCACCGGCGCCACACGCTCGACCTCTTCTGACGCAGACACCGGACGCGCACCCGGGCGCGTCGACTCGCCGCCGACGTCGATCAGTGTGGCACCGGCCTGCACCATTGCTTCGGCATGACGCAAGGCAGCATCAAGCTGGCTGTAGCGGCCGCCATCGGAAAAGGAGTCCGGGGTTGCGTTGAGGATACCCATCACGTGTGTATGGGCCAAATCAAGAACCCGGTTGCCGCAAGGCAACCGGGTTGGGTACAGCGCAGATGTCATGTCAGACCTTAGTGCTCGGCAGCAGGGCCGCCAATCGGAGTTTCCGGACGAGGGTCAGGTGTGATCGGAGTACCGTTGGTACCCGAACCACCGCCCCAGTCACGCGGTTCACGAGGCACGCGACCGGTCATGATGTCGTCGATCTGATCGGCATCAATGGTTTCATACTTCATCAGCGCATCGGCCATCGCTTCAAGCTTGTCACGATTGTCCGTGAGCAACTGCTTGGCAGTGCCGTAGCAGTGATCGATGATGCTGCGCACTTCGGAGTCGATGAGCTTGGCAGTATCGCCGGAAACGCTGGAGTTCTGGCTGCTGCCGCGCCCCAGGTAACCTGCATCTTCGTCTTCCGAATACATCAGCGGGCCGAGCTTTTCAGACAAGCCCCATTTGGTGACCATGTTCCGGGCAATCTGACTGGCACGCATGATGTCATTGGATGCACCGGTCGTGACGCCATCGAAGCCCAGGGTCATTTCTTCCGCGATACGACCACCGTAAAGCGAGCAGATCTGGCTGATCAGCGCGCGCTTGGACAGGCTGTAACGGTCTTCTTCAGGAAGAAACATGGTTACACCCAGGGCGCGACCGCGAGGAATGATCGAGACCTTGTAGACCGGATCATGCTCAGGCACCAGACGCCCTACGATAGCGTGACCCGCTTCGTGGTAGGCCGTGTTGCGCTTTTCCTTTTCGGACATGACCATCGATTTGCGCTCGGCGCCCATCATGATCTTGTCCTTGGCCAGTTCGAACTCTTTCATCTCTACGACGCGCTTGCCGGAGCGAGCAGCGAACAGCGACGCTTCGTTGACCAGATTAGCCAGATCGGCACCGGAGAAGCCCGGTGTACCGCGAGCGATAACGCCTGCATTGACGTCTTCGCCCATTGGAACCTTGCGCATGTGAACCTTGAGGATCTGCTCGCGGCCACGAATGTCCGGCAGACCTACAACCACCTGACGGTCGAAACGGCCCGGACGCAGCAGCGCCGGATCGAGCACGTCAGGACGGTTGGTAGCGGCAATGACGATGATACCGTCATTCATTTCAAAACCGTCCATCTCGACCAGCAACTGGTTGAGAGTTTGCTCACGCTCGTCGTGACCACCACCCATGCCAGCGCCACGATGGCGACCGACCGCATCGATTTCGTCGATGAAGATGATGCAAGGAGCATGTTTTTTGGCCTGTTCGAACATATCACGGACGCGGCTTGCACCGACGCCCACGAACATCTCGACGAAATCAGAACCGGAAATGGTGAAGAACGGCACTTTCGCCTCGCCGGCAATGGCCTTGGCGATCAGCGTCTTACCGGTCCCCGGAGGACCGACCATCAGCACACCACGCGGGATGCGGCCGCCCAGACGCTGGAACTTGCCAGGATCACGAAGAAACTCGACAAGCTCGCCGACTTCTTCCTTGGCTTCGTCACAACCGGCAACATCGGCCAGGGTGGTCTTGACCTGATCTTCGGACAACAGACGCGCCTTGCTTTTGCCAAAGCTCATCGGGCCGCCCTTGCCGCCCGCCCCGCCCTGCATCTGGCGCATGAAGAACATGAACACCGCAATGATCACCAGGATAGGGAAGCTGGCCACCAGTAACTGAGTCCAGATGCTCTGCTGCTCAGGCTGCTTGCCTTCAATCACGACGTTGTTGCTGACCAGATCACCGATCAGACCGTTGTCCGGGATGTTCGGGCGGATGGTCTTGAAGGTGTCGCCATCACTGCGCTTGCCCGTAATGACGTAGCCGTCGACAGAGACCTTCTCGACCTTGCCATCCTTGACCTGCTGGATGAACTCGGAATAGTTGAGGTTCTGCGGCTCGTTAGGGCTGGAGAAGTTGTTCATCACCGTCACCAGGACAGCCGCGATGATCAACCACAGGATCAAATTCTTTGCCATATCGTTCAATTAGCTACCCTCTGAAGCAAGCTCCACGCAGCAAGCGTGCCTCGCATGATATTCACCGGCCTAACTTACTACAGAACCTACAGATACGGCAGACACCGTCTGTAACCCTTTGTGAAACTTTGACAACACAATGTTCAGTCATGCTGCATCGGTAACGCCATTTGAAAAAAGCTATCGTGCCCCTTCAAAAACGCTCGATGCTGGCTGCCCCGTCGATTCCACGAAAGCCGCGAGCCAGCAGGTATTGCTCGCGTGACCTGTCGCGGGATGACGAAGGTTTGCGCATCTGCACCTTGTCAAACAGCTTGCGAATATCCTTGTGGTAGATATCGAAGCCTTCACCCTGGAAGACCTTGATCAGAAAATCGCCACCGGGACGTAGTACCCGACCGGCCAGATCGAGCGCCAATTCACAGAGAAACATCGCACGCGGCATATCTACAGCGCTCAATCCACTCATATTGGGGGCCATATCGGAAATCACAAGGTCTACCTGCGTATTACCGACTGCCTCAAGGATCTGCTCGAGAATCTTGTCCTCGGTAAAATCCCCCAGAATGAAGGTCACATCCGGGATGCTGTCCATTTCAAGAATGTCGGAAGCAATCAGACGACCTTGACCGCCGATCAGACGACTGGTCACCTGCGACCAGCCTCCCGGCGCAGCACCGAGGTCGATAACGGTCATGCCCGGACGGATGAGCTTGTCCTTTTCCTGAATCTCAAGCAGCTTGTAGCTGGCACGCGAACGGTAGCCGTCCTTCTGCGCCATTTTGACGTACTTGTCGTCGAAGTGTTCTTTGAGCCAGTTATGGCTTGTCTTGGAACGGGCCACGGGGCACCTCAAAAATAAACGAGTCGTGATTAACTGGGCGGTCCCGGACTCGCTCGGGTAAACTGGCCGCCGCTTTTAAAAGATCAGACGCAGAGGTCAGATTATGCCGCTCGCTCCAGAGCAGAAGAAACAATACAAATCCATTGGCCACCATCTGAAACCGGTGTTGATCGTGGCTGACAATGGTTTGACTGAAGGTGTACTTGCAGAGCTTGAACGCGCATTGAGCGATCACGAGCTGATCAAGATCAAGCTCAACATCCTTGATCGCGAGAGCCGCCTGGGCGCCGTTGCAGAACTGTGCAAGGCCGGTTCGGCGGATCTTGTACAGGTCATCGGCAAAATGGCGCTGATCTACCGCAAGAACCCAAAGGTAAACAAGCAGCTCTCCAACGTCCACCGCGCGCACGGATAAAAACAGAAGTCAGGGCCGCCAAAAGGCGTGCCCTGACTCTTTTTTGCTGCTGACTGCGCCCGCCAAAGCGGGCGACAGGCATCAGATGTGACGCACTTCGATGATTTCGTATTCGATAACGCCGCTAGGCGTTTTCACGACGACGACATCGCCCTCTTCCTTGGCAATCAAGGCGCGAGCAATGGGCGAACCCACTGAAATCTTGCCCTTCTTGATATCCGCCTCGTCCTCACCAACGATCTGGTAGACAACGCTTTCGTCGGTTTCGACGTTGGCGATTTCGACTGTCGTGCCGAAAATCACCTTGCCAGTGTGCGGAATAGTCGTAACGTCGATCACCACAGCGTTCTGCATGCGGCCTTCAATATCACGAATACGCGCCTCGACCATACCTTGCTGCTCGCGGGCAGCGTGGTATTCAGCGTTTTCCTTGAGGTCGCCCAGTTCGCGCGCAGTACCGATGTCCTGGCTCAACTTGGGACGGATCACCTTGGTCAGGTGAGTCAGCTCTTCTTCCAGGGCGCGAGCGCCCTGAACGGTCATTGGGTATTTGATCATGCCTTCAATCCTGCATGGAGATCCTGCAAGCGACGTACGGTCTTCTCGGGACCGAATTTGAGCGCTTCACAGATCGCTTCGCCTGCTGCAATGGTAGTGGTGCAGTAGATCTTGTGCTGCAAGGCGTTGCGACGGATGGAGTAGGAATCTGCGATCGACTGACGACCTTCGGTGGTGTTGATGATCAGGGTGACTTCGTCATTCTTGATCATATCGACCACGTGTGGACGCCCTTCGGTCACCTTGTTCACACGACGTACTTTCAGGCCTGCCGCTTCGATCAGCTTGGCAGTACCTGCGGTAGCAACGATTTCGAAACCCAGATTGATCAGGTCACGGGCGACTGCTTCAACCAGAGGCTTGTCATCGTCACGCACACTGATGAAAGCAGTACCGCCAGTCGGCAGCACTTCGCTCGCGCCCATCTGAGCCTTGGCGAACGCTTCACCGAAGGTATCGCCCACGCCCATCACTTCGCCGGTCGATTTCATTTCCGGGCCGAGGATCGGGTCAACGCCAGGGAATTTGGCAAACGGGAACACTGCCTCCTTCACGCTGTAGAAGTTCGGGATAATTTCCTTGGTGAAGTTCAGCTCTTTCAGGGTTTTACCTGCCATCACGCGGGCAGCGACCATCGCCAGGGAAACACCGATGCACTTGGAAACGAACGGCACGGTACGCGATGCGCGCGGGTTGACTTCAATGACGTAGATGTCTTCGCCCTGAAGCGCCAGCTGCACGTTCATCAGGCCGACAACGCCCAGCTCCAGAGCCATTTTCTTGACCTGTTCGCGCATCTCGTCCTGGATGTGTGCAGGCAGCGAGTACGGCGGCAGCGAGCATGCGGAGTCACCGGAGTGAACGCCCGCCTGCTCGATGTGCTGCATGATCGCGCCGATCACCACGTCAGTCCCGTCGCAGACCGCATCGACGTCCATCTCGATGGCACAGTTCAGGAAATGGTCCAGCAGCACCGGGCTGTCGTTGGACACCTGAACTGCTTCGCGCAGGTAACGCTTGAGTTCGTCTTCCTGATAAACGATTTCCATCGCGCGGCCGCCCAGTACATAGGACGGGCGCACCACCAGCGGATAACCGATCTTCGCCGCAGCACGAATGGCTTCGTCTTCGCTACGCACAGTAGCGTTTGGCGGCTGACGCAGGTTGAGGCGCTCGACCATCTGCTGGAAGCGCTCACGGTCTTCGGCACGGTCAATGGCGTCAGGGCTGGTGCCGATAATCGGCACACCGGCTGCTTCAAGGGCACGTGCCAGTTTCAGCGGCGTCTGGCCACCGTACTGGACGATCACACCTTTCGGCTTCTCGACCCGCACGATTTCCAGCACGTCTTCCAGGGTGACAGGCTCGAAGTACAGGCGGTCAGAGGTGTCGTAATCGGTGGAAACGGTTTCCGGGTTGCAGTTGACCATGATGGTCTCGTACCCGTCTTCACGCAGCGCCAGGGCGGCGTGTACACAGCAGTAGTCGAACTCGATACCCTGGCCGATACGGTTAGGGCCACCGCCGAGGATCATGATCTTGTCGCGCGTCGAAGGGTTGGCTTCGCACTCTTCTTCGTACGTCGAGTACAGGTACGCGGTGTCGGTTGCGAACTCGGCAGCGCAGGTGTCGACGCGCTTGTAGACCGGGAACACGTCCAGCTTGTGACGATGCGTACGCAGGTTCTTTTCGGTGACGCCGACCAGCTTGGCCAGGCGCGCATCGGAGAAGCCCTTGCGCTTGAGGCGGAACATCAAGTCACGATCGATTGCCGACAGGCCCAGCGTCTTGACCTTCTCTTCGTCCTTGACCAGATCTTCGATCTGCACCAGGAACCAAGAGTCAATCATGTTCATGGCGAAGATTTCTTCAACCGTCATGCCTGCGCGGAAGGCGTCGGCGACGTACCAGATACGCTCTGCACCCGGCACAGTCAGCTCGCGCTTGAGCGTGCTCATGCTTTCAGGGTGGCTCAGATCCAGCTTCGGATCGAGACCGCAAACGCCGACTTCCAGGCCGCGCAAGGCTTTCTGCAGGGACTCCTGGAAAGTGCGGCCGATGGCCATGACTTCACCGACCGACTTCATCTGAGTGGTCAGACGCGCATCCGCCTTGGCGAACTTCTCGAAGGCAAAGCGCGGCAGCTTGGTGACGACGTAGTCGATCGACGGTTCGAACGAAGCCGGGGTCTTGCCGCCGGTGATTTCGTTCGACAACTCGTCAAGGGTGTAGCCCACTGCCAGCTTGGCGGCAACGCGTGCAATCGGGAAGCCGGTCGCCTTGGAGGCCAGCGCCGAGGAACGCGATACGCGCGGGTTCATCTCGATCACGACCATACGGCCGGTGTCCGGGCAGATGCCGAACTGAACGTTGGAACCACCGGTTTCAACGCCGATCTCGCGCAGCACTGCCAGCGAGGCGTTACGCAGGATCTGGTATTCCTTGTCGGTCAGGGTCTGTGCCGGAGCAACGGTGATGGAGTCGCCGGTGTGCACGCCCATCGGGTCGAAGTTTTCAATCGAGCAGACGATGATGCAGTTGTCCTTTTTGTCGCGGACAACTTCCATTTCGTACTCTTTCCAGCCGATCAGCGATTCGTCGATCAGCAGCTCTTTGGTCGGCGACAGGTCCAGACCGCGAGCGCAGATTTCTTCGAACTCTTCACGGTTGTACGCGATACCGCCGCCCGTGCCGCCCATGGTGAACGATGGACGAATGATGCACGGGAAGCCGAGCTTTTCGAGAACCGCGTTGGCTTCTTCCATGCTGTGCGCGATACCGGAACGCGGGCACGCCAGGCCGATAGACTTCATGGCCTTGTCGAAACGCGAGCGGTCTTCAGCCTTGTCGATGGTATCGGCGTTGGCACCGATCATCTCCACGCCGAACTTCTCCAGAACGCCTTCGCGCTCCAGATCCAGTGCGCAGTTCAGAGCTGTCTGGCCGCCCATGGTCGGCAGCAGTGCGTCAGGACGCTCTTTTTCGATGATCTTGGCAACGGTCTGCCACTTGATCGGCTCGATGTAGGTCGCGTCGGCCATGGCCGGGTCGGTCATGATGGTGGCCGGGTTGGAGTTCACCAGGATGACGCGGTAACCCTCTTCGCGCAGTGCCTTGCAGGCCTGGGCGCCGGAGTAGTCGAATTCACAGGCCTGGCCGATCACGATAGGGCCGGCGCCGAGAATCAGGATGCTTTTAATATCTGTACGTTTTGGCATGGGTTGTCACTCAAATCCGCAGGTCAGTCGGCAAGCCGTCTTGAACATTTCTTTGAGGTGGCCTGGGCGGCAGCAACCGGACACTTGATCCGGGGCCGCCCAGGGCACCTGCGTATTACAGTCTCAAGGCAACCGGTCAGCGTCGCTTGGCCATGGCTTCGATAAAGCGATCAAACAGAGGCGCGACGTCATTCGGGCCCGGGCTCGCCTCAGGGTGACCCTGGAAGCTGAATGCGCTCTTGTCGGTCAGCTCGATACCCTGAAGGGTGCCGTCGAACAACGACTTGTGAATGGCGCGAACATTGCCCGGCAGCGTGGCCTCATCAACAGCAAAACCGTGGTTCTGGCTGGTGATCATGACCACACCGGTGTCCAGATCCTGAACAGGGTGGTTTGCACCGTGGTGGCCATGGCCCATTTTCACGGTCTTGGCACCGGCAGCCAAGGCCAGAAGCTGGTGACCCAGGCAGATACCGAATACCGGCACTTCGGTTTGCAGCACTTCCCTGATCGCCTTGATGGCGTAGTCGCACGGCTCGGGGTCGCCAGGGCCGTTGGACAGGAAAACACCGTCGGGTTTGTAGGCAAGCACATCGCTGGCAGGCGTTTGCGCAGGCACCACAGTCACCCGGCAACCGCGCTCGACCAGCATGCGCAGAATGTTGACCTTGACGCCGTAGTCGTAAGCGACCACATGATAGGGCAGCTCGGAAGCGGCGATTTCAGGGTGGCTGTCGGTCTTCAGGTTCCAGACGCTGGAACGCCACTCGTAGGTGTCCTTGGTACTGACTTCCTTTGCCAGGTCCATGCCCTTGAGGCCGGGGAACCCGCGAGCAGCAGCGATGGCTGCTTCTTCGGAAATGTTGTCGCCAGCCATGATGCAGCCGTTCTGGGCGCCTTTCTCACGCAGGATGCGGGTCAGGCGACGCGTATCGATGCCGGCGATGGCAACGACATTATTGGCTTTCAGGTAATCACCGAGGGACAGCTTGTTACGCCAGTTGCTGGCGACCAGCGGCAGGTCACGGATGACCAGGCCAGCGGACCAGACACGATCGGACTCTGCGTCTTCAGGCGTGGTACCGGTATTGCCGATGTGCGGGTAAGTCAGGGTAACGATTTGCTGGGCGTAGGAAGGATCGGTAAGAATTTCCTGATAGCCTGTCATTGCGGTGTTGAACACCACCTCACCAACGGTCTGACCGTCGACTCCAATGGCTTCGCCGCGAAAAATGCTGCCATCAGCAAGGGCGAGTATGGCTGGCTTAGTCAAGAAGACCTCCCGTAAATAAAACCTGAAAGGGCGATCGCAGGCTGCAAAAAAGCGGAATGACGTAGTTACGTCACCCCGCTTTCTTATGGAATCATCTGCGCGCTTTTAGTGGACACACTAAAGCTGTAGCTTACAGAAAAGGCCCTTTTTGGTCTACCACCAATGAGCCTGAAATGCGGGAAAATGCGACAGGGCCACGAATGGCACTGTATGAAATCAATGCAGACCCAGTACATCCTGCATGTCGTAAAGCCCTGGCGCCTTGCCGTCGAGCCACATTGCAGCCCGCACGGCACCCTTGGCAAAGGTCATGCGACTGGATGCCTTGTGGGTGATCTCGACCCGCTCGCCGTCTGCTGCGAACAGCACGGTATGGTCGCCGACAACGTCACCGGCACGAATGGTCGCAAACCCGATGGTCTGACGATCACGCGCGCCGGTCTGGCCTTCACGGCCGTAGACAGCGACTTTTTCCAGGTCGCGACCCAGCGCACTGGCAACCACTTCACCCATGCGCAAGGCGGTGCCGGACGGCGCATCGACCTTGTGCCGGTGGTGCGCCTCGGTGATTTCGATATCGACCTCATCACCCAGAACACGCGCGGCGGTGTCCAGCAACTTCAAGCAAAGGTTTACACCAACGCTGAAGTTGGCAGCGAACACAATCGGGATGTCTTTACCCGCTTCGACCAGACGCTGCTTCTCTTCGGCACTGAAGCCAGTCGTGCCGATAATCATGGCCTTGCCGGCCTTACGGCAGAACGCTAGATTTTTCAGCGTTACCGAAGGGTGGGTGAAGTCGATCAACACGTCGAACTCATCCGCCACTTTTGCCAGGTCGCCCGACAACGGCACACCGATACGCCCCAGCGCAGCCAGCTCGCCTGCATCCGCACCCACCAGCGTGCTGTCAGGACGATCGATAGCGGCGGTCAACCCGGCACCCGGTGCCTGCTGAACCGCCTCGATCAAAGTCTTGCCCATGCGCCCGGCGGCGCCCACTACAGCAATACGTCGCATGCCCTGCTCCCGTTGATAAGCCTTACAGATCGCCGAAGAAACGCTTCACACCCTCGAACCAGCCACTGGCCTTGGGAGAGTGGGACTCGTCGTTTTCAAGCGAAGTGCGGAACTCTTCAAGCAGCTCGCGCTGACGCTTGCTCAGGTTGACCGGAGTTTCGACCGCTACACGGCACATCAAGTCACCAGCACCGCCGCCACGTACCGGAGCGACACCCTTGCCACGCAAGCGGAACTGCTTGCCGGTCTGGGTACCTTCGGGGATTTTCAGTTTGACGCGACCATCAAGGGTCGGTACTTCAAGCTCGCCACCCAGCGCGGCATCGGTAAAGCTGATCGGCACTTCGCAGAACAGGTGCTTGCCGTCACGCTGGAAGATCGCGTGTTCGCGCACATTGATCACGACATACAGGTCGCCGGTCGGCCCACCCTGAGTACCCGCTTCGCCTTCGCCAGACAGACGAATGCGGTCACCGGTATCGACACCTGGCGGCACCTTGACCGAAAGCGTCTTGGACTCTTCGACACGACCTTCACCGTGGCACGAATCGCACGGGTCGGAAATAATCTTGCCGTGGCCATGGCAGCGTGGGCAGGTTTGCTGCACAGAGAAGAAACCCTGCTGCATGCGAACCTGACCGATACCACCGCAGGTAGGGCAGGTAACGGGCGACGAGCCTTTCTTGGCACCGCTGCCATCGCACGGCTTGCAGTTGACCAGTGTCGGAACGCGGATATTCACGTTAGTACCGCGAACCGCTTCTTCCAGATTCAGCTCCAGCGTATAGCGCAGATCGCTGCCGCGCTGGGCACCGCCACGACCACCGCCGCCACCGCCACGGCCGCCGCCAAAGAAATCACTGAACACATCACCGAAGATGTCGGAGAAATTGGCACCACCGGCACCACCACCAAAACCGCCGCCACCACCCATGCTCGGGTCGACACCGGCATGGCCATACTGGTCGTACGCAGCGCGCTTGCTGGCATCGGACAGCACTTCGTAGGCCTCGTTGGCCTCTTTGAACAGCTCTTCCGAGGCTTTGTCATCAGGGTTACGGTCGGGGTGATGCTTCATCGCCAGATGGCGATAAGCCTTTTTCAGGTCCGCCTCGCTGGAGCCTCGCTCCACTCCCAACACTTCGTAATAATCACGCTTTGCCATAGTTCTTCCGCACTCTTGAGGACGTTCGGCAAGACCCTCCTGAACCCTGCCAAACTCGTTGAGCCCCATACAGGCCCTGGACCCAACTCACGTCAATTCAACGATCCTGGTCTTCGTTCAACAACCAGATGGATCTGGCCGAGAAAGCGGCAGAATGATTCGCCACGCAGGAGCGTAGCGATCTTGCCACATGGCTTGCGGAGCAAATCCGCACGCCGAAATTTTGCTTGTTCCAGACACGCCAACGCGGGAGCAAGCTCCCGCGCGGCGACATCCTACCAGTCAGCGCTCGAAAGAGGTCAACCGGCGTTCAAGTGAGCCTGCGCTTACTTGTGGTCTTTCACTTCTTCGAACTCGGCATCGACAACGTCATCAGCCTTGGCATTTTCTTCAGCTGGCTTGGCCGCTGCTTCAGGGTTTTCGGCCTGCTCGGCGTACATCTTCTGAGCGATTGGCGCGGAAACCTTCGACAGCTCTTCAACCTTGGCTTCGATAGCAGCCTTGTCGTCGCCCTTGATAGCAGCTTCCAGAGCAACCAGTGCAGCCTCGACAGCCGTTTTCTCTTCAGCAGTGACCTTGTCACCCGCATCAGCGATCATTTTGCGAGTCGAGTGGACCAGCGCATCACCCTGGTTACGGGCAGAGGCCAGCTCTTCGAACTTGCGATCTTCTTCGGAGTTGACTTCAGCATCGCGGACCATTTGCTGAATTTCTTCCTCGGACAGACCGGAGTTGGCCTTGATGACGATGGACTGCTGCTTGCCGGTCGCCTTGTCTTTCGCACCAACATGCAGGATGCCGTTTGCGTCGATGTCGAAGGTTACTTCGATCTGTGGCACGCCACGTGGAGCAGGTGGAATCTCGGCCAGGTCGAACTTGCCCAAGGACTTGTTCTGACCGGCTTGCTTGCGCTCGCCCTGCAGTACGTGGATGGTTACCGCGTTCTGGTTGTCATCGGCAGTCGAGAACACCTGGGATTTCTTGGTAGGAATCGTGGTGTTTTTCTCGATCAGCGCAGTCATCACGCCGCCCATGGTTTCGATACCCAGAGTCAGCGGGCTGACGTCGAGCAGCAGAACGTCTTTGACATCACCGGCCAATACAGCGCCCTGGATAGCAGCACCCATTGCAACGGCTTCGTCAGGGTTGACGTCTTTACGTGCTTCTTTACCGAAGAACTCGGTTACCAGCTTCTGCACCAGCGGCATACGGGTCTGACCACCGACCAGAATCACGTCGTTGATCTTGCTTCTGTCGATGCCAGCATCTTTAAGCGCCATTTCGCAAGGAGCGATGGTGCGCTGAACCAAGTCCTCAACCAGCGATTCCAGCTTGGAGCGCGAAATTTTCACGACCAGGTGCTTTGGACCGGTTGCATCTGCAGTGATGTACGGCAGGTTGACTTCGGTCTGCGTGCTGGAAGAAAGCTCGATCTTGGCTTTCTCGGCAGCTTCTTTCAGACGCTGCATGGCCAGCGGGTCACCCTTGAGGTTCATGCCGCTTTCTTTCTTGAATTCGTCGACGAAGTAGTCGATCAGACGAATGTCAAAGTCTTCACCGCCCAGGAACGTGTCGCCGTTGGTGGCCAACACTTCGAACTGGTGCTCGCCATCAACTTCGGCAATCTCGATGACCGAGACGTCGAACGTACCGCCACCCAGGTCATAAACGATGACAGTGTGATCGCCCTTGGCCTTGTCCATACCGTAAGCCAGAGCGGCCGCGGTTGGTTCGTTGATGATGCGCTTGACGTCCAGACCGGCAATACGGCCGGCGTCCTTGGTTGCCTGACGCTGACTGTCGTTGAAGTAGGCCGGAACGGTGATGACCGCTTCGGTAACCGCTTCACCGAGGTAGTCTTCGGCGGTCTTTTTCATTTTCTTCAGGATTTCAGCGGAAATCTGAGGAGGCGCCATTTTCTGGCCATTCACTTCAACCCAGGCATCACCGTTGTCAGCCTTGACGATCTTGTAAGGGACCATCTGGATGTCTTTCTGAACGACATCCTCTTCGAACTTACGACCAATCAGACGCTTTACCGCATACAGCGTGTTGTGCGGATTGGTAACGGCCTGACGCTTGGCGGACTGACCAACCAGGATCTCACCGTCATTGGCATAAGCAATGATCGAAGGTGTAGTACGAGTACCTTCTGCGTTCTCGATAACCTTGACGTTACCGTTTTCCAGAATGGAGACGCAGGAGTTGGTAGTCCCCAGGTCGATACCGATAATTCTGCCCATCTTGACTCTCCCGAAACTTGCAAAACTTGGATTTGGTTGCCGCCAGTGCGTTTACACCGTGCGGTAGCTCTTAAACGCTTGACCTTTAAATGGGGGCCTTACAGCTGATTTCAAGCCTGCTCGTTGATTGACGGCGTTGCAGGCGACGGTGCCTTGCTGACCACGACCATGGCCGGGCGCAACAGGCGACCATTAAGCTGATAACCCTTCTGGAATACCTTGAGCACAGTATTAGGCTCGACGTCGGCACTTTCCTGCATGGCCATCGCCTGGTGCTGGTCGGCACTGAACGGTTGACCATGTGGATCAATGGCTTCCAGCTGATAACGCTTGAGGGTGTCCTGAAACATCTTCAAGGTCAGCTCGATGCCTTCACGCATCGGGCGAATGCTTTCATCGTCCGGATTGGACAGATCAAGGCCTCGCTCCAGACTGTCGATGATTGGCAACAGATCACCGGCAAATTTTTCCAGCGCAAACTTGTGCGCCTTTTCAACATCCTGCTCGGCACGGCGGCGGACATTCTGCAGATCCGCAGCCACGCGAAGGGATTGGTCCTGCGCAGCAGCCAGTTGCTCTTCGAGCACCTGCACACGGGTTGTCAGTTCTTCACCCGCGCCCGCCTCGGCAGCCTGATCCTGAGCCTGCGCATCCAGATTCTGTTCGTCAGCCATACATGTTCTCCTCTAAAAACGTCCGCGATCCCGATTCGCGCTTCTGTCCACCTATATGGGATCGGAATTTCCGGCTTCAAGGGTTTCATGTGATCGAGATACGCATTCCCTGACAAATAATGCGGATTCCGGACGAGTGAAAAATTGCAGGTCGACACAAGAGCGACTAAAAACCACTGCAAACCGATCAAATCGAGCTAAGCGAAGGCATTGTCAGCAACAAATAAAACACTGTATAAATAACCAAACAAACAGCCCGGGAGCCGCTCAATGCTGGTGCACCTTTCCGTACATAATTACGCCATTGTCGAACACCTTGACCTTGAACTGGATCGAGGAATGAGCGTCATCACCGGCGAAACCGGCGCTGGCAAGTCGATCATGCTCGACGCCCTGGGCCTTACGCTGGGCGACCGTGCCGACAGCGGCGTGGTCCGGCCGGGTGCCGACAAGGCCGATATCCTGGCCACATTCGACCTGGGCGACATTCCCGAGGCACAGACCTGGCTCAAAGAGCGCGACCTGGACAACGACGGCCCCTGCATCCTGCGCCGGGTCATTACCGCCGAAGGTCGGTCACGCTCGTACATCAATGGCTCGCCCTGCCCTCAGGGAGATTTGAAGGCACTGGGTGAACTGCTCATTGATATCCACAGCCAGCATGAGCACCAGTCGCTGCTCAAGACCGACACCCACCGACGCCTGCTGGACGAATACGCTGGCGCTACCGAGCTGGCCCGTCAGGTCCATCTCGCCGCACAGCGCTGGCGGCAGACGCGACAAGAGCTGGAGCGCCTTTCCAATTCAGGGGACGAGCAGCGCGCACGCCATCAACTGCTCAGCTATCAGCTCGAAGAGCTGGAAAGCCTGAGCCAGGGCGAAAACGAGCTTGAACAGCTCGAGCAGGAACACAAAGACCTGACCAACGCCGAAAGCCTGCTGAGCATTTGCCGACAAGTGGTCGAGCAGTGCAGCGAAAGCGATTCCGGCAACGTGCTCAATGCCCTGACTGCCAGCCTGCATCGACTCGGCAGCGTCGACCATTCGCCGTCCGCCCTGAGCGAGGCCACCGGCTTGCTGTCCAGCGCGCAGATACAGGTAGAAGAAGCGGTAGGCGAACTGAACCGTTTTCTGGATCACTTCGATGCCGACCCGGCCAGACTGCAACAGCTTGAAGAGCGTCTTGATGCCATCTATACACTGGCGCGCAAGCACCGCATTCAGCCAGGTGAAGTGGCCACGCTGCAACAAAAGCTGCTGGATGAAATAGAAACACTGAATGCCAACGACGAATCCATCGAGCGCCTGGAGCACGAAGTGCAGGCATTTGCCCGGCACTATCAGGAAAAGGCCCGCGAACTGAGCGACCTGCGCCGCAATTCGGCAACGACACTGGCCAGCGCCGTAGAGCAGGAAATTCATCGACTGGGCATGCCCGGCGGTCGTTTCCAGATCGACCTTAAAGCCAATGCCAGCGTAGAACCGTCGCCTCACGGTCTTGAGCAGGTAGAGCTACTGGTCAGCGCCAACCCCGGCCAACCACTGAAAGCGCTGGCGAAAGTCGCGTCGGGTGGCGAGCTGTCGCGCATCAGCCTTGCGATTCAGGTCATTACTGCACAAACCTCGCGGGTGCCGACGCTGGTATTCGACGAAGTCGATGTGGGCATTGGCGGGCCGACCGCCGAGATCGTGGGGCAACTGCTGCGTCGTCTGGGCGAGCGCGGGCAAGTCATGACCGTCACCCACCTGCCGCAGGTTGCCGCGCAGGGCCATCAGCATCTGTTTGTGCACAAGGTCCGCGACAACGACGCCACGCGTACGGCGGTTTCCAAACTCAGCAAGACCGAGCGCATAGAAGAAGTGGCCCGAATGCTGGGGGGCATTGACCTGACCAAGGAATCTCTGGCGCACGCCAAAAAGATGGTCGTTACCGCTAAAAGCTGAACCGCAGAAAGCACAAAGGCGACCCGGGGTCGCCTTTGGTGCTGGTTTTTACGCCGTCTGGCTTACGCCTTCTTGTTGCGGACGTAGAGCACCAGATTGTGGTCCACCAGGTCAAAGCCGTGTCTTTCGACAATAGCCTTTTGAAGCTTCTCGATTTCTTCGTCGAAGAACTCGATAACCTCGCCTGACTCCACATTGACCATGTGGTCGTGATGGCCGCCATCAGCCAGCTCAAACACAGCATGACCGCCGTCGAAATTGTGGCGCACCACTAGTCCAGCGGCTTCAAACTGGGTCAGAACACGGTAAACCGTGGCCAGGCCGACGTCCTCGCTTGCCTCCATAAGCGCCTTGTAGACATCCTCGGCACTCATGTGGCGCTGCTCGGCAGAATCGAGCATTTGGAGTATTTTAACCCTTGGTAGGGTTACCTTTAGTCCTGCTTTACGTAGTTCGCTATTTTCAACCATGGTCAGCTTTCTCGCAGACGCTGCTTCGCAGCTTCTCTTAATGCAGGTATGATCGGGGTTTACGTTGTCCCAGCCAAGATAGTGGAAGTCGCCCACCGATGCAAAACACCAAGCTCTTGCTAACCAGTTTCACCTTCGTGGGACTGCTCGCACTCGCCGGTTGTTCATTCCCCGGGGTTTACAAAATCGACATCCAGCAGGGTAATGTCGTCACGCAGGACATGATAGACCAGTTACGCCCCGGAATGACCCGACGGCAAGTACGGTTTATCATGGGCAACCCCCTGTTGACCGACACTTTCCACTCCGATCGGTGGGATTACCTGTACAGCCTGCAGCCAGGTGGCGGTGAACGCCAGCAGGAGCGTGTCAGCCTTATATTCAACGGCAATGACCAGCTTGTGAGCCTGTCTGGCGACTTCATGCCCGGTGTCAGCCGCGATGAAGCCATTCTCGGCAAAGGCAGCGATACCACTGTCCCGGCAGAGAATCAGCCGGTGCAGAAGCCTGAAGAGCCGGCCAAGCCAGGTTCGTTGCTGGACAAGATCCAGAAAGACGTGGACAGCGTCGAGACCGTACCTGTCCCGACCCAAGAGCCTCTGGACACCAACTCTCGTTAGTCCTCAGCGCTCAACAAAAAGCCCGGCATGCCGGGCTTTTTTGTGCCTTTCGTTCAGTCAGCGTTCAGCCGGGAAGCGTCCGTTTCTCCCGTGCCCTGGCGGCACGCAGACGCCTGATCTCCATGGGATCGGCCAACAGCGGACGATAGATCTCGATTCGCTCACCCGCCTCCAGCACCCGCGTGGAAGGATCAGCCACCACTTTGCCGAAGATGCCAACGGCACACTGCGCCAGATCAAGCTCGGGAAACTCCCTGTCCATGCCACTGAGAGCCAGTGCCTGACGCACCGAAGAGCCTGCCGGAACATCCAGCGTCATTAACACCTGACGCTGCACAGAGGCGTACACGACCTCAATCTGAATCACTGCTTCAGCCATGCAGCTCTTTCGCTCGCTGACAGAACGCATCCACCAGCGTATTGGCCGCCTGATTGAACAGCGGCCCGAGGGTGGCGCGAACGATAGAGCCGGCATAATCGAAGGACAGATCCAGGCTGATCTTGCAGGCCTTCTCGCCCAGCGGCTTGAATGTCCAGACGCCATGAAACTGCTCGAATGGCCCCTCAACCAGGTCCATCACGATCGACTCGCCTGGGGTAAGCGTGTTGCGCGTCATGAACTTCTGGCTCAGACCGCCCTTGGCAATTTCCAGGCTGGCGCGCATCTGCGCTTCGCTGGAATCCAGTACGGTAGCGGAAGAGCACCACGGCAGAAACTCGGGATAACGAGCCACATCATTGACCAGGTCATAAAGGAACCCGGCCGGGTACGGCAGTAAAGCAGAGCGTTGTATATGCGTAGTCATGTGAGCGTCATTTCCAGAGCTGAGCGGCAAACACCACAAGAATGCCGAGCGGCGCCACGTAGCGCATCAAAAAAAACGTCAGGCTGAAGAGCAACGGACTGCGAATCGACAACTCGTCACGCACCGTCTCACGGCTCATCACCCAACCAGCGAATACCACAAAACACAACCCACCCAGCGGCAACATGATCCGCGAAGTGAAGAAATCAATGACTCCAAAGAAGTCCAGGCCAGTCGATGCGCCCCACTGGTAGAGGTGGAATACACCTCCATCGTTCACGAAAAACTTGGCTTTTTGCCAGATATTGAACGAGAACACCGTTCCCAGCCCTACAAACCAGCAGGTAAATGCCAGCCAGAACGTCACCCAGGCGCAGCGAATACGGGTGCGCTCAACCAGATAGGCAACCATGGGTTCAAGCAGCGAAATCGCCGAGCTCCAGGCCGCTACAGCCACCAGCACGAAGAACACGACGCCCATCAACTGCCCGAATGCCACGTTGCCGAACGCGTATGGCAACGTTACAAACATCAGGCCCGGCCCCTCACTCGGGTTCAGGCCTGCAGCAAAAACGATAGGAAACAGCGCAAGGCCCGCCAGCAGCGAAACAAAGGTGTCGAGCAACGCGATGCCGACGACCGTGGTGCGGATAGACGCGCCCTTGGTCATGTAAGCGCCGTAGACCATGATCGAGCCGACACCGACGCTCAGGGAAAAGAACGCATGCCCCATCGCGGGCAGCAAGCCGTCCAAGACCTTGTCGGGATTGAAGTCGAACATGAAATGCACGCCTTCCATGAAATGCCCTGTGGTCAGGCTATAGCCCAACAGTGCCAGCATCAGCAGGAACAGCATCGGCATCATGATGCGCAGGCTCTTCTCCAGACCGGCCTCGACACCCTTGCCGATCACCACCGCCGACAGCAGCATGAAAATGGTGTGCCACAAAATCAGACGCCAAGGGTCTGCAATCACCGCGCCGAAATAGGCACCGACCTGATCCGGCGAAACACCCTGAAAATCGCCGCGCCCCATGTCGATGATGTAATCCAGCGACCAGCCGCCCACCACACTATAAAAGGAGAGAATCAGCAAAGCCGTGATCATTCCGGCAAAAGCGCCCCATGACCATCGCGCCGAATGCCCCGCTTCCAGCGCCAGCGTCTTGAGCGCATTCGCAGGACTGAGTCGGGAACGACGGCCAATCAGCGTCTCGGCGATCATCACCGGAATGCCGATCAGCGCGATGCACGCCAGAAACACCAGTACAAATGCACCGCCGCCATGGGCACCGACCATGTACGGAAATTTCCATATGCTGCCCAGCCCCACGGCAGAACCTGTGGCAGCCAGGATGAACACCCAGCGGCTTGCCCAGCTACCGTGGACTGAAACCTTGTCCGTCGACATTATCGAAACGCCCAGCCAAAAAAGATCGCGCATTGTCCGGGATTCAACCTTTGTGCTCAAGCACGCGCTTTCCCATAGCCGACATTGATGCAACTCCCTATAATGCGCCCCCTATGGCTAAGCTCAAGAAAAACCCTACAGGGACCATCGCGCAAAATAAAAAGGCGCGTCACGATTACTTCATCGAACACAAGTTCGAGGCCGGTCTGGTCCTGGCTGGCTGGGAAGTAAAAAGCCTGCGTGCCACCAAGGTACAGCTGGTCGACAGTTACGTGCTGCTCAAGGATGGCGAGGCCTGGCTGATGGGTTGCCACATCACGCCTCTCAAGACTGCCAGCACGCACGTCATCGCTGACCCGACACGCACCCGAAAACTGCTGCTGAACAAGCGCGAGCTCGAAAAGCTCACCAGCTCGGTTCAACAGAAAGGCTATGCCTGCGTGGCCCTTTCCGTTTACTGGAAGGAGCACTTGATCAAGTGCGAAATCGCGCTGGGTAAAGGTAAAAAGGAATACGACAAGCGCCACACCGAGCGTGAACGCGACTCGGACCGTGAGCTGCAGCGTGCCGTGCGTTCCAAGGGCAAGGACGACTAACTCCTTGCCTGTGCCGAATGCCTTGAACGGGCATTTGGCGCCGCGCACCTTCAATCCATCCGCCTCTCATCCACCCCGCACAATCACAACCCCAACGCGAAGATCGCCCCACTTTGGTGCCTTAACCGCCCAATGTGGCTTTTTCGCATCTGTCTGAAAATAAAATAGAACGCCTGCGTTACAGCACAGTCAATCCTTTAGGCCCTGAACATGAACGGGCTTTCAAACCCTCGGGCGACGGCCTCAACGACCGGCCATACCGAGTCCACAGGTTATAAGGAGAGACACATGATGCGTACCGCCCTCACTGGATTGTTCCTCAGCGCCGCCCTGTTGGCTTCGCCGGTTTTTGCCGCCGATGATTTGTGCGCTGCAAACATCAAAACGATCGAAAATGCTCAGGTTTCTTCCGGCACCAACCTGAGCCCGGAAAACAAGACAATGCTAGAAACCACTGAGAAAAACGCCAAAGCGGCTCAAGCTCAGAACGACGAGAAAAAATGCGTCGAAATCACCACCAAGGTGATCACCTCGCTGAAAAATACCGGCTCGGGCAGCGAAGGCACCAAGTAACCCCTTCGATCAGGCCCGCCACCCGGTTAGCCTGATCGATTGCAGCAAACGGGTCGACGTGACACGCCAATCGGCGTACACTGCGCCCCAGCGACTGCGAAAGCAGTCTCGGGGCCGATTTGGATTCGACGCCGGTGATGAAACTTTAGGTGCATGCCGAGTTGGTAACAGAACTCGTAAATCCACTGTTGCAACTTTCTATAGTTGCCAATGACGAAAACTACGGTGCTCAACTAGCTGCGTAAGCAGCCTAGCCGCACTTCTGGTAGCTTCGGCTCCAGCAATCATCAGGGGATGTCTGTAAACCCAAAATGATTGTCATATAGAACAGAATCGCCGTGCAGTACGCTGTGGACGAATCGGCTAAAACTTACACAGCTCGCCCAAAGCACCCTGCCCGTCGGGTCGCTGAGGGTTAACTTAATAGACACGGCTACGCATGTAGTACCGACAGCGGAGTACTGGCGGACGGGGGGTCAAATCCCCCCGGCTCCACCAAATTTACATCTAAAGACGTCCTCGGAGGTCTTTTTTTGTGCCTGAAATCCAGCAATATCAGGGCATTACGGTCCAGACAGTAAAGGCGACTACGGAGCACACATTCAAAAATGTGGCCACCGCATGGTTCGATCTAAAAAAGACTCAGTCACCACTGCCTATGCCGAAGATATATGGCGATCTCTTGCGCTGCACGTTCTGCCCGAACTGGCTAATACACCGATCTCGGCGATCACTGCATCTATGGTAATCGGATTGCTAGACCCCTTGAGGCAAAGGGCAGCCTAGAGACCGTCAAGCGACTTAGCCAGCGTCTAAACGAAATCATGACTTATGGGGTGAATGCTGGCCTGATTTTTTCAAATCCGCTCAGTGGAATCCGCTCCGTCTTCAAAAAACCGAAGAAGCAAAACATGGCGGCGCTTGCACCGGGTGAGCTGAAAGAACTAATGCTGACAGTCGCCAACGCCAGCATTAAAAAGACCACTCGATGCTTGATAGAGTGGCAGCTCCACACTATGACTCGTCCAGCAGAGGCTGCCACGGCTCGCTGGGCAGATATCGATCTCAAAAAGAAGATATGGACAATCCCTCCAGAGCGAATGAAAAAGCGCCGCACGCATGTCATCCCGCTCACCCAGCAAGCTCTGGAGCTTTTGGAAGCTATAAAGCCTTTCAGCGGACAGTGAGCCCTCCGGCCGACGCGATCAAAGATCGCTGGATCGGAGGGGTTGGCGGGAAAAGCAAAACTCAAACGTCAATTACAGATTCAGGCATCAAAGCTGGTTGATTGAGAGGTCACTGCCCCAACGGTGAGTTGGATGTGAGCTCAAGCCCCCCTTCTTTCAAGGGGGTAGGCCCAGCACCGAGACTCGCTGGATCCCACGCGTAATTGGACAATGATCTCTCACTGATCCGATCCAAGCTCACACAAGCAGCAACGCAGAACTATTCACTACGAATCCTGCTTTCTGATTTTTATCACCGAGTAGGCGTGGATCGGGACCGGCAAGACAATTTTTGTTCACTCATACTTTCTCTGGATGGCTATCCTCATGCTGGAACTCGCCCGACTTTTCGATAGGCACATCCAGGCCAGCGGTGTCGCACTCAGGCATGCCGCTGTAAATAACCAATGAGCGGCCGCTAAGGGATCCCCGCTGTGGCGGTAAATCAGGGTAGTCAGCGTCGGAGTGGAACTGCCGAAAATAGTCACCGATAAGGCATAAGCCAGCGAGACGCCCAACGCCCTGACTTGCACCGGAAACAGCTCTGCCAATGCCGCCGAAGCCGGCCCGGTGTAAAGCACCATCAGCACTGCCAGCCCACATTGGAAGCTGATCAGCGCCTGGAGACTGGGGTTGTTGTTCAACCATACGAACCCCGGGTAGGCACAGAGCGCGATCCCCACAGCACCAATGAGCATGACGGTGTAGCGCCCGATGCGGTCCGACAGTAGTGCCGTCAAGGGGCACAGCAGCGTGATGAGGCCGACCAAAACCAACCCCAGGTAGGCCTTGTTGCGCGGAAGTTCAAGCACCATCGATGCATAGGTCGGCATGAAATTGATCAATTGTGTCGCGACCGTCCAGAGAACGACGATCAACACCCCCATCACGAGATTGGGCAGATAAGGGCGAAGGCTCGGCCCCTTCCGTGCCATCGCATGCTTGTCTTGATTATCGAGAAAGCGGCGCAGCGGCTCGCTTTCCTCAAGGCTGCGACGAATTTTCAAACCTGCCACCACGACCAGCAGTCCGAAGACGTAGGGCACGCGCCAACCCCACTCATCCAACTGAGCGGGCGTCAGCACGCTCGACAACAGACTCGCACTTACACCGCATAGCAGGAATGATACGGCTTGCGCCACTTGTTGGCTGGACGCAAATAGACCGCGGCGGTTCGCAGGTGCCGTTTCGACAAGATAGGCCAGCGCGCCGCCGATCTCCCCCCCCCGGCTGCCACCCCCTGCAATATGCGCGCGACGACAATGCTCAACGGCGCCCACCATCCGATGGCCTCATAGGTCGGGCATACGGCCATGATCAGGGTCCCGGCGCCCATCAACATGATGGACAGGGTCAGCGCGGCCTTGCGCCCCCGGCGATCGGCATAGCGCCCCATCAGCAGCGCGCCCAACGGGCGGGCCACGAAGCCAACGGCGAGCGCCAGGTAGGAAGCGAGCAACGACATCAATGGGTCGGACGCCGGAAAGAACGCGACGGCGATCTGCAAGGCAAAGATTGCAAACAGGGTAAAGTAGAACCATTCCAATGCGGCGCCCACGCTCACCGCCAGAACCAGTTTCCTGCGTTCGCGCCCCTGGCTATCCAGGGCTGTGGCGCTCATTGCTCTCCCCCGGCGGGCATCGGGGGCAATGGCTCGCAACACGCCAGGCGGCGCAGGAACTGTTCACAGGCTTCAAGCTGAGCCAGCTCCACATACTCGTTCGCCTTGTGCGCTTGCTTGATACTCCCTGGGCCGCAGACGATCGTTGGAATTCCTGCGGCCTGGAACAACCCGGCTTCAGTGCTGTATGCCACTCGTTGTCGGTCATGGGCCATTGCACTGGCCTCACGGACCCATTGCGCGAAGGCTTGGTTGCCCTTCTCATCCAACCCCGGGTTATGCAACGTGTGGGAAAACTCGATGGACGCCGTCGCAGCGCGATCATTCATCTCACCGTGCATGGCCTGCTTGGCGTCGTCCTGGATCTGTACCAGCAGTTGCTCGGCATCGCAGCCGGGCAGGTAGCGAATCTCGAAGTCGAAGCTGCATTGACCAGGAATGACATTGCCAGCGACACCACCGTTGACCCGGCAGACCTGGACGGTGGTGTACGGGACATCAAACCCGCTGTCCAACGGCCCCTGTGCAAGCCGTCTGGCCACTTGCTGAAGCTGCATCTGTACCCTCGCGGCATAATCGATGGCGTTGACGCCCTCACTCGGCAACGATGAGTGCGCAACTTTGCCATGGACACAGCAATTGAGTTCATGACGCCCTTTGTGGCCGATCACCAGCTCCATTGAAGTCGGCTCGCCGACAATGCAACCGGCGGGCTCCAGCTGTGCCTGCGAGATGAAGGGCGCCAGATGTTTCGCACCCATCGCGCCCACCTCCTCGTCATAGGACAAGGCCAGGTGAAAGCTTTGCCGTGCAGACGCCATCAGCTCGGGAGCCATCGCCAGTACGACAGCGATAAACCCTTTCATATCCGAACTGCCGCGACCGTACAGCCGTCCGTGGTCCAGGTGGGCGCTGAACGGGTCCTGCGCCCAGGCCTGGCCCGCGACGGGCACCACGTCGGTATGTCCGGACAGGATGATGCCCCCGGGGCGCCGCGGTCCGAGACTGGCAAACAGGTTCGCCTTGCGCCCGGTGACGTCCGGTAGAATCTGGGCCTGCACCCCGACGCCGTGCAGGTACCCGCTCACCCATTCGATAAGGTCCAGATTGGAACGATCGCTGACCGAAGGGAAACCAATCAGGGTTCGTGCGATTTCCAACGTGCGTGCGAGCACGCTGCGGCCGTCATTCGAGCAAGCGTCTGCCGCCCCCTGTGCGAAGGCCAAGGAAAGAGTCATGGGATGCTCCAGTAAACCGAAGTCTATTTTTGAAGGGCGACAGGCATGGGGCCCGAGCGAACAACCTGCCTGTCTCGCGAAAACCAGACGTTGGACAACAACACCGCCACGCACACCACCGTAACCAGGACCGGCACCCAGGGGCTGTGCCAGGTGGAGAGCACGAACTCGGCCGCCAAGGCAATGACCGGCACGCACGGTGTGAGAATGGACACCCGCCCGCCCCCCAAATGTTGAATGGCAAACTGCAGGGTGAACACCGGAATCAGCACGCTGACGAATGCCAGCTTGATCAATTGGCCGAGCATGGCGGTATCAAGCGTGAGCAACTGGTGCAGGTTTTCCCGGCCGACCCATCCCGTGACAATCAAGAGCAGGAAGAACCTGACGCACAGAATATCCATGGCGCTGTACTTGCTGTCGCGGTTCAGTCGAGCCGAGCAGAACACGTAGATCCCGCCAGTGATCCCGGCGACAGAGGCCAGGGCAATGCCCTCATGCAAATTGACAAGACTGACCTGGGCCGTGACCCCCAGCGCGAGACGCATAAGAACCAGGGCCATCAGTGATAACAGGATCAGCAGCGCGCCCAGCCACCGGGAACGACTGACCGAGGACCGCGCCACCAGCATTTCGCAGACCACCACCACCAGCGGCATCCAGCCCTGATAGATGGCCGATTCCACCGACGCCTCGATGCGCTGCAGGGCCATGAACATCAGCCACCAACTGAACAGCGTCAGCACATTGAGCAGCAGCACGCCGCGCCACTCCTCGCGCAGCAGGCGAAACGGGTCATGACCACGCAAGGTATGCACCAGGAAAAATACCGCCCAGGCCATCAGGAAGGTAATGAATGTCAGCGCCGCCCCACTGATACGGGTGAACGCCACCATGACCCAGACGGCCGAGAGCGCCGTCGAGATGCAGTAGACCGCCATGCTGACGGCACCGAGTATTCCTGTCTTCATGCCTGCTCCTTGAGAAAAACCTGTTGCCTGCCGCCCACTGGATTGATCATGCGGTTCCCGGCTCCAGCACTTCCACCTGGGTTGGCACGTACTGCTGCAAGGCTTCGAAGTCGGCGCGCAGTACCAGTGGATCCGCGTTGTACAACGTCAGGATGCCTGCGGTATCGGCCAGGGATCGGGAGTCCACAACCATGCCCGGGGCGACCCGCCAATCGATGTCGTAGGCACTGGAAATGGGTGGTTCGTTGAGTTGGCTGATCCGGCCTTTGCGCAAGGGCAACAAGGCGGACACCACGTTGTTCTTCTCGTTGGGCTTGATGTCATCGAGCGCCGCGGCACCGGCCACGAGGTAGAGATTGGCGTCGATCAGGTTGATGTCGCTGTTTTTCTCGTGATACGGCACGCCGATGCCACCAGGTACGCGTGCGGCAATTTCCAGGAACACCGGATAACCGCGTTTGCGGTCTACAAAAACCTCGTGGTGCGTCGAGCCGTTGCGAAAGTTCAGGGCTGCGATCACGTCCCGGTTGAAGGCTTCCAGGGTCGCCCTGAGCGCAGGGTCGGCCACGGGAATCACGCTCAAGGGCTTGCCCTGGACAAAGTCGAAGTTGGTGCAACCCAGTTCCAGGACGCCGCAGTAGCGGATTTGGCCGTCAACCACAAACGAATCACACTGGAACATGTCGCCGTCGATGAACTCGTCCACCTCATAATCGAAATGATACGGTGACGCCAATACTTGCTCGCGGGCCTTGTTGAATTCGGCCTCGTTGCGAATGATCGACACCTCGAAACTGCCTGCCGCGTCCACCGGTTTCAGGACCAGGGGCAGGCCCAATCGCGCCGTCAGCTCGGCGTAGTAAGCCTGTGGCTCGGCCGATAGGCGTACGTGATCCAGTGGTACGAATTCGGGAATGCGTATCCCCTTCTGGCTGACGGCGTGCTTCATCAGCACCTTGTCGCGAAAATTCGCCACGATCGCCTGTGTATCGCCCTCTAATCCGAACTCCTCGCGTAACTGGGCCGCCAGCTCAACGTGGCATTCTTCCTGGCAGAAAATACGCAATGACGACGTGTTGCCCTGCACGGCGCGCAACTCATCGCTGATGACATCTCGACATTGGTCATGATCGAGCAACGGGCGAATGTTGCGCTGCAGGTCGGCATCGACGCGCACTACCTGCGAGACGTTGCGCTCGAGCACGGGGGGCAGGACATCAGCATGATAGGCGATCAGTACGGTGCGACAGTCTCGTCCCAGCGTCTGCAAGGCCTTCTCGGAGGCGAAGTTCAGGTAATGGGGCGTCAGGAAAACGATAGTCTTGATCATGGTAATGCCTCACTGGAAGTCGACGTTCATGCGATAGAGAAGGCGCGCATCGGCCCCCCCTTCACTTTTGGGGATTGGCGGACCTTTATGCAGCGTTGAGAGGTTGTCCCAGATCACGATGTCGCCTGGGCGGTAGGCATGCCGATAGCGCGGCGCCTGCTGAACGAGAAAATCGACCAGACTGTCGAGAATGCGATGGGACAGTGCAGGCGTTACCCCTTCTATTTGCATGGCCGTGGCGGCCGGCGCATAAAGCGATGTCGTACAGGAGAGCGGGTGTTTGAGCACCAGGGGGTGGACCACGGTGTCTTCCAGAGCGCCAGTCTCCTGGGAATTGAGCTGCTGCACCGCGGCGTCGGCATTGCGCAGTGCGTCGCGATTACCGAAACGGTGGTGAATCCGCAGGTTTTCCAGGTCGAGGCCCTTCAGGTGCTGCGGGCAACCCGGACTTACCAGCCACTGGCGAACCTGGTGCAGGCCTGCGACACAATCGATGAATTGAGTCTCGCCGTGCTGGTCCGGCACCTGCACGGACAGCAGTGACGTGAACACCGTATTCGCCGATTTGTACGACATGTCGGTGTGCCAATACCCGCCTCCTTCATGCACGCCCAAGGCCTGGCCGTTGCGATGGAGATTGGTCACGGTCAGCACTTCCCGATAATCCTCGAGGCAGTAATTGGCCAACACATGGTGCACAGGCGAACCCAGCCTGCGCATCAACTGCACATAAGGGGCAACACTAACGTCCTGGTTGGCGATGACCAGCACCTTGGCCCGGGCGATGGCTTGCTTGAGCTCCGCTGTCGATTGCTCGAGCACATCGCCAAGGTCCATGCGCAGCGGCTGGAACATCCTCACGCCCACGACCGCAGCCCTTCTTGCAGCGATGGCGTGGCACTCATTTCCGCTGCTGCGGGCACCATCGTGTTGATCGACGCATAACCTGAGGCTGCCCCCTCGAAATACAGGCCTGCGACAGGGCTTTTCCCATCCTGGTGGCAGGTGAATCCGGTCTGTGGGTTGAGCAGTTGCGGCCAGTCGGTGGCGGGCAGTTGTGCGGTGACGCCGATGGCCGAAACCAGGCATTGATCCTTCGCCGATATATCCAAGTGCAGCTCATACCCCTCGGATGCCTGGGCTTCGACCAGCCGGCCGGCCTCTTGAGCCTTGCGGCAGGAAGCCTGGAGCAGCGAATTGCCGTTGAGTGACGCCGGAAGATCCAGGACGACCTTGTCGCCTTCCTGGCGAATGCTGTTGTAGGCATGCAGCCAGATATTGGCCCGGCCCGTACTGTTGGCGCTGTTGAGCGGCCCTAGAAAGGAACTGGACGACGTCTTGGCTATCATCTCCAGCGTGCGCTGGCTCAGGGACCTGAGGGCAAACCGATCATCGGTCTCCTGGGGATACAGCCCCAGATAGGATTTGATCAGGATCGACACATTGCGGGCGAACGGGGCAAGCAGAAGTGCGATCTGGAACGCACTGTTACCGCTGCCGAAGATGACGACGTCCTGCTGCAGGAAGCGCTGGACCTGACCCCGCGCAACCATCTGGTAGACGTCAAAGCAATTGAGCCAATGCGCATTGGGCATTTCGAAGGGCGGCGCCTTCGGGCGAATCCCAGTCGCGAGGATAATCTGCCGCGCACGCAAGGGATGCCCCTGGGAACCCGCGGCCAGGTTTACCTCGAACAGCCCCTGCGCCTTGCTTACGGTGACCACCCGTTGCTGGATCCTGGTCAATGGCAAGGCTTCGAAGTTGCTCCGGATATAGGCGGCGTATTCCTCGCCAGTGGGGCTGACGCACAACTTGCGCATGAACCGATGCAAGGGATAGGGGGCCCCTTCGATCTCCAGTTCATTGCAGTACGACTGCAATGGATGGTCCCCCATCATGCCCATGCATCCCCCGAATACATCGCTGATGACCGCGACTTTCAGGCCCAGATCGATCAACCGGACACACTCGCTCAGCCCTGCGGGACCGCCGCCTACGACAATGACGTCGAACACATGCTGCTCCATTTCAAAAATCCTCCAGGCGGGCACAAGCTTGATCAACAATGGGTTTGGCTACCGAGAAAGAAAATCTGACATAGGTGGGGCACTGCCCCAGATAGAAGGGCGTCGCGGGCAATGGCATGACCCCGCAACGAACGGCCAGGTGTTGACTGAATTCAACCGGGGACAATGAAGGCGCCCGCCGTGAATAGTCGGCCATGAGGTAATGGCCGCCCGCCGGTAACTGGATATCCAGCCCGGCGGCCATCAGCGCACCTGCCAGGCGATCGCGTTTGTGCTTGTAGTGCTCGCGCAGGCTTTCGAGTCGCCCGATGGTCAACTCATCGAGCAAAACCGCGACGGCTGCCTGTATGGGGGTGGGTTAGCAATAGCTCAGGTACAGGTGATGGGCATAGGCTCGCGCCATGAAGGTTGCCTGCGCGCACAACCAGCCGATCCGGACTCCGGTCATGGACAACAACTTCGAAGCGCTGCCTGCCACCATCATGGGAATCTGTTGATGGGGGTACTGCGTCGGTGCGTCGGCGTCGTACTGATAGTGACGGTAGGCTTCGTCGACAATCACCATGAAGTCATGGTTTTTTGCCAACGCCACCAGATGCTGCCAATCATCGGCGGACATGCACCATCCGGTCGGGTTGTGGGGGGTGTTGAGCAGCAAGATGCGAACACCGGCACGCAATTGCTGTTCGAGCATTGCCCATTCGGGACCGATTGAATGCCCCACCGACAACGGCACTGCAACAAACTCCAACCCCAACAATGTGGCCATTCCTGGGTAATAGGGATAGAAGGGTTCAAAAAAAGCGACCTTGCTGCCGTATTGCGTGGAAGCTGCGCATAGGGCCAAGTACAAGGCCTCGGTACAGCCGCTGGTCACCAGAACCTCGGTGTCGGGCGCATAGCCGGCATTGTGGCCCGCAATGCTTTCGCGCAAGATCATTTCGCCGCGAGGGTCGGCGTACTGCCAGCCCGCCCGTACCTGGCGGGCCAACGCCGCATTCATGGCATTGTCAAACAGGGGTTCGGGAAGTCCTTGCGACAGGTTCAAGGCCCCTGAGGATGCTGCATATGCACTGGCATCCCGGAAGGGCGCCACTCGACCAATCAATGTCCAATCATCCATGGCTTCCCGCCCCCTTGTCTTGATCGTTCAAGCGTGAGTGGCTACTCGGTTGAGTCCTTGCCAGAATCGGGTCAACAAGTTCAGCATTCGGCAGCGCCCTCCAGGATATCGTTGCCGTTGTCAGTGTCCCGGGCGGCCTCCATGACCGCATCACTGATCCATTGCACATGATCGGTTTCAACCAGCATGTGCAGATAGAAGTAGGTGAAGTCTTCGTGTTTCCACCCGCTGTAGAGGCGGAAGCCTTCGTAAAGGCTGGCGATCATCGGAAAGCCAAACTCTTCGATAACGTAATGAGCACCAATGGCATGCTCTGTCGAACCCTCGAGGAAAATTCGACGCAGGCCATCGACCAGCTCGCTGGCCTCGGGAATGTACTCAACCTTCTTCCAGTCATCCAACGTGATGCCGACGCCGGCAAGTACACGCTCAAACATAATGAAGTGTGCTTCGCCCACTCCATCACCAAGCTCAGACACTACCGTGCGCGCCAACTTCATTCGAATCACTTCGCTGTCGGTGCGGTGTGAAGTACCTGCCAGGATCTGCGGGAAAGTACGGATATAATAAAAGTACTGCTGGAATACTTTTTTCAACGTTGCCTTAGGCAGCGGGGCCTGGCGAAACGTTTTATAGAATGCGTTGGTATTGATCCCCGAAGCCGTGATCATTTCCTTAATCGAATGGATGATTTGCTCACCCGTCAGATAGCCTTGTTCCATTTGCTGAGCCGGCATAGATACCCCCAAATACGATAAGGTAGCTTGGAAGACAGTGACAGAATGCCACCGCATGTTTCATATAGCAAACAACCGACACGCGCGCGCAAATTAATACTTCTAATCAAAGACCCCAAGAGCAATAGATTTATTTTGAAACAAAAAATGACAAATATAATTTTACGATCAATATCAATGATCTATTACCGAAAATGAATTTTACGCACCAAAGAAAAGCACTATTTATTTTTTCGCACCAATCAAACGCACATCGAACGCTAAGCTTAGAGTCAAATCTTCTCCATCTGGAATTTTCTTATAGCGAACAATCAACCCATTGATATCGCGTTGACCCTCAAAGCCGAGCGCACCGCGCGCGAATGGTCCATCAGCGAGCTAGCCCAGCTCTCCGGTGTATCAAAGGCAATGATTAGCAAAATTGAAAATGCCCAGGTCAGCCCTACCTCGACGATTCTAGGTCGGCTGTCGGGAGCCTTCGGCTTGCCCCTCTCCACCCTTCTGCATCGCGCCGAGGGGCGCTCGGGACTTCTCTCAAGAGCCGCGGAGCAACCGCGCTGGGTGGACCCGGAAACGGGTTACACACGCCAGCAAATATCTCCGCGGGAGGGGTGGCCACTGGAGCTGATCAGCGTGAAACTGCCGCCGGGAGTTCGTGTCAGCTACCCTGCCACCGCCTACGTATTTCTTCATCAGCAGGTATGGATCACGCAAGGCACATTAACGTTTACCAAAGGCGCTACCCTCTACATATTGGAACAGGGCGACTGCCTACAGCTGGGCCTACCTGAAGAGGCTTGCACGTTCGAAAACGCCACGCCGGTAACTTGCGAATACGTTATTGCCCTGCATCGCAAATAAGCACAAGCCCATTATGCCCCTCAGCTACGCAAACCAGAGACTCGCTTCAAAGCGGTATATTTCTATTCATAGAGGCCATGGTTTGGCTTGGGATGGCTCACCACAGTTCGAGCTTTGGAGGCGACACCCGGCACCTATCACCGCCTATGAAGTGAAAGCTTGGCCCGGTGTTATGCGGCGACCTCACTGACCCTACAGGGCCGGCAGCTCGAGGTGGTATACAACGGTTCTAGACTTCTTGCAGGCTGAGTGGCCGCAGTATGAGCGTCCAGCGAAGTCACCTATCCAGCGATAGGCATCACGCTGCTTGCCCTCAACCACAATCCTGAACGCGCTCTATTCACCCAATGCACGACTGACTTAGGTACGGCGTTCTGNTCGCTCCATCCTCTCAAAGGTTGGAGTCTCCGAGAAACCCGGGGCGGTTCATTATCCCTGAAGAGGTCATATTGGACGTGAGCAACTTTCGCCTTGCTCCAGTCGAGCGTTACCGACGTTGTGGTCTGTTCGGTGGATTTGAAGTCGAGAGGCAGTGACGGGTTACCGGGAGCAGGTGTTTCGCCAGCAGTCTTGACCTTTAATACATTACTGACCTCTGACCACTGAAGTTCGGTATCTTGTGCAACGACGTAGTATTCATACTGAGTATCGGCAGTGACGTCGCTATCGGTATACGCGGTCGTTACGCTTGCGATCGTTTGAAAAGGCCAACCATTGCGGCCAATTTGATACCTGACGATTTGGCTATCGCTGGTAGACGGTGTCCACGTTAGCGACACACTGCTCTGGGTGACGTCTGCGAGGCTCAATACAGGTGTCGTCGGTTTTGCATCGCCTCCGCCTTCACTCTGTGTACGCACGGTGAGCGCGGCCGAGAATTCGGATGTGTTGCCTATGACATCAATTGCACGCACCTGGTAACTGTAAGCAGTACCGGGCTGAAGGCCGGTATTGTTATAAACAGGGTTGTCTACAAGAAAGGAGTCCGCACCGTTACGACGCAATTCATATTGCAAGACCGGTTGCGGGCCTTCCGAGAGCGACCAGTTCAGTTTCACCGACGTTGCAGTTTTTTCGGTTGATCTGAGATCAGCAGGTACTGATGGTTTTTCCGGTACAGGTGTTTCGCCTCCGGTGAGATAACCGTAGCGGTTCACGAACTCCCAGTTGTACTCCTCGCCGCTTTTGTTCTTGCCGGCATCCCAGTTGACTGACCAGGTCATCAGCCCGCGAATCGGATTGCCGGCTTTTCTCAAGTCGTCCAATGCATCTATAGCATCCTGCGGGTTTACCACATAACCGGTAGCGGCTGCGTCGTTATTGGTGGGTAAGCCAATGGCCAGTCTATCGGCGGGAATTGTTGTGAAGCCACGTGTACCGTGGATCAGGCTATCAGTCAGGTAGTAGAGAAAATCTTTCTTGTGAGCATCGTTGTTTTGAGTGACCCACAGGCCGCTGCCATTATTGGCTTCATCGACCCATAAGCCATCGCCGCCCTGGTTGTAGTACTGTGGCGCAATAAAGTCATAGATGTCTTCCAGAGCGTTGATGTAGGCCAGGTAAGCGCCGCCGCTTCTCAACGATTCCAGGAACGTCACGACGTCTTTTAGAAACGGAAAGTACGTAGTGATTTCTTTCAATAAAGGAAGTTTTTTGCTGACTCTAAGGTAAGGAAATTCCGGGGCCATGCTGATGATGAAGTGCTTCCCTTCTGTCTCGTAATACTCGCGCACCATCCTCAACGCAGCGGGTAATACGGTCTGGTTATCGGCAAAGGTAATAGCAGCTTGTTCGAGGTCGATATCCAGGCCGTCAAAGCCATAGGTTTCAACCAGACGAATAATTTCATAGGCCAGTGCATCTTCCTGACCGGCATGCAACTCAATATGCGCGTCAGCCCCGCCAAGAGAAATCAGCACTGCACGGCCTTGTGCATTCAGTGCTGCCACCTGAGCGCGAAACGCATCATCACTCAGGTTATAAGGTTTGAAGGTGGGAATGCCGGCACCTTTCATAAAGGCCACTGCCACAACGTTATACGCTTCGGGTATGTCGGTCAGCGCCATCTCTTTGAAGAGGCCTTGCTGGTAACCTTGATCGGGTTCGGAAGGCCAGTTATGCCAGAACCCCATGAGAATATTTTTGCCCCTTATATCCGGCATGGTCGAGGCGGCATCGGTTGTTTTGTTTTTATATTGATCAATGATTTTTGGGTTGAGCATAGTCCGTGTCTCCTTCCGTTGGATTGACTTCCACGAGAGTTGATCACGAGAGGGGTTTTCAGGTAACTGTCAGAAATGACGGTATCGGCGGAGGAGTTGTTGTGCGGGGGAAACGGGAAATTCGTCAGTCGACGATCGTTTGAGCAGGCTCACCTCGCTGAAGAGTGAGCCGTACTCAGTATTGCCAAGGGCAGGTGTGCCCTCTACTCGTGATTCACCGCCACGCCCTTCAGATAGGGTGCTGGCTCTGCCCCGAGGTTTTCCAGCATACGCGAGCTGTACCAGTCGACGAAGTTGACCACGCCGAACTCATAAGTTTTCGAATAAGGCCCGGGTTGATAGGCGGTAGAGTTAATGCCGCGCTGGTTTTCTTCGGCAAGACGGCGGTCCTGATCATTGGTGGCATCCCAGACCTGGCGCATGCGTTCCACGTCATAGTCAACGCCTTCGACTGCATCCTTGTGGACAATCCACTTGGTGGTGACCATGGTTTCCTGTGCACTTATCGGCCACACCGTGAATACGATGATGTGATCGCCCATGCAGTGGTTCCAGGAGTGCGGCAAATGCAGAATACGCATCGAGCCCAGGTCCGGGTTCTGGATGCGGCCCATCAGCTTTTTGCAGCCGACCTTGCCGTCCAGGGTCATCGACACCGTGCCTTTGAGCAGCGGCATGCGCACGATACGGTTACGCAGGCCGAAACTGGCGTGGGCGTAGGGGATTTTCTCGGCGTCCCACGCAGCAGCAGATGCGGCCACGTGATCCTTGAAGGCCTGATCGGCGCGCGGGTCTGTGACATCGTCCCATTCCAGCAGGGTTTTGAGCAGCTCAGGGTGCGAGCCACCGCAGTGATAGCACTCGCGGTTGTTCTCCAGCACCAGCTTCCAGTTGGCCTTTTCCATCAAGGTGGTTTGCACCGCCACCTTGGTGTTCTCCATATCATAGGGTTCCATGTAGTGCCGCAGCGTCGACAGGAACTCGTCGATGGCAGGCGGGTTCTCCGCCAGGCTGATGAAAATGTAACCGCCTGCGGTCTTGACGTGCACCGGCTTGAGGCCGAACTGCTTCATGTCGAAGTCGTCGCCCATTTCAGTGCCCGCATACAGCAGGCGGCCATCCAGCTCGTAGGTCCACTGGTGATAGTGGCAAACCAGTTTGGCGACTTTTCCTTTCTCGGCAGTGCACAGGCGCGAGCCGCGATGGCGGCATACGTTGTGGAACGCGTTGACTGCGCCGTCCGCACCACGCACCACCAGGATCGGGTTCTTGCCGATCTGCAGCGTCAGGTAATTGCNAGCCAATCATGGCGGCAATTCTACCCCAGCCGACTTTTCGTACAAAACCTAGGTAAGAAATCACCTGTAATTTGGGCAAGTAGAGGAACATACGCTACGACGATATCTTCACTAGCCTGCTCCCGTAATTTGAGGCGCTTGATAGGCAGCGTGTTCGTTGCAGGTGTCACGCCGATATCGACATCCAAACAATCCGCTAACGATGGTATTGGCTCGTCGCGAAGCAGATCGTGCCAGCGCCCCTCGCCATCAGCGCTTACGTGCATACGTGGGCCGCCGACATACTCGACCCGCACCTCACGTGTGCGGAAAAGAGCGTCAGTACGGACAAAGTAGTGCGCACCGTAATCTCCTTCGCGAGTACCAATGACAACGCCTTCAAGGATTGAATAATCACCACTCTCAAAAAACGAGCAATGATCCAGGCCATTCCCGTCCCAATCGCACCATTGAGCAACTGTCTTCATCCGTTTCTTCCTTTGCGGAGCGGGTTAGCGATGTTACTAGGTGAGCGAAGCTTGCGGCGCAGAGAGGCTCATTGGTTTGATCCTATCGCTGAAAGAGCCCCATGAAAGACAGGACGCCGTTACCCCCTTAAGATAAGGGATAGGCAAACGGGTATGTTTATGACTAACAGCAACGACAAGGGTGGTGAGCTGCTCGGCCAGGAACGCCGACGCCGCTGGAGCACCGACCAGAAGCTGGCCATGGTTCGAGAGAGCCTTGAACCTGGACAAAGCGTGTCCGTAGTGGCCCGACGCAACGGCATCAATGCCAACCAGCTGTTCCTGTGGCGCAAGCTCTACCAGGACGGCAGCTTGTCGGCAGTCAGTGCTGGCGAGGCCGTGGTGCCAGCGTCGGAGCTGAGCGATGCGCTCAAGCAGATCCGCGAATTGCAGCGGATGCTGGGCAAGAAGACGATGGAGGCCGAAGTTCTCAAAGAGGCCGTGGAGATCGCTCGCTCGCGAAAATGGATTGCGCACTCACCCTTGTTGCCGGGGGACGACCAGTGAAACTGGTCAGTGAATGTCTCGGTGTGTCGCGCTCGCAATTAACGGTACGAATCAAGCAATCGGTATCGCCCAAAGTACGGCGACGTCGGCTCGTGAACGATACGGAGTTGGTTGACGAGATCAAGCAGCAAGTCAGCGAATTGCCGAGTTATGGCTACCGTCGGGTTTGGGGTTTGCTGCGCCGCGAACGTGAAATCCACTCGCTGGCCCCAGTCAATGTGAAGCGGGTTTACCGCGTCATGCGCGATCACGATCTGTTACTGGAGCGACGCATCAAGCAGCCTGGCGTCCAGCGCCGGCATGAAGGCCGCATCGCTGTTACTACCAGCGATACCCGCTGGTGTTCGGACGGCTTCGAGTTCCGCTGTGATGACGGTGCGAAGTTGAGCGTAACTTTTGCCCTGGACTGCTGTGACCGTGAAGCCATCGGCTGGGTGGACGGCTTCGAGTTCCGCTGTGATGACGGTGCGAAGTTGAGCGTAACTTTTGCCCTGGACTGCTGTGACCGTGAAGCCATCGGCTGGGTCGCCAGCCCGACGGGCTACAGCGGTGATGATATCCGAGACTTGATGCTGGAAAGCGTGGAGAAGCGGTTTGGCGATCAACTACCGAGCACGCCGGTGCAATGGCTGAGTGATAACGGCTCGGCCTATATCGCCGAGCAGACGCGTCAGTTTGCCCGCCAGATCGGCTTGCAACCGGTGACTACACCGGTGCGCAGCCCGCAAAGCAACGGCATGGCGGAGAGCTTCGTGAAGACGATCAAGCGTGATTACGTGGCGCACATGCCCAAACCTGATCGAGTAACGGCGCTGCGTAATCTGACGATTGCCTTCGAGCATTACAACGAGCAGCATCCGCACAGCGCTTTGAAATATCGGTCGCCGAGAGAGTTTAGGCGCTTGGCAGCAGCATCAATTTAACGGGGAGTTGGTGTCCGGTATTGTAGGGGCAAGTCCATTATCGGTCGCCGAGAGAGTTTAGGCGCTTGGCAGCAGCATCAATTTAACGGGGAGTTGGTGTCCGGTATTGTAGGGGCAAGTCCATTCTGCATCTATAGCCCTCTAAATGGCGACCGCGCGACACCACGTAACGGGTCGATGGTTGCGTTCGAAGCCCAAACGCGGGCGCAGGTTGATGACTACTACACGATCGCTATGGCTGTGTCGTTGCGGATAGCGATAAATCGGATTTGTCAGGCCAATTGTCACGCGGAGAGTTGCGGCAATGCCTTGTACGACGTGGCTTGCAGCAGTGGTACGAGCGCCCGTCTCTTTCCGGGAGAAAGAGACGGGCGCAGTCTGGCGCAATGAAGTGTGCCAAGAGGTGAAGTTGCTGCAGTGCAGCGAGGAAGGTCCATCGTCGGCCGCAGTGGGCAGATAAGTCGAGTAAGCAACCATCACTCCTGGGGAGTGACCGTGCGAGCCGCCGGATGCTAATCGCACTTTGGGAGAACCACCAAGCTAATGGTGTAGCCTTAAAGGTCCGGGCTACCTGGGCTGGTGCTGCCAACGACAGCGAACAGTGCGCCAATTTTTATACCCACGCGAAAAGACGGTCAAGCATCACGGTCGAAATCCGCAAAAAGTGGCGACTGTCGCCACTTCTGTCGCCGTGCGCCTAGCCACGTTCTATGTGCGTTGTCGCCGCTGTCGCCATTTCTCTAGCCCTAACCCTACTACAAACTCGGCTCTGACACTGAGTTGCGCTCGATAGAGATCGTGGGCAATTACTTAGGGTTTGTCTGAAAAGTCAGCCCGCAAGCATCTTTCGATGCAAGCCAGTGTGACCATCGCTTTAAAGCTACTTGCCAGCTTGTCGTAACGC
>NZ_LKBW01000123.1 GCF_002699855.1 Pseudomonas amygdali | reverse complement strand
TTGAACTGGGTGAAATCGAAGCGCGGCTGCAAGCGCACCCGACCGTGCGCGAAGTGATCGTGCTGGCCGTGGACGGGCAATTGGCCGCGTATCTAGTCCCAGCCGAGCCTGATCAGGATCAGCAAAGCCTGCGCGAAACCCTGAAGACCGAGCTCCGTGCGCATCTGCCGGATTACATGGTGCCGACGCATTTTATCGTCCTCGACGAGATGCCGCTGACCGCCAACGGCAAGCTGGACCGCAAGGCGCTGCCCGCGCCGGATGCCAGCCAGTTGCAGGCGACCTACATCGCCCCGCAAGGCGATCTGGAACAACAACTGGCGGCGATCTGGGCTGATGTGCTGAAAGTTGAGCAGGTCGGGCGTAGCGACAACTTTTTTGAACTGGGCGGGCATTCGTTGCTCGCCACTCAGGTGATCTCGCGCATCCGTCAGCAACTGGACGTCGAACTGTCGTTGCGCGACCTGTTCGAAGCGCGTGATCTGGCAGCCTTCGCCCAGGCGGCGGGCAACGGGCAGGGCAATGCTGCGCCACGCTTTATCAAGGCCGACCGCAGCCAGCCGCTGGGCTTGTCTTACGCGCAGCAGCGCCAGTGGTTTCTCTGGCAGCTTGATCCAGAAAGCACTGCTTACACCATTCCTGCGGCCCTGCGTCTGAGCGGCTCGCTGGACATTGCCGCGCTGGAGCACAGTTTCAGCGCATTGATTGCCCGCCACGAAACCCTGCGCACTACCTTCCGCCAGCAGGGCGAACAGGCTGTGCAGATCATCCATGCGCCGCTTGCCTTGACCCTGATGGTTGAGTCCGTGCCTGCCGGTCAAACCCTTGAAGCCTGCGTGCAGCAGGAAATGCAGCGCCCGTTCGATCTGGAAAAGGGCCCGCTGCTGCGCGTTCGCTTGCTGAACCTTGCTGCTGACGAACATGTGCTGATTCTGACCCAGCACCACATCGTTTCCGATGGCTGGTCGATGCCGATCATGGTCGATGAACTGGTGCGCCTGTACGAAGGCTACAGCCAGGGCCGTGAGGTGGTGTTGACCGCGCTGGACATGCAATACGCCGACTACGCGCTGTGGCAGCGCAACTGGATGGACGCCGGAGAACAGGCGCGGCAGCTGGATTACTGGAAGCAGCAACTGGGCGAACAGCAGCCGATTCTGGAATTGCCCGCCGATCATCCGCGCCCTGTCGTGCAAAGCCACGCCGGTGCGCGGCTGGCGGTCGAGCTGGCGCCAGCGTTGATCGACGACTTGAAACAGGTCGCGCGGCAACAGGGCGTCACACTGTTCATGCTGTTGCTGGCATCGTTCCAGACCTTGCTGCATCGCCACAGCGGCCAGCCGGACATTCGTGTCGGCGTGCCGATTGCCAACCGCACCCGCGCGGAAACCGAAGGCCTGATCGGTTTCTTCGTCAACACCCAGGTGCTGTGCGCCGAATTCGACCTGCACACCACGTTCAGCGAGCTGCTGCAGCAGGTCAAACATGCGGCCCTGCAAGCTCAAGCGCATCAGGAACTGCCGTTCGAACAGCTGGTCGAGGCCTTGCAACCTCAACGCAGCCTCAGCCACAGCCCGCTGTTCCAGGTGATGTTCAACCACCAGAGCCAGGCCAGCGCCGAGGTGCGCGCACTGCCCGGTTTGCAGGTCGAAGCGCTGACGTCCGAGAGCTATCCGGCGCAGTTCGACCTGACCCTCAACACCGCCGAACACGATGGCGGTTTGAGCGCGGGCCTGACCTATGCCACCGCGCTGTTCGAGCGCAGCACCATCGAGCGCATGGCCGGGCACTGGCTCGCGCTGTTGCAGGCCATTTGCGCCAATGCGGGTCAGCGCATCGCTGAAGTGCCAATGCTTGACGCTGCCGAACAGCAGCAGATTGTTCGCGACTGGAACGCCACAGCTGCCGATTTCCCTGGCGAGCACTGTCTACACAGCCTGATCGAGGCGCAGGTGCTGGCCACGCCAGACGCTCCGGCGCTGATTTTTGCGGCTGAACAACTGAGCTATGCGCAACTTAACGCCCGCGCCAACCAGCTTGCCCACCGCTTGCGTGAAGCGGGTGTCGGTCCGGACGTGCTGGTGGGGATTTGTGTCGAGCGCAGCGTGGATATAGTCATTGGTCTGCTGGCGATCATCAAGGCCGGTGGCGCTTACGTGCCGTTGGACCCGGATTACCCCGAGGACCGTCTGGCTTACATGATGCAGGACAGCGGTGTCGGTTTGCTGTTGACCCAGAGTGCGCTGCTACAGCGCCTGCCGGTTCAAGTACAGAGCCTTTGTCTGGATCAGGAGGGCGATTGGCTGGCCGGTTACAGCACTGCCAACCCGGAAAACCTCAGCCATCCGCTGAATCTTGCGTATGTGATTTACACCTCCGGCTCAACCGGCAAGCCCAAGGGCGCGGGCAACAGCCATCGCGCCCTGGTCAACCGTTTGCACTGGATGCAGAAGGCTTACGCGCTGGATGGCAGCGATACGATATTGCAGAAAACCCCGTTCAGCTTCGACGTGTCGGTGTGGGAATTCTTCTGGCCGCTGCTGACCGGCGCACGTTTGGCCGTGGCGTTGCCGGGCGATCATCGCGATCCGGAGCGGCTGGTGCAGACCATCCGCGAACATCAGGTCACGACGCTGCACTTTGTCCCGTCGATGCTCCAGGCGTTTCTCACCCATCCTCAGGTGGAAAACTGTAACAGCCTGCGTCGTGTGGTGTGCAGCGGCGAAGCACTGCCTGCCGAACTGGCCGGTCAGGTGCTCAAGCGTCTGCCGCAGACGGGTTTGTTCAACCTGTATGGCCCGACCGAAGCGGCTATCGACGTGACGCATTGGACTTGCACCCCGGACGACGTGCTCAGCGTGCCGATTGGTCGACCTATCGATAACCTGAAAACCCATATCCTCGACGACGGATTGCTGCCTGCCGCGCAGGGCGTTGCGGCAGAGCTGTACATCGGCGGTATCGGTCTGGCGCGGGGTTATCACAACCGCGCGGCGCTGACGGCTGAACGCTTTGTGCCGGACCCGTTCGACGAGCAGGGCGGGCGTCTTTACCGCACCGGGGATCTGGCGCGTTATCGCGATGAAGGCGTTATCGAATACGCCGGTCGTATCGACCATCAGGTGAAGATTCGCGGCCTGCGTATCGAACTGGGCGAGATCGAAGCCAGCCTGCTGGAACACGAAAACGTTCAGGAAGCTGTAGTTGTCGACGTTGACGGCTCATCCGGCAAGCAGCTGGCAGCCTATCTGGTGGCTGAGCACAGTGGCGATCACCTGCGGGATGCACTCAAGGCGTATCTCAAGGAAACACTGCCCGATTACATGGTGCCGACCCACTTCGTCTGGCTGGCAAGCATGCCGCTGAGCGCCAACGGCAAGCTGGATCGCAAAGCCCTGCCGGCACCGGACGCCAGCCAGTTGCAGCGCCAGTACGTCGCGCCGTCGACTGAGCAGGAGCAGCAAATGGCTGCGATTTGGGCCGACGTGCTGAAAGTCGAGCGCGTCGGGTTGAGCGACGATTTCTTCGAACTGGTCGGCCATTCGCTGCTGGCCACACAACTGATTTCCAGAATTCACACGGGCCTGGGGATCGACATCCCGCTGCGCCTGATTTTCGAGAAACCGCAATTGAACGAATTTATTCAGGCTTTCGCCAGCAGCGGTTTGTCGCTGACCGAGGACGGCTTGTCCGATATTGAAAAAATGATGAATGAAATGGCGGGTATCTGACATGGACAAGTCAGCAGCAGAGCGTATCGCCCAGCGTTTCGTTGGTTTGCCCGTCGAACAGCGCCGCCAGATTCTGAACAAGATGCACGAGACCGGGCAGAGCTTCAAACTGCTGCCCATCGCTGTAACCCGGCATGATGTAGCGCGTATCCCGCTGTCCTACGCCCAGCAGCGCATGCTGTTTCTCTGGCAGATGGAACCGGGCAACGCCGCGTACAACGTGCCTATGGCAGTGCGTCTGAATGGCCCGCTGGACCGGCAGGCATTGAGCGCAGCGCTGGACAGGCTGGTGCAGCGCCACGAAACCCTGCGCACCCGATTTGTTTCCGAGGACGGCGCGTTCTATCAGGAGATTCTTCAGCAGGCGACAGTCGCTCTTGAGTTTGCCTCGGTTGCGCCAGCCGACATCGAAAACCAGGTGCGCGCCGAGCTGCAAAAGCCCTTCGATTTGCTCAGCGGTACATTACTGCGGGTCAGGCTGTTTCAGCTGAGCGAAGCCGAACACGTCCTGACCGTGTGCATGCATCACATCGTCTCCGATGGGTGGTCCGGCGAAGTGCTGATTCGTGAGTTTGTGCAGTTGTATCAGGCACAGCTCTCCGGGCAGACAGCGCAATTGCCTGCGTTGGCGGTTCAATACGCCGACTACGCGATCTGGCAGCGCGCATGGCTGGAAGCCGGGGAGGGCGAGCGGCAGTTGAACTACTGGAAGCAGCAGTTGGGCACTGAGCATCCGCTATTGAGCCTGCCGCTGGATCATCAGCGTCCGCTGCAACCGAGCCAGCGTGGCGCGACGGTGCGCGTCGATGTGCCGGAACAATTGTCCGCGCAACTGAAAAGCCTGGCGCGTAACAGTGGCCAGACCTTGTTCATGCTGACTCTGGCGGCACTGTCGGTGGTGCTGTCGCGTTTCAGTGGTCAGGTGTCAACGCCAACTAAAAAGTGACCCCCTTCCGTGCTAAATCGCCAACTTAGTTTTG
>NZ_LKBW01000122.1 GCF_002699855.1 Pseudomonas amygdali | reverse complement strand
CCTGCCGTACGAGAGCTTGCAGCATCCGCTGTCGGTTTATGAGCAACTGCTGGAGGTGAGAGCATGAACCTTCAACATGCTCGCCTGACAGAACTATGCAAGGGGCTAAAGCTTGAGCGCGTCGGGGTGGACTGGCCGCACCTGGCCCAACAAGCAGCAAGCGGCGAAGACAGCTTTGCCGACTTCCTCGAAAAGCTGCTGGCTGCCGAGACCGATGCCCGAAGTGAACGCTCTCGACAGGCCCTGCTGAAAACTGCCGCGCTGCCCGCTGTGAAAACGCTGGAGCAATACGACTTCGCGTTTGCCACCGGCGTCCCCCGGGCACAGCTCCAGGAGCTGGCAGCACTGAGTTTTGTTGGACGTGCCGAGAACATCGTGTTCCTGGGGCCTAGTGGTGTAGGCAAGAGCCACCTGGCTATCGCCCTGGCCTACCGGGCAGTGATGGCCGGTATCAAAACCCGCTTCGTCACGGCGGCTGACTTGATGCTGCAACTGACCGCTGCGCACCGCCAGGAACGGCTCAAGGAATACTTCAGTCGTGTGGTGATGGCCCCTGGGTTGTTGGTCATCGATGAAATCGGCTACCTGCCGTTTGGTCGTGATGAAGCCAACCTGTTCTTCAATGTTGTCGCCAAGCGCTACGAGCAAGGCAGCCTGATCCTCACGAGTAACTTGCCGTTTACCCAGTGGGCCGGAACCTTTGCGGATGATCAAACACTGACAGCGGCCATGCTGGACAGGCTGTTACATCATGCCCATATCGTGCAGATGACAGGTGAAAGCTATCGACTCAAGGACAAGCGCAAAGCAGGAACCAAATCTTCTCGGGCCGAACCGGCTCGAAAATATGAACCCGAGGGGGGTCAAAACTAAGTTGGCGATTTAGCACGGAAGGGGGTCACTTTTTAGTTGGCGTTGACATGTAGGCCGGGAGTCAATCAGCCGCCCTAGACATCGCCTACCGCGTCATCCCTCCGACACAGTCGATCTGACGCTAGCACTTTGATGGCTCAGCCTTCAATAGACTCAGATCATTGCACATCGAGGAAGTGTTGCAAGGCATCTCAGGTTGATGCCAGGTCCCTGATCCTCAGCACAGTGGTAGTCGAGCAGTTGGCGTGCCGTGCCGTCGCGCGAATCCCCAGGCCGGCGCCGAGCAGCTCGGCAACACGCTTGTGCAGATCGGCGTCCACCGGGCGCCCCTGATATTTGCCGGCGGCCTTGGCCTTCTCGATGCCCTGGGCCTGCCGGTCGCGGCGCTGCTCATAATCCTTGCGCGCGATCGCGGCCATCATTTCCACCAGCATTGAGTTGATCGCTCCCAGCATCCGCCCGGTGAACTCGTCGCCTTTGGTGTCCTGCATTCCCTGGTGGCTGGTCGGCAAGTCGAGCGCAACGATGCGCAGCCCCTTGGAATCGATCGCAGCCTTTAGCTTTTGCCAGTCCTCCACTGGGAGGCGGGAGAGACGGTCTATCGACTCCACCAGCAGCACATCACCCTTACGGGCATCCTTCAGCAGGCGCAGCAGCTCAGGCCGGTCCGCGGTGGCGCCGCTGGCGTTCTCCAGGTACACGCTCGCAATGACCTTGTTGTGATCGCTGGCGAACTGCTCGAGCGAGGCGCGGGCGCGACCAGCGTCTTGCTCTTCGGTGGATGCTCTGAGGTATGCGCGGATGAACATGACGGGTGCCTGTATCAGTTAGGACGTTCTACTAATACTGTTGCACTATGGGTGTCACTTATCAAGCGAAAAGCCCGAAAAAGGCAAAATAAGCCTGTATCTGGATAGGCATAGCCCAACCTGACAGCACGCTTGACGACACATTATTATTCACTATGATTATATTTAAATCGAAACGAATCAGGACTAACCGCATATGGCCACCACCGCCAAAACCCGATCTGTCACAGCTCACGTTCCGGTGCAGCTGGCGGAAAAAGTCGATTTGATGGCTGAGCGTCTGGAGCGCTCTAAAAACTGGATCGTCAAGCAAGCCCTGTCTGCTTGGATAGACCAGGAAGAAGAGCGTAGTCACCTGACCCGTGAGGCCTTGGCTGATGTTGACGCTGGACGCGTTATTGATCACCAAGCCGTCCAGGCCTGGGCTGACAGTCTTAGCACCGACACTCCGTTGCCGGTGCCGCGCTGATGGAATTGAAGTGGACAAGCAAGGCGCTTTCCGACATTACCAGGCTATACGAGTTTCTGGCCTTGGCGAATCAACCTGCCGCAGCACGAGTGGTGCAGCAACTCACCACAGCACCTACCACGCTTCTGACTAACCCGCGCATTGGCGAACGCCTAGAGGAGTTCGAGCCAAAGGACGTACGCCGAATTCAGATCGGCCAATACGAGATGCGTTACGAGATAGCGGATTCAACTATCTACCTGCTGCGCCTGTGGCACACCCGCGAAGACCGATAGAGGAACAGGGCAGCCTGCGGCTGCAAATCGCCCGTTCTTGCGATCGCGTAGCAGCAGGAACATGGATTTGAGCTTTGTCATGAGGCCCATTATTGATCATCATGAAGCCTGCTTACCCACCGTTGCTGCTTCAGATGAGTCCAGCCTACACACCTCGACCGCTCAAAAACCTCTTCACCGCTAACCAGTGCTGGGCACACCTCATCGAGGAGGGCGGCTTGCGCGACATCGAAGTCGAGTCCGTCACCAAAATGCTCGCCTGCGGCACCTCGATACTGGGCGTCAAACACTACACCTGTGGCAATGAGCATTGCCCGCACGTCAAATACCTGTGCAACACCTGCCATTGCCGGGCCTGTCCTTCCTGCGGCAAAAAGGCCACCGACCAGTGGATCGCCATGCAAAACAACCGTCTGCCCGACTGCCCCTGGCAGCATCTGGTGTTCACGCTGCCCGACACACTGCGGTCCCTGTTCTTCTACAACCGCTGGCTGCTCGATGCGCTGTTTCGGCTGGCGGCCGATAACCTGATCTACACCGCCAAGCGGCGCGGTTTGCACGTCGGGATTTTCGGTGCGCTGCACACCTATGGCCGGCGGCTCAACTGGGGGTCGCCTCAGAAAACGGATTTTAAAGTACGTTAAGCTGATTTCAGTCGTCGTAATGGCCGGAATCTTCCTCCACCAACCTTGACGGTGCTGCGCCACAGGTAATCACCAGTTAGGTTGATGTGCTCCCAGCCCAGCGGCGACAGGTACTGCAGCAGCGATTCATCGACAGCGGTGCTATGTCCGCGTAATGCGTTTGCGGACCGCTCCAGGTAAACCGTGTTCCACAGCACTATTGCAGCAGTCACCAAGTTGAGGCCGCTGGCACGGTAGCGTTGCTGTTCGAAGCTACGGTCTCGGATTTCGCCCAGCCGGTTAAAGAAGACAGCCCTGGCCAGCGCATTGCGCGCTTCGCCCTTGTTCAGTCCTGCATTCACACGACGGCGCAGCTCGGCACTTTGTAGCCAGTCCAAAATGAACAGCGTGCGCTCGATGCAACCGATTTCGCGAAGGGCAACGGCTAAGCCGTTCTGCCGAGGATAACTACCCAGCTTGCGCAACATCAGCGAGGCAGTCACGGTACCTTGTTTGATCGAGGTGGCCAGCCTCAGAATTTCATCCCAGTGCGTCCGAATGGCTTTTATATCAAGTTTTTCTTTACTAATCATTGACTTAATCGCGTCATAATCGATATTTCCTTGGGGCACGAACAGCTTGGTATCGCGTAGGTCGCGGATGCGCGGTGCAAAGCGAAAACCCAGTAAATGCATCAGACCGAAGACGTGATCTGTGAAGCCCGCAGTATCTGTAACGGCCTGCAATCGAAATGGCCTCGACCTGCAATCATCGCGTTTTTCGACCGGGATTGATTGCGTCTATCCGGCACCGCGAACCAGCATTGACTGCAAACGAACCTGCATCCAGCCACTTCGACCTGCAATCGAGCGCAACCGACCAGGATTAAATGCGACTGAAAAACCGATGATTTAGCGTCCATCAAACAGTGGTCTTCAGGAGCTGGGCTAAGTGTCACCGCCACTGTAAAAATGACCCCCTAACGCCAACCTAGAATTGACCCCCCTGGGTAAAACTGGCGGCTTTGAGCTGCCAATATGTTGACCCAGGAGCAGTCTGTGGAAATTAAAGTGTTGGCCCGTCAGGGCCATGGCATCAAATTCATCGCCCGTGAGCTGGGTATTTCGCGTAACACCGTGCGCAAGTACCTGCGAAAGGCCCGGTCGCTACCCAGTGACAAGGTGAGACCCGCACGTCCGTGCAAAATCGACCCCTTCAAGGACTACCTGCACGAGCGTATTGAGGCGGCGCGCCCACACTGGATTCCGGCGACCGTCCTGCTGCGTGAGATCACGGCATTGGGGTACAGCGGCGGCGTCAGTCGTCTGAAGGCTTATATTCGCCCCTTCAAACGTAAGGCAGAAGAGCCGGTGGTACGTTTCGAGACACTGCCCGGCAAGCAGATACAGGTGGACTTCACCACCATTCGACGAGGCCGTCAGCCGCTTAAGGCGTTCGTGGCGACACTTGGTTTTAGTCGAGCAAGCTTTGTCCGTTTCTCCGAGCGAGAGGACAGCGAAGCCTGGCTGACAGGGCTTCGGGAGGCGTTCGCTTACTTTGGCGGCGTGCCCGAGCAGGCATTGTTTGATAACGCCGGAACCATCATCACCGAGCGAGATGCTTTTGGGGAGGGCCAGCACCGTTGGCATCCCCGATTGGCTGCGCTGGCCGATGAGTTTG
>NZ_LKBW01000121.1 GCF_002699855.1 Pseudomonas amygdali | reverse complement strand
CAGGATGCAGGCCGCCAAGGCAGCGTAAGTGGATAATTGTCCAACCTTCGGGGGGCATACCAGCACCGCGAGGGAAGGGCCATTGCTGTGGGCCATGGAGGTCGATGAGCTCGCGGTCGATCCCGGACATGTCCAGATCCCGCCCGACCGTCAGGCCTTTGAATTCATCGAACAAGGCCTTGGGTGTGTGGAAATCGAACAGCGCAGGTGCATCGGGTTGCAGGCGCTTTTGCAGACGCTGGGCGAAGTCCACAGTAATTGCCCAGTCGGAGCGCGCTTCGCCGGGGGGCGCAATGGCGTTGCGGACATTGGAAATGCGCCGCTCCGAGTTGGTCACCGTGCCTTCTTTCTCGCCCCAGCTTGCGGCAGGCAGCAACAGGTCGGCATAGCGCGCTGTTTCGGTGGTCTTGAAAGCCTCCTGAAGTACCACGAACGGGCAGGTTTCCAGCGCCTGTCGGATTTTGTTCTGATCGGGCAGTGATTGTGCCGGGTTGGTACAGGCAATCCACAATGCCTTGATCGTACCGTTCTGCAGTTGTTCGAACAGTTCGATGGCGGACAAACCGGGCTTGGCGGGCAGGCTGTCGACGCCCCAGTAGTGCGCAACCTGCGCACGGTGTTCGGGATTGGCTGCGTCGCGGTGGCCGGGCAGCAGGTTGGACAGGCTGCCCGTTTCACGTCCGCCCATGGCGTTGGGTTGGCCGGTGAGCGAAAAGGGGCCTGCACCGGGTCGGCCGATCTGCCCGGTGGCCAGGTGCAGGTTGATCAGTGCGCTGTTTTTTGCACTTCCCGCAGTGGATTGATTCAGCCCCATGCACCACAGCGACAGAAAGCCCGGAGCTTCACCCACCCAACTGGCGCAGGTGTATAGCTGTTCCTGGGTAATGCCGCAGAGGTTTGCTACGCGTTCAGGTGGGTAATCTCGTACCAGCGCTGACAGCGCCTCATAGCCCTGTGTGTGTGCGGCAATGAACTCGGGATCAATCAGGCTTTCACTGATCAGCACATGGAGGATGCCGTGAAACAGCGCAACGTCGGTGCCAGGCTGAATCGCCAGGTGCAGGTCCGCCAGTTCGCAGGTATCGGTGCGCCGTGGGTCGATGACGATGAGTTTCATCTGCGGGCGACGGCTTTTTGCTTCTTCCAGGCGACGAAACAGAATCGGGTGCGCGTAGGCCATGTTGCTGCCGACGATCATCACGCAATCGCTCAGTTCGATATCTTCATAGCTGCAAGGCGGTGCGTCGGCGCCCAGGCTGCGCTTGTAGCCGGCCACGGCCGAAGACATGCACAGCCGTGAGTTGCTGTCGATATTGTTGGTGCCGACCAGTGCACGGGCCAGCTTGTTGAACGCGTAATAGTCCTCGGTCAGCAACTGGCCGGAAATATAGAATGCGACGCTGTCGGGGCCGTGCTCGCGGATGCTGTCGGCGAAGACGTTGGCCGCGTGCTCCAGCGCGGTGTCCCAATCGGTGACGCTGCGTGCCAGGCCTTTGCTCAGGCGTAGTTCCGGATACAGTGCGCGCGCTTCGATGTCCCCGGTCAGGTGCAGGCTTGAACCTTTGCTGCACAACTTGCCGAAGTTGGCCGGGTGCTTAGGGTCGCCGCTGACGCCGAGGATATTCTGCCCGTCATGCTCGATCAGCACGCCGCAGCCAACGCCGCAATAGCAGCAGGTGGACGCGGTCACCCGAGTGGTCTGAATGGCGAGGCTGGTCATGCGCAGGCGGCCTCTGGCGCGGCGGGTTTGCCGAACATCAGGTGATTGCGTATGGCATCAATGCCCTGGCCATCACGTATCTGCTGCAAGTACCAGCTTCCGTCCGCGGTGTCGCCATAAAGGCAGGCGCCGACCAGTACGTCGTTCTTGATCACCAGCTTTTTGTAGACGCCGCCGATGGGGTCCGAGAGGGTGATGCTTTCAGTGCCTTCAGCACCCAGAAAGTCTCCGGCGGAAAACAGGTCGATGCCGGTGACTTTCAGCTTGGTCGAGGTCACTGACCCCGGATAACGGGCAAAGCCCAACTGGGCAAGGTGATTGGCACACACCCGGGCCTGCTCGAACAGCGGTGCCACCAGCCCGTAAGCGATGCCGCGATGGCTGACGCATTCGCCAATCGCATAGATGCGCGGGTCGTAGGTCTGCAAGGTATCGTTGACCAGAATGCCCCGGTTGCAGGGCAGACCAGCCTGTTCGGCCAATTCGGTGTTGGGGCGTATGCCTGCGGCCATGACCACCAGATCGGTGTCGATCACCTCGCCGCTTTTGAATTGCACCGCGCGTACGCGGCCCAGATCATCGCCGAGCAAGGCTTCGGTCTGTTCGTTGAGGCGAAAACCCAGGCCGCGCTTTTCCAGCGCGGCTTGCAGCATCAGCCCGCTGGTTTTGTCCAGTTGGCGCTCCAGCAGCGTCTGGCCGTTGTGAATCACAGTGACCTGCATGCCGCGCAGGCTCAGGCCGTTGGCAGCTTCGAGCCCGAGCAGGCCGCCGCCGATGACCACTGCGCGTTTGTGTGTGACGGCGGCATCGATCATCTGACGGGTGTGGCCGATGTCGCGGTAGCCGATGACGCCTTCCAGCGTATTGCCGGGAACCGGCAGAATAAAGGGTCGTGAGCCGGTGGCGATCAGCAGGCGATCGTAAGAGGCCTGGGTGCCGTCATCGGCGATTACCACGCGTTTGATGCGGTCGATCTTCACCACGCGACGGTTCAGCAACAACTGGATACTGTTGCTTTCGTACCAGGCCAGATCGTTGAGCACGATGTCTTCGAAATTCTGTTCGCCTGCCAGCACTGGGGACAGCATGATGCGGTTGTAGTTGGGGTGTGGCTCGGCACCGAAGACCGTGATGTCATACAGGTCTTCGCTCAGTTTCAGCAACTCTTCGAGTGTGCGCACGCCGGCCATGCCGTTGCCTATCATCACCAGTTTGAGTTTTTTCATCTTGCCTCCGAGTCACTGCAGCGCGTGCTCGACACGTTTCGCGCAAACAAAAAAAGGCGTCCCGCCAGTTGCCTGACGGGGACGCCTTTGTCCGGTCCCGTTCTATCGGGAGGCGCAGCCTTCATCGTTGAGGGCTACGCGTTATGAATGATCTGCACAAGATCATGCAGCGCCTGTGCCAACTCGCATTCACTTGCGTAAAGGGGATTTCGGTCGATGCCTCAGGCTATTTCTGCACTGCGTTGAGGCGTGCTGCACAGAAGCAGGGCGGTCTGGTTCAGTGATGGCTCATGAGCCAGATCGCCAGCAGAAGATTGAGCAGCATCGAGATCAGTGCCAGCGTTTGCCAGACTTTGAGCGGTTCGCGTTCCAGCAACGGGCGCGGTTTTGCTACCACCGGGCGATGCTCGGCCTGCTCCATTTCCAGCAACCACTGCTCGGCGGTTTCGTAACGCTGGTGCGGGTCGGCTTGCAGTGCCTTGTCCAGACTCTGGCTCAGCCATTGCGGCAGATCCGGTCGATAACGGCTGGCGGCGATTGGCGTGCCGAAGCGGCGATGCTGAAAGGCTTCGATCTCGCCATACGGGTAGTGGCCTGTCAGCAGGTAGTACAGCGTGACGCCTGCCGCATACAGATCTTGCTGCGGATGCGGCTCAGCGCCGTTGAAGGCTTCCGGGGCGATGTAGCTCGGGGTGCCGGGCAAGTCGTCAGCGTTGCCAGTTGACAATCCCGGGCAGTAAGCCAGGCCGAAATCCAGCAGGCGCAGTTCGCCATCATCTGCCAGCAGCAGGTTTTCCGGTTTGATATCGCGATGAATGATGTTGCGCCGATGCAGCAGGCCCGCAGCGCGTAACAGTCGGGTCGCGAGGTCCTGCCATTGAGCCAGCGGCAGCGGCCCGTTGCGCGTGAAAACCTCGGCCAGTGTATTTCCGCAATACTCGCGCATCACGTAATACAGGTGCTGGCGGTCTGCCAGCGGATGGACCTCGGGAAAGAAGCGCCCGGCAACCCGGCGTAAAAACCACTCTTCAAGCAATAACCCTTGGCCTGCACCCGACTCGTCATGCCGGCTGGCCGGCAGGGTCTTGAGCAGCCACGGTTGGCCGTGGGTATCGGTCACCCGATAAAGGATGGACTGGCGCGACTGCGCCACGATGCCGCCAACCGTCCAGCCTTCGAAGCCCTGGCCCGCCTTGAGCGCGGGTGGCAGTGGCCATTGCTGCAATTGCAGCAGTGTGTCACCCAGATCGTCCTCGCCCAGGCTATCGACCTGAATCAGCAGGGCGCTGGCATTGTCCTGGCTGCCTGCCAGATGCGCCGCGCTGACCAGGGTTTTCACCGCCGAGTCGAGGTTGTCCTGCTCGGTCAGAATCGAGCGGATGCTGGCATCACCAAGGGTCGCCCAGACACCGTCGCTGACCAGCAACAGTCGTTCACCTTCACACAGCTCGCCGTCCAGATAGTCCATGACCACGTACTGGTCCAGGCCCAGCGCGCGCTTGAGCACATGCTGCATGTCGGCCTGTTCCCAGACGTGGTCTTCACTGATGCGCTTTAGCGTACCGGCCTGCCAGCGATAAGCCCGGCAGTCGCCGACGTGGGCCAGGGTGAAGCGTCGTCCGCGCAGCACCAGAGCGCTGAGGGTGGTCAGCAAACCGTTGGCCAGCAGCCAGCGATTCTGCGCCAGCAGCAGGCGGTCGAGAGACTGGGCCACGCCCCAGGTTTGTGGTATGCCCCCCGAAGGTTGGACAATTATCCACTTACGCTGCCTTGGCGGCCTGCATCCTG
>NZ_LKBW01000120.1 GCF_002699855.1 Pseudomonas amygdali | reverse complement strand
GCTCCTGGGTCAACATATTGGCAGCTCAAAGCCGCCAGTTTTACCCAGGGGGGTCAATTCTAGGTTGGCGTTAGGGGGTCATTTTTACAGTGGCGGTGACAACTTAGCAACTCGGTAATGAGAACGTCACGTGCAGTGGCGGTGTTCTTTTCAATCGTGCTCATAGAGCATCCTCCTCCGTAAACAACGCATCAAAGACTACATCAAGCTTACGATTAACGCCTTTGGCGAGAAGCTTCAAGCCATACATATCTGACCAAAGCTCACGATCTTGCATGTCAGCGCTCTTGTCTTTCAGCAACGTCTTGTAGTCGGTGTCATCGCTCATCAACGATGTGAGAGAAATACGCTTGACTGAAAGAGCGTCGAACAATTCAGTTTCAAATATTGCGCACTTGCGATTGCAGATAAACGAATGTGCAAGATCGTAATACGAAATAATGATGGAGAATTCCGAATCAACGTCACTTTTCACCCGATTGAATACCAATCTTATCTTGTGAGCCGGAATGCTCATCGCGGCCAGCGTTCCAATCATGGTTGCTGTCTCTTTCTGCTCCTTGGTTCCAGAAGTTACTGGAACAACGTAGTAATCAATTTCATCGTGAGCCTCTTCGAAGCTTTCCAGGTTGGCCATGAAGTCTTCAACGTTGGAAGCACCCACGTCGATGATGGCCTGGTCTTCAAGCATGAGACGTTTGAACAGCTCACGGAATTTGTTACCGCGCAGCTTTTCCACGTCCAGGCCTAGATTTTCTGCGGTCTCGTTAATCGACTCGATAGCGTAGATCGGGGCACCGTCCATGCGTGGCGATAGCAGGTTGGCGGCAATGGTTGTTTTGCCGACAGTGCCGGTGTAATTGATGATGACGACTTTCATAATGAATGATCCTGAGTGATTTAAGGTTGATCGAAGTCGCGGTGCCAATAACTGGGCACCGTTTTGAAATGTGGTTGGCTGGGCCGTTTGAACACCAAGGGCGCGGCCCTTGTCATCTCGCAACGGCCGCGTTGACCTCGGGAGCGCGGGGTGGTGAAGCTACCCCACACTCCCAAGGTGAGCCTTTTCTGGTCCCGGTACCGTCAAGTGTGCGCTGCGCCCGTGCTTCCGTTCGCCGCGACGATAGAGCGCGTCACGACGAGCCGGGAGCGCGGCACCTGACGTGGGCAAGATCGATGTGTGGGTGGGTCAGACCAGCATCCAGCTGAACCGGTAGGGGTCCATGAACGGGATATCGTCATCAAAGCTGTCGAAATCCGCAGCGGGCTGCGGTGCTTGCTGTTGCGGCGCAGGGCGCGAGTCGCGTTGCTGCGGCTGGTTGTGGTTTTGCTGAGGTGCGGATTGCTGCGGCGCCGATTGCTGGGGGCGCGACTGCTGCGGACGAGGGGCAGACTGGTTGTAGTTGCCGCCACCCTGACCCTGTTGAGCGTCGCCCTGTGGACGGCCACCGAGCAGCTGCATGGTGCCCTGCATGTCCACGACGATTTCCGTTGTGTAGCGCTTGATACCGTCCTTTTCCCACTCGCGGGTTTGCAGCTTGCCCTCGATGTACACCTGCGAGCCCTTGCGCAGGTATTCGCCGGCGATTTCAGCAACCTTGCCGAACAGCGACACGCGGTGCCATTCGGTCTTTTCGACCTTCTGCCCGCTCTGCTTGTCAGTCCACTGCTCACTGGTGGCCAGGCTCAGGTTGGTTACGGCCGTGCCGTTGGGCAGGTAACGACAGTCAGGGTCTTGTCCGCAGGTGCCTACCAGGATCACTTTATTGATGCCACGCGCCATGATTGCGCTCCTTCTTCAATGAGTGCTTAAAGGGATGTGAGGGGGTGTTACGAGACCTATGGACTTACCAAAAGGCGTCCATGGCGATACGTTCGAAGCCTGCCAATTGCGCTTCGTGTTCCTCATGAAAACGCTCGTAGCGATCCATGTGTTCTTCGCAGAACCGCTCCAGGGCGTCGGGCTGAAGGCGTGGCGAATAGATCAGCGCCGGTTCGGCGTCATCGTCCACGAACTGCTCGGTGCCATCGGGAAACATCAGACGGCCCACACCACCAAGCAAGATTTCAACGGCAGTGGTGTAGGGGGCGTTTTTGCTGGCGTCGGGATCAAAATGGATTGTCGTGTTCAGCAGCTCGCGGCCCCGGGCAGAAGACTGCGCAGCAGGGGCCAACATCAAGGCTGTTGTGCCGTCTGCCGACAACTCAAACTCGGCAAAACAGGTGTCGCAATCCACTGGACGCCAAGTCATTTCCCACTTTCTGACGTTGACGATATCGACAGTTGCGGGGGTTTCGCAGTTGGGGCAGTGCGCCGTCATCGTTTCGCCGGCTGGCCACTGCGACGCCTTGGGCTGTTGTTCTTCAGGCATAGCTAATGCCTCCTTTAGAAAGAGGGGTCATGCGCGCGTGGGTTTGCGGCTGAACACGAATTCCAGCTTGGCTTCGTGGTTGAGCTTCAGGGCCGCTTCAAAGGACTTGCCGGTTTTCTTGCTGTGAAACCCCTTCAGTACGCCGGTCTTGCCATTCGTCAGCAGCGCCTCGATCTGGCCGGGCGACAGCATCTTGCCGCTGACTTCCGGGTAAAACTTGAACACGCAGGCGCGACAGCCGATCACTCGCGGGGTAACGGCCAGGTCACTGCCGCACATGGGGCACTGGGCGTTCAGACTGTCCAATATCGGCTTACCATCGCCTTGCACGTTGCCCAGGTCGATGTTCTGCACCTGGTCTGCGATGAAGCCTTCCAGTTCGTCCAGGAACTCCTCCACGGTCAGTTCACCGGCCTCGATCATTTGTTGCTGTTCATGCCAGAGCGCGGTCATGTCCGGCGTCGTCGCAATCGCTGGCAACGCGGCGATGAACTCCAGCCCCAACGGGGTAGGGATCAGTTTTTTCTTCTCTATCGCGTAGAAGCCCCGCTCCTGAAGCTTGGCCAGCATCGCGGCGCGGGTCGCCGGGGTGCCGATGCCGCCGTTCTCGCCTTTCTTGCCCTGGTCGCGGTCGATCAGTAGCTGCTTGATACGCGGGTCTTGCACGTACTTGGCGACCCTCTGCAGGTCCTTGAGCAACGTGGCTTCGGTGTAGAGCGGCAGGGGCTTGGTTTTCTCTTTCGCGACCGTAATGCAGTCGCATACCCCGGCGTCACCGACTTTCAGATCCGCCAGCGCATCGAAGGGGCTCGCAACCTCGGCGGCGTCCGATGCGTCTTCGTCTTGCTCGTTTTCTTCAGTGACCTGCGCCGTCCAGCCGGGCTGCGTCACTTTGGTGGAGCGCGCAACGAAGGTGTGTCCGTTCACGCCAAAACGCACTTCGGCACTGAGGTAGCGTTTTTCGGGCAAGAACTGCGCGACGTAGCGTTTGACGATGGCCAGGTACACGGCGCGTTCATCGGCGCTCAGTTGGGCGATGTCGATCTTTACTGCCGTTGGGATGATCGCGGTGTGCGCCGAGACCTTGCTGTCGTCGAAAGCCCGGCTTTTACGTTCCGAATTCACCTCGGCAAACATCCCGGTCAGGTCCGGCAGGGCTTCGCTGAGCAGGCTCAAGGTCTGCGGAGCCTCGGCAAACTGCTCGTCGGACAGGTAACTGCAATCGGACCGGTTGTAGGTGATGGCCTTGTACTTTTCGCGCAGCGCCTGGGTCAGGGCCAGGGTCTTTTCAGCATCGATGCTGTGGGTCTTGCTCATGTACACCTGAAGGTCCAGCAACGCGAACGGCAAGGGTGCCGGTGTTTGCTTCTCTTCCACGCGGGCTTCGGTCACGTCTGCGGGCTTCATTCGGCACGCGTCGGCCACCTGGGTGGCATACGCCTCGTCGATGATCCGGTTCTTGTCGTCGCTCGGGGCATCCGCGGCCACCACGAGGCGGGCCTGCGCACGACTGCTGCCAACGGCCAGGCTTGCCGCAACCGTGTAGTAAAAAGCACTGGCGTGGCTCTTGTTGGCTAGGTAGCGGTTCACAATCAGTCCCAGGATCGGGGTTTGCACGCGGCCCACTGACAACACGCTTTTGACGCCCTTGGCCCTACCGGCCAGGGTGCAGGCACGGGTCATGTTGAATCCGTACAGCTGGTCACCGATGCTGCGGGCCAGGGCCTTCTGGAACAGGCCGTAAAACTCGCTGTTGTCGCGCAGGCCTTCCAACGCTTTGCGGGCGGCGTTGGCGTTCATGTCATTGATCAGGATGCGTTTGACCGGCGCGGTGTTGCCGAAATACTCCAGGACTTCCTCGACCAGCAACTGGCCTTCGTCGTCCGGATCACCGGCGTGGACGATTTCCGAGGCGCGACCGATCAGTTGCTGGACTACTTTGAGCTGGTCGCCGGTACGGGCAATTGGCTGGTACTTGGCCGGGCGCAGCTTCAGGGGCAAATCGGCTTGAACCCAGTTTTTATAATCAGGGTTGTGCACCTCGGGCGGGGCCAGTTCGAGCAGGTGGCCCACGCACCAGGTGACGATATCGTGGCTGCCACACTCGAAATAGCCGTCCTTGCGTATGACGGTGCCCAGTGCCTCGGCAATGACCTGGCCCAGAGCGGGCTTTTCTGCAATAAAAAGTCTCATCGATCATGATCTCTATGATGACAATGGTGTATGAATGTGTGCATTTAGTAAGGGAAGTGCTCCAACAGAGGAGCTGATTACAAATAACGCGCCCCACTTATGGGGAGTATCAGTTTTTTTGTGTTCGGGCTGGTTAGGGCCTGCCGTCAGGCAGGCCCTTGTTTTACCAGCTCGG
>NZ_LKBW01000119.1 GCF_002699855.1 Pseudomonas amygdali | reverse complement strand
GCGTTACGACAAGCTGGCAAGTAGCTTTAAAGCGATGGTCACACTGGCTTGCATCGAAAGATGCTTGCGGGCTGACTTTTCAGACAAACCCTAGACAGATTCGACCCCATGACCGCGCTAACCCCCGAAGTGAAAGCATTCATCGTCCAGGCGCTCGCGTGTTTCGACTCACCGTCACAGGTGGCCGAGGCCGTTCGGGCTAACTTTGGCCTAGTGGTATCCCGCCAGTTGGTAGAGACAAACGATCCAACCAAGCGCTGCAGCAAAGGCCTAGCCAAGCGCTGGGTCACGCTGTTTGAAGACACCCGGGCGAGCTTTCGCGAAACTATGGTAGAGGTGCCAGTAGCGAACCGCGCCTATCGCCTCCGAGCACTCGGCAGGATGTTCGAAGAAGCTGAGGCGCGCGGCAATATTGCCCAAGGCTTAAAGCTGCTGGAGCAGGCTGCCAAGGAGTGTGGCGACCTCTACACCAATTGCCGCGTTAAAGCCGATAACCTAGTAAGTGGTGACGCCGCACCCGTGCGCGTCGAGTTCGTGCTGGCTCCAGTCGGCGCTCCCTGAAGGTAGGTCGGAACAGCTGTATTACAGGGGATTTCCAGGACATTGAAATGCGAATAAGGGTTGCTATCCTCACCGCTCGCCAATTAGAAGGAGCAAAAGGATGGCACGTCCAAATTTCAACTGGGACACATATGCGGCTAAGGCCAAATTTGATGACGTTCGTAACCTGTGTGCAAGTCATGGCCGCCTTCCAACGATGTATAGCCCTGACAGAACGCTGGTTTACCTTTCATCGCAAGACTGGGATGTCGCTGTCGATGACCTGAAAGGGCTGCAGTCACTTTTATCTGAGATAAAAAGCAGTTTTTTCCTCACGCTCGATAGTCAAGATCACAGCTATAAAAAGCTCTATGAACTGGAAACGGATTACGATTTGATTTCAAATCTACTGAGCAATTTGGACAGCGCGCCAGATAATTATGGTACTCGCTTACCGAATCAGCTTAGGGATAAGTGACAGCAAGCCGCGCCACGATTTTATACTTCGCCATTTCGTGGCGCGGAACAACTCCCCCGTCGGGGGAAGCTACCGCCCGCCCTCAATCTGAGGCTGGATCACTGAGCCGAGATCCCGGCTCTGTATCACTTAGCCTCCCTTCGACTTTCTGAAACAAACTCACCGCCTGCGAATTAACCATTCGTCCGTTTTATAAGGGACTTTTCGTCCCGTTCTGTCTCGTTCTGTGTATCACTTCAAGCGCACTCAAAAAGCACTGGATATGCAGTCAGATCAGTTCTAATTTGGTCGCGTACATCGGTACGCAGCCAATTGAGGATTGATCATGCAGGCCAACCATCCGAAGCAACGCGGCCCTCAAACCAAACCCACCCGGGCAGAAATCACCGCTGCTTGGGCGCGACTCCGTGCGGCCGCCGAAACGGGCAGTGTCGAGGCGAGCGCATTACTGATCGCCCTTGCTGAAAACCGGCCAGTGATCAGCGTGGAGTCACGCCTTACAGCCCTTTGACACCCCTCCACGCTTACCACACCACTTATTGACCCAAGGAATCACCATGACAGCAGCCAAACGCGCGGTCCTGAAAGTCGGCAATGCCAATCTTCACTATTCGGAATACGACTACTCCAGGCTCGAATCTCGGATATTCATCGTCAAGAATCAGGAGGGCGGCCGCTCCCACTGGCAGGCCGGCAAATTGATGAAGCAAGTCCGCGCCCTGCAGACCCAAGCTCTGGAATCGTTTAAAGACGTCGGTGAAGAGGTACTTGGCATCCGCGCTAATAGCGACCTGAACGACGCCGCCATCGAGCGAATGGGCAAAGAAAGCATCAACGTGATGACCGAACGCCTAATGCCAGCGCTGCAGGCTGCTGCGGCCGATATGCTCACCTTGGCCAAGGGTGTGAAAAATGGATTCGCTCCGGTTACGCCCCGCGCCCAAGACGACGTCGTCGGCTTCATGGCTGACCAAGAGCTCCGAGCGATGCTTCGCGGGATGAAGCCAGAGGACCGCAGTGATTTGATCAACCAGGCAAAGCGAGGTGATCAGCCGGAAGTGGTGAGCGCCATCCTGCGTGCCAATCCGATGCTGTCTGGCGTGAGCAGTGAAGCGGCCGCCAGTTTGGAGCGAGCAGGCATTGCGACCGTCTACGCAGACGATATCGAGGATCTGCGCGAGATGCTCAAGGTGTTTGACGACGTGGTGGCCACTACTGCGCAAGCGGCGACAGCGGTATCAAAGATGGTGGCCAACTCAGCAGGCTACACAAGCCGTTTCGAGAAGTGGCGCTCAGGTTGTGAGGGCGCAGACATCATCAGGGAGTTCCTGAGCAAGATGCCCGCGCCGCAGCGTCGTAGCGAGCCGACAAATGCATCCGCCACAGGCGACCAATCCGACACGCCGCAATCACAGCCCGACGCGGCGTAAGGAGGCGCTATGAGCAGTACTTATCAAGAGCGTTTCGCCGAGGCGTGCAAGACACAGCGGTTTCAATCGCATGAACTCATTCAAGGCCCGGACGCTGGCTACCTGGTGTGGGAAGTCCAGCACCCCCGCGACGGCCAAAAGGTCGTCATTGACGGACCATTCTTTACTGAGGATGAGGCGCGAGTTTCTGCCGATCTGCTGCGTGGGACGTTCCGAGGTGCCAGGGCCTATCAGTTAAATTACGACCGAGTGTGGAACTACGACCCAAAGCGGGAGCAGCTGACTTTCGACCAAGCGCTTATGTCACGGTCTCTTCTCGCCATCCGCCTGGGCATCTATGTCCCTGCCACGCACGTATAGGAGGTCGCTCATGGCCGCAACAGCAGCACACTACAGCCCCCAGACTACTATCGAGCTCAGCTCCGTACTCGCCAGGAAGTTCTTTCGCAGAAAGCAATATCAGCTCGACACTGGCAGTACTTGGGAAGTCTTCAAGGCGTTACGTGCAACCCTTGACGGATTTACAGAGGAAATTGCACGTCTCCAGCGACTGGGCATTAGCTTTGCGATCATCCGTAATGGAAAAAATGTCGGAGAAAAGGGCTTTGACCTCGGCGGAACGCGAACGCTGAAAATAGTCCCAGTGATTAGCGGTGGTAAGCGCGCTGGTGTAGTGCAAACAGTGGTAGGTGTGGTTCTCATTGCGGCTGCAGCACTTATCACCTTCGCTTCTGGAGGGGCCGCATCGCCATTAACAAGTGCGATGGCCGCGGCTGGATATGGCTTGGCGATAGGAGACGTCATCCAGATGCTCAGTCCCCAAGCCTCCGGCCTGAAGCAAAGCGCTTCGCCCGAAAACCTTCCCAGTTACGCTTTCGGTATCGCCAAGAACACCACGGCCAGCGGCAACCCCGTTCCGCTTTGTATTGGCGAGCGGCGCTGGGGCGGGGCAATTATCAGTGCTGCCATCTACGCCGAAGACAAGGCCTAATTTCAGCGGCAATGGTACGATCTAGCGATAAACCCAGGGATGATTCCAATGAAAAATGCCATCGCAGTTATTGCAGTCGCAAGCGTTCTCGCAGGTTGCTCGACCACCCCCATACCATTTGATCAGGCCAAACCAGTTGCGGGTGATCGGGTACTGGCGTTTGGCGCGAAGCCATCCATTCCCTACGGTACTATCGTTGTTGCACGTGATACCGGCTTTGTAGCTGGAGGCTGTTTTGTGGCCGTTCATGTCGACGGCAAGCCGGCCGCTCGAATCGACACTGGGGAGATCGTGAGGCTGTATGTCCCTGCTGGTGAGCACCTGGTGGGCATTGGTGCCGATCAGCAGGGCAAAGTGATGTGTGATTGGGGCGGCTCGCTGAAGGAGCTGGCGTCAAATTTGAAGGATGGTCAAGTCAAGAGATTCAGAATTGGGGGCGACAGCAATGTAGGGTTAGACATCCGCCCCGCCTCGATTTGATACGGTCAGACCCTCGGCCTGTCCCTCTTCTCGATTGCCAACCTTGCCTTTTCCGGGAGGTTGGCGAAACGCTCGCTTATCTTCGCTGGGCGCGCGATACGCTCCTCAACAATTAGGTTGATCATCTCGAATAACACCAAAACACTGTCCTGATCATCCTCAAGGTTCATTTCCAAAGGATGCACCGCGTTATTCCCCGTAACCCTTATTACATCAAGTGCTTGATGAATGTGAGGGTCTAGACCATTCGCCACAAGCGTCTTGATATCCGTATCGATATGCTCGCCTTTGCCCCCAAGATGACCTAACAGTTTTTGGAGGCAGAGCCGCAATAGAGCAGCAGCACCTCGAGGCGAGGCTGAGCATATTTGTCTTGCTTCCTCGAAATCAGTCCTACATCCCTCGGGCCAATACTCATGGCCACTTGGTGCGGGCAGGGTGCCTGGATAAATCAAAGAACCACTATCACCCTGCCTGTTTGATCCCCAAATACTGATTCTTCCGCAGTGGTCGCACCTACATACCCAGACAGGAAGGTCTTCAAAGTGACCAATAAAATTCCCACGGCAACTTGCCCACTGCATTGAAGTAATGGTCGCGCAATCCACATGAAGACAGGTGAACGCTTTGGCTCGAAACTCTGGAGCGACTACCTTTGGCAGCATGGCGATTCCTTGGGGTAAGACTGCGGCCATACTAGCGTATTTTTTGGTTATACACCAAGTGATACAAAAATCAGAACGACTCGATTTCAGCTGTGCGCACTTAACGTACACCCAATTTGATACAATCATCAGACTACACCCAAAATGAGACAGATCTACTGATGTTCATTCGTGCATACCTTCGAGCATCGACCGATGACCAGGACGCAAGTCGAGCGCG
>NZ_LKBW01000118.1 GCF_002699855.1 Pseudomonas amygdali | reverse complement strand
CGCTGAGCCAGGCCGACATGCTGCGCCGGGTGGTGCAGCACATCCCGGAAAAGCATTTCCGGATGATCCGGTATTTTGGTTTTCTGGCCAATCGGGTCTGCGGGCAGTACCTGCCAAAGGTCTATGAAGCACTGAAGATGGCGACGCCAGGACCAACACCGAAGCTGTATTTTGTGCAGATGGCCAAAGCCTTTCTAAACGTCGATCCGTTCCGCTGCGTGCTGTGTGGCGCGCGGATGGTATACACGGCAGCGATCAGCGGGCTGACGGTGCAGGGACTGGTCCTCAACGCTCAGGCGATCGCGCAGATGAGGTACGTGAAGCCCTGACAGGGGGAAGGTGCGTCCGCACCTAGGCTCAGCGGTAAAATAAACTGTGTTAATGCGGATTTATAGGGGTTTTCACTGCATAAGTAAGGCATCAGCGTCTTCCTACCCATCGCTATGAAGGCATGACGCCTCCTTCCATAGCGTCAGCTTGATGCATAGGCATTTTGAAATTCCTATGCATGAACCCTCTTGCGCATCTAGATACTCACTGAGTAAGATAGGGTTCACTACATGCCAACTCCATAGGCAGGAGTAGTCAATTATTTAAGGAAATACATTGATGATAAGAGCATTTCTTCCGCCCGATGCTCCTTTATTACGTAAAGTGTCTGCTCAGGTTGATAAATTTTCGAATGGTGAATTACGTACTTTAGTAGATGACATGTTTGAAACCATGCGTGATGGAAACGGCGTGGGTCTGGCAGCTCCACAAATCGGGGTGGATGCACGCATTATTGTCATTGAATTTTCTGGGAATGAGGAGCGAGCACCCGGCGAATCTCCGGTCCCCCCCACGGTACTGATAAATCCGGTTATTACTTCCGGAGTTGGTCGAACAGAAGGACGTGAAGGGTGTTTTAGCGTTCCGGGTAAAATAGGCATTGTACCTCGGTATGCGACGATCGAATATACGGCTCAAGACATGGATGGTCTTAACGTCCGAGGCAAGGCAGAAGGGTTTCATGCACGGATTATCCAGCATGAAGTCGATCATCTGAACGGTATTCTTTATATAGATATCGCCAGTGAGGTATCTCTATATCAACGAGAGCCTATAGCGAGCAAATAACCAATCGGCCTTCATGTGTAGAGATTTTCCAGATTCGTTGCTCATCCAGGACACCCGCGTGTTGTCGCTGACCGAAAACTGACCCTGGTGTTCTCCTGCTCACTTTCCGAGCAGGAGAACACCAGGTGATCAGCATGGAAATGATGGGAAAAATTCGGCGGATGTATTTCCGCGACAAGCTGTCGCTTCACCAAATAGCCAAGCGTACCGGGCTGTCCAGGAACACCATCCGAAAGTGGCTCAGAGCCCCCGAAACCAAACAGCCGGTGTACCAGCGGCAAGCCGCTTTCAACAAGCTCAGCCCTTTCCACGGAACTAGAGCAGGCTCTCAAAGCCGATTCGCTTCGGGCAAAACACAACCGCAGAACCGCAAAGGCTCTCTTCGAGCAGATCAAAGCCGAGGGCTACGACGGCGGTTCATCATGGCCAATTACCCTGTCTTTCACGGAACTCATTTTTCGTCAGCGCCACTCATTGGGACTTTTGTCATAAAAAGGCGAGAATAGAGGCGGGCTCCCCGAGTAGATGTGTCGGCCGCGCCGTTGGTCTTTTGCAAAGCCCTTTTTTGGTTGATCGATAGGGAGATATCGTGAGCAGTGCTTCGGATCATGGTCCATATGTGAGGTACCTGGCTGATGATCGGTGCACACCGATCATCAGCCTGGCTGCGGTTCGCCAGCGCGATGAATCGCGAAAACGGGCGCTGGCACAAGCGCTCGGCCAGGTCTGTCGAGAAAGCGGCTATTTCTATGTCGAGGATCACGGACTTCCCGCAGACTTGCTGACCGCTGCGGCGGCTGGCGTGCGCGAGTTCTTCGATCTGCCGCTCGCTGACAAGATGGCGATCGACATCGCCAAGTCGCCTTTCCACCGAGGCTACGTGCCTGCGGGCGGAGAGACCGCTTATGGCAGCGCGATCAAGGACATCAAGGAGGCGTTCGACATGGCTCTCGAACTGGAGCCTGACGACCCGGATGTCCGTGCAGGAAAATTCTTCCATGGCCCCAACGCCTGGCCCGCCGCGCAGCCGCTGTTGCGGCCGACGCTGTCGTGGCTGTACCGGGAGTGGCTGGCGATGTGCGAGAACATCAGTGAGTTATTCGCACTCGGGCTTGGGCTGCCGAACACCTATTTCGCCGAGCGAACCCTGAAACCACTGGCGCAACTGCGTGCCGCGCGCTATCCGCAACAGCCGCCGGGCGAAACGGGCTGTGCGATCGGCTGTGGTGCGCACACAGACTACGGGATCGTCACGGTGATCTGGCAGATCGACGAGGAAGGGCTCGAGGTCTGCGACCCGTCGGGGCGTTGGATCCCTGCGCCGCGCATCCCGGGCACGTTCACGTGCCTGCTTGGCAACGTGACGGGCATGTGGACGAACGACCAATGGCGCGCCACTCCGCATCGCGTGCTGAACGTGTCCGGCAAGACGCGCCACTCGCTCAACTTCTTCTTCGATCCCGACTACGATTGCGTGGTCGAACCGCTGCCGCCGTTCGTCACGGCAGCGACACCGGCGCGCTACGCGCCCACCACGATGGGTGCGCATCTCTTGCAGAGCTTCAACGGCGTGTTCGAGTACCGAAAGCAATAACCTCAAACCAACGCACTGGCATCCCAGGGATAAGGCAAATGAAAAACATCATGGTCATTGGCGGAGGCGTGGTCGGCTTGTCCATCGCGCTGGAACTGAGCGAAAGCGGCGTGAACGTGATCAACGCGTTTCCGCGTACCGGCGATGAGCTCTCGGCTTCACGAGCTGCGGGGGCGATGCTCGGTGCATTCGGGGAGTTGTCCGCCGATGACGGCCCCGAAGAGATGGCGGAGTTTGATTTCCGCCTCGCCGCACAGCGTTACTACCCGTCCTGGCTTGCGCGCCTTCGCGAACTGTCGGGCGCGCGGGTGTCGCAAGTCGATGGCACCGTCATCATCGCGAACAACCAAGGAGCGCGGGATCGCGACGGTATCCGCCGCATGCAGCAGGAGGCGGCGTTGCGCAGCGAACCCGCAGAATGGATCGAGCCCGGCGACGTGCCCGGACTCAAGCCGAGCCCAGTCCACGCACCGGCACTGTGCCTGTATCTGAAGAACGAGCACGCCATTAATTCCGGCGAGTTGCTCGACGCGATGATGCAGGTGCTCGCGCGGCGCGAGAACTACCAGCATCTCGATACGTCCGTCGTGCAGGCGAAAGCAGAAGGCCTGTCTTGGACCATCACGCTCTCCAACGGGAGCACCGTTGCGGCCGACGCCGTCGTGATCGCGGGCGGGTCTCGCTCACTCGATTGCCTTGACCCGTCGCTCGTCAAGGACGCCGCGCTGCCCGCACTGAGCTTCGGCAAGGGGGTCTCATGCCTCCTCAGTGCGGCACCGGCCGTCGCGCACACGATACGCACGCCGAATCGCACATTCGCGTGTGGCATTCACGTCGTGCCGCAACCTGGGAGCGGTTTCCTGTACGTTGGCGCCACCAATTTCACTGGTGTGGACGAGGAGGCCGAGGCCAAGGTCCAGCCTGGTGAGCTGCACGGCCTGTTCGATGAGGCCATCCATCAAATCAACACCGACATTCGCACGAGCCGCATCGAACAGATTCGTGTTGGCTTTCGGCCGATCGCGGCGTACAAGCGGCCGCTCGTCGGTAAGACGCGCATCGCAAATTTGTACATTGCCACCGGCACGTATCGAAACGGCGTACTCATGGCGCCGCTCGTCGCTGCGATGATCGCCGCCGAGTTAGGCCTGCGTGCCGCGCCATATCAGGGCAATCCGTTCTCGGTGCTGGGCGAGGAGAACAAGGTCGGCTGGGACATGGGCCGGCTGCTTGACGTCGGCGTGCGCGATCTGGTGGCATTCCTCCAGGATCCGCGCGGCCCGCTCCCCTACAACCGCGCGCACGAGCTCGAAGCCTATCTGCGCAGTTTGCTTCAAGCGGCCGTGTGCAACGATGCAGGCGGCGACTCGCTGCACGCGATGATTCAAACCCGGCTGAAGGGGGCTCCCTTCAGCGAGACGGTTCACAAGCTCTTCTATGAAATTGGAGAAAGGGCGCACCTGCTCCCGGCACCCGCAGCATCTTAATCGAGTCGTGGAGAGCCATCGCTGGTCGCTGTGCGCTCATGCTGCGGTTCAAGTGGCGTCCATCGATGAGGCTTTTGCAGACCTGACCGGCATGCCAGGCAATCTGACCGAGTTGGGAAGATCGATTCGAGCCAAAGTCCATCGCTGCACAGGTATTCCCGTGGGTGTCGGGATTGCACCGACCAAGACACTGGCCAAGCTGGCCAATTACACCGCAAAGCGTCTCCAGGCGCACACAGGTGGTGTCGTGGACATCTGCGACCCGGTAAAACGCGATTGGGTGCTGCGCAATACCTCTGTTGGTGAGGTCTGGGGCATCGGTCGAAAAATGAAAGCGCACCTGGAGGGCATGCAGATCCTGTCGGCCAAGGACCTTGCTATGGCGGATCCCTGGATGCTGCGCAAAACGTTTAGCGTTGTGATCGAGAAAACCGCACGCGAGCTGGCGGGTACCGCGTGCCTGGAGCTGGACGAAGTCGAGCCGCCACGGCAGGAGATTTGTTGCAGCAGAATGTTTGGCAAGCGACTGACCGAGCTGGGGCCGATCAAGGGGAGCGGGGTCTGGGGAGCAATGGAACAGGGAAGTCAGTTAAGCCACTACGTCACCAGTACCGGTCAGTACCCTCCATGTGCACTTCGCTTTCGGAGAAGCAGTGGCGG
>NZ_LKBW01000117.1 GCF_002699855.1 Pseudomonas amygdali | reverse complement strand
TCGCGACTGGCCAATGATCGCCACTTGCTCAACGGCCTCACCCCGCAACAGATGGCCAACGCGCTCAACGCAATGAGCAAATGGCCCAACACCCCAGACTGCAATGACGCCGTCAAGGCACTGGCCTCGCGACTGGCCAATGATCGCGAGTTACGCAACGCCCTCAGTCCTATCGGCGTGACTCAAGCACTCAACGCCTTGAGCAAATGGCCCGAACGTGCGAATTGCGAGAGTGCTACCGATGTCTTGGCCGGCAGGCTGGCGGAGGACAACGATCTGCGACAAGCCATGGATGAGCACCAGGTGGCTGTGTCGCTCAATGCGCTGAGCAGATGCCTCGGAAGGCCGGCGTGTCATCCGGCAGTGTTGCTGCTCGCCGAACGCGCCGGCTCGGCAGAGTTGCCGTGGCAGCAGTTCGAGATGCGTGGGCTCGCCATGGTGGCCAACGCGATGTCCCGTCTGCTGCATCTGGATGAGGAACAGTTCCAAATTTTGGGACGCGCCAAACTGCTGGCAATGGCCGGGCACCTGGAGCTGCACCGTGAGCGTTTTGAGTCTGCCTCCGCGCAAGACATTGGTATGCTCTTCAAGGCCCTTTCATCGGCGCAACTCCATCGCCAGATGCGTCCGCTGGCGCGGTCGGCTCTGGAGCGGGTTGCGATGCTCGCGCAGGACGACGGATTACGGGAAACCAACCTTGAGGGTATCGGCAGCCTGTGCATGGGATTTTTGCCGTTGATCCGCAGCCCAGAGTTGACCTCTCGCCATCGGGGGCACGCATTGCGCGTGTTCAATACGTTGCAGCCCATCATCGAGCGCAAGATCGACTTGTACCTTACCGGCGGTGTCCCGCCGTCTTCGACCGACCTCGAACAGTACGCCACTCGATGCCCGGCGCTGACCTTCTTCCAGGTGCTCAAGGCTTACAGCATGGTGAGCCGGCAATGCAAGCCGCGCCACATCGAAGGCTCGCGCCAGGAAACTCGCCAACGTCGCGAAGAGTTGGGGAAATGGGTTGACAGGACGCTGGAGCGGACACGCGAGGCCATCGAGGAGGACCTCGGAGAGATGAGCTGGAACTTGATCGCGCAGATCGAGGCCGGTGACATCGTATTTGACGCCCTGGACCTGCGCATGGCGAAGGAAGCAGCGAAGATTACGCAGGCCCATCCACCGAGCCAGTTCGACCTTGACGCCGGGCGCCTGAGCATGCGGTCGGCACCCGGCGAGCCCGTTACGCCGGCACCCGGCAACGGCAGCACGACCCACATCGTGGTTGATCTGCGTGGCAAGGAAGTGTCGACCAATGCGACCGAGACGAACAAGCCGTACTCGCTATTTACACGGCTGACGGGCTTGCCGCTGGTGGAGGTCCAACTGCCTGGGGCGATTTCGACGTTCATGCTCGCGCGTACGCTCTAAGCCGTACTCGCTATTTACACGGCTGACGGGCTTGCCGCTGGTGGAGGTCCAACTGCCTGGGGCGATTTCGACGTTCATGCTCGCGCGTACGCTCACCTACCAGGACGAACCTTGGCGTTTTGACATGTTCGGCGGCAGCCGCGCCACGCGAGGCCACATGAGTCGCCCCGCCCAGTTGCTGTCCGGCACATCCGGAGCACCGTCGCTGCTGCCGGCAATGCGCTATACAGACACCGCGCCGGGCAGTAGCCTGATGCAGCTCATCGCCAAGCTTGCCCCGCAGCGCGAAGACTGGTCGCGGATGCAGCGCTCGCTACTAGAGATGGTGCCGACCGATCACGTCATTGAGGGCACACTGCGTCTGGGATTTTTTGAAGACGTCAGCGGCCCTGCGCACCCGTTCAAGCCAACAGCACCGGACGGGCATGCATTGGCGCTGTGCCCCAACGATGGTTGCGGCTTCCTGAAGCTGGAGGTGGCTCTACGCATACCGGCCTTCCGTGAGTACTTCTCTGCCTGGCAAGCAGTGCAGGCCGGTGAGGCCAGCCAGGAGCAGCGTGACCTTATTGCCAAGGATAAGGGACCCACGCGGCTGGCACCGCAGGCGCTGCAGCACTTCCCACGTGACGAGGCGGCACTGCAGGAGGCGCACGAGGCGATGCAGCGCCGGTTGCAGGCGCTGCCGTCGGAGTTGAGTCAACTCACGTTGTACGAACTGGCCACCAGCGGCGGCTACCAGGGCCAAAGAGTCAGGGCGGTGCCTGCTGCCGACGACAAGGTGCACCTACCGAGCGAGCGCAGCCAGGCCTTCGACGCCGCAGGCGGCGCCTTGCTGATCGGCAAGCCGCCCTACGACAAGGAGAACCTGCTGCCCGTGCCGGAAGAACGCGTCGCGACAGTGGCGCAGAGCGACGCCACCGCCGAATTCCTCTCGCAGTCCTTTGGTATCCAGTACAGCTACACAGGCTTCGACGACAGATCGGGCAGCGATGCCGAGATGCTGCACAGCAAGGGCATGCTCATCGTGGTGCCATCAAAGAACTGGCCAGCCAATTTTGCGGACATGGATCTGGCCTGCTCGAAGGAGGACCTCAAGACCCTGTCGCGCTGGACGACCGGTCGCGACCGCAGTGCCGTGCCGCAGGACATGCTCAGCACCGGCAGCCTGCGGCTCAAGGACATCGTGGAGCCCGGACGCATGGGCGCACTGCCTATCCCGGAACTGCGCAAGCGCAACATGGACACCGACGGCGACGACGCGTTCGTGTACGCGGGCTACCCCAAGCTGGCCGCGCTGATTTCGCGCGAGATGGCTGATCGCGAGGTACGCCGCGGCCAGCCACGTTCCTTCAAGCCGCCGAAAACGGCCACGCCGGCCATTGATCCTGACAACGGCCATTACCAGGCGGGGCGGCTGTCCGAGATCATGTCTCTGCAACGTGGAGGCCAGATCATGGGGGCGGCCAGCACCTTGGCAGCGCGCTTCATGGCTCAGCCTGACCACCTGCGTGAGGCAATGGCGCGCAATATGATGTTCGGCACTTATGACGGCATTGAGCGCGACCTGCGTAACGATCTACGTGTAGCACTCGACGGCAAAGCCAGAGATCCTCAGGTGTTGACGGAACTGCGCAACCAGGCATACAACGCCATCGGGCGCGCCCACCTGCCCGAGGCACGTGAAGCCGCCGAGCTCCTGCATGCACAACTGCTTCGACTGGAGCCGGGGGCATCCTCGCGTGCCGAAGTGCCGCAATTGCCGGATGCGCTGGGCGAGGCCTTCCCACGCCTCGCCCAGGCGTACCTTGCTGCGCCTGATACTGAGGCACGGATTCACGCCATCATCGACAACTACCCGGTGTGCAGGCTCTCGCACGCGCAGTTCCCGGCAGGGCAACCGGGGCTCATCCCCGGTGAGCCGGAACTGAGCATGCGCAACCTCTTCACCATCGCGATCAAGGTGGGCACCGATGCGCTGAAGTCTGACACCGGCACGGCGCTGTTCGCCAAGATCGTGGAGTCGTGCGAACGATCCGAGCGAGGGTACGCTGATCGGGTTCGCAGCGTACCGTATGGCAAGGTGACTGCCCGGGCCATGCACGATGGTCGCTTCGACGCCGAGCAGACCCAGGTGGACCTGCAGAACATGCCGACGATGGCTGCGGGCGTCATGCAAGACGCGCTACACTCGCTGCAGCAAGCAGGCCTGATCGACCCACCGCCACCGCCCGCCGAGCGCCTGCGCGCCGTGCAGCCAGAGGACATTGCGCTTGAGGCGCAGAGCTTACTGACGCGTGCTCGCGAGATGGAACCTAGGGTCACTCACATGCTGAGGCGCGTCGCCGAGTCCCATGCTGGGCAACTGGCGGGCATGGACCATCAACTGAAGTCGGTCGGCTCGTTGAAAGAAAAGCTAACGCAGCAGATGGCTGTGAAAAACAAGACCCTGGAAGAAGCCGTAGCCGGCGTGAACGACGCGCTGCGCTACAGCGTGGTACTGGATCCGCAGCACTTCACCGCTGGCTTGCGCGGTGTGCTGGCCTCGCTGGACGATCAGGGCCATGTGCGCGTCAAGCTGAACAACCTGTTTGCCAAGCACCAGCCGGCCTTCAAAGCGGTCAATGTCACTATGCGCAGTCCCGAAGGCGCGCTCTGGGAGATCCAGTTCCACACGCCTGACACCTTCAGGCTCAAGGAGCAATTCCATGATCTTTACAAGCACAGCTATGCGCTGCAGCTTCAGGGTGCCCCACTGACTGACCAGCGAGAAGTGCAGGCGCCCGCGCAAGACGCCTTCAGACTCGTGCCTTCGCCGCCAGAGTGCGACGATATCGACGACTGGGAGGAGGAGAACGTCCCGGCCTTGGCAATCACGGTTCCGGCTTTCAAATCCCAACCAAACAATCGCAAAGACGCTGCAAAATTCCGTGCAGGCGTGAGCAGCACACCGCAAATGGCGCTGTCACAGCAGAGGACGCCAACGCGATTCAATGCAAACGCATCGCCAGCACAAATATTGTTCGACGTTGCCGCAAGCAAGCAAGAGTCGCTTACACCTGTATTCAACAAGCTGGCCGACGACTTCGACGCGCGGCTCTGGGGAAACGTTCGCTACAACGCTACGGACGACCGGATCGAGCAGCTACAGAACGCACCGTTCCAAAAATCGATCGCATCGATCAANGCAACTCAGAGCGTGGGCGATGCGCTGCGCTACGTGCTCCAATTGCCTTCCGAAGATTTTGTTGCGAAGGTGCTAGCGGTAAATGATGTGCTGCATCGGCAAGGGATGACTTGCGTGAAGCGTAAAAATTACTTTACCACAGGAGACGGCACCTACAAGGGGATCAACGCACGCTTCACGGATGCTGAGGGATATGAGTTTGAAGTGCAGTTTCACACTGCCGACAGCTTCAAAGCCAAGGCACAAACGCACCTGCTATACAAAGAAATGCAGTTGGCACAGAACAGGCTTGAAAAGGAGCAGCAGAAAAATCCACCCAACCTCGATAGGCAGCAGGCAAAACTGACCAACGATCTAGCAAAGTACACAAACGCAATGCGCGAGATCATGACTGCAGTGAACAAGCCTGCTCGCGTCGAGAGCCTGGATGGTCGCTCATAAGGTCCATAGAACAGGGCAGCCTGCGGCTGCAAATTGTGGGATTTTGAAATCGGTTATCATAGCCGAAATTGAGTCGATCCCTCCTCAGCACAGGCTTACACATGGCGTCAGAGACCAAAAAACG
>NZ_LKBW01000116.1 GCF_002699855.1 Pseudomonas amygdali | reverse complement strand
CAATTCTAGGTTGGCGTTAGGGGGTCATTTTTACAGTGGCGGTGACACGCGATGGCAGGCGCAGGCTGTTGCGGACATCAGCGCCCCTGCCACGCAAGCATCAGACACGGAACTGGCCGACCAGACTGTCAAGGCGCGAGCCCAGTTCGGCAAGGCTGCGTGAGGTCTGTGCACTTTGCCGGGTTTCGTCGGCGACGCTTTCGACTGCACCTGCGATCTGATGAACACTGCGATTGATTTCTTCGGCAACTGCCGTTTGCTCTTCGGCTGCGCTGGCAATTTGCGCGTTCATCGAGTTGATAGTCGCAATCAACTCACCTATGGTCACCAGCGATGTTCCTGCTTCGTTGGCTTGCGCAGAGGTCCCGTCGCCAGCTTCGCTGGAACGGCGCATTGCCGTAACAGCCTCCTGAGTGCCCTGCTGCAGACGGTCGATCATCCCTTGAATTTCCTGCGTGCTTTGCTGGGTGCGGCTGGCCAGCGCCCGAACCTCGTCGGCAACCACAGCAAAACCACGCCCTGCTTCCCCTGCCCTCGCGGCCTCGATGGCTGCATTGAGTGCGAGCAGGTTGGTTTGTTCGGCGATAGAGCGAATGACGCCCAGTACGCTGACGATCGAAGAAACGTCCTTTTGCAGAACATCCAGTGACGAGCCACTTTTGCGGATGTCGTCTACCAGCGCATGAATCTGTCTGATGCTGCCGTCCACAACGCGCTTGGCGGCGTGCCCTTGCTCGTCGGTCTGCTGAGCAGCCACGGAGGCACCCTGCGCGCTCTTGGCGACCTCTTGAGCCGCAGCCGACATCTGATTGATTGCGGTCGCCACCTGATCTGTTTCGTGGCGCTGACGGTCCATGGCGGTTTCCGAGCGCTGTGCCTGGGATGACACTTCTCCGACCAGTCCATTGAGTTGCCCGGTCATTTCACTGACCTGACGAACCATACCGTGGATCTTGTCGACAAACCGGTTGAACGAACCAGCCAGATCACCAAGCTCGTCATTAATGGTAATGGCCAGACGCCGAGTCAGATCGCCTTCACCCGCGGCGATGTCATCCAGGTTGTTTTTCATCAAACCGAGCGGACGCAGCAGAGTGCCGGCCATCAATATCCCGATGACGCCAATGATGACCAGCACCAGGACGGTGATACCCAAAATGCTGTACAGCATTTCCTTCAGGCGCGCTTCGACATTCTGCCTGACTTCGGCAACTTTAGCGTCAATGCCGTCTATATTGACGGCAGAACCGATGATCAGATCCCACTTCGGCAGATAATCCGTGTAGCCAATCTTGGGCACAGGTTCAGTCTTGCCAGGCAGGGCCGAGGAGTACATCACATAGTGAGTGCCCGCCTTGCCGACCGCCACCAGTTCGCGGTTGATGTAGACCCCGTTCGCATCGCGGGCGTCGTTGAAACTCTTGCCCACGCCATCAGGACTGTTGCTACGGAATATCCGGATTACCTGAGAATCATAGCCAAAGATATAACCATCCTTGCCATAACTGATGGAAGAAAGCAGCTTGATCGCATTAGCGCGCGCAGTTTCATCACCCGGCGCTGCCGCCTCGTAAAGCGGCTTGATGGCCGTCATGGCGATCGCAACGTAGTTCTGCAACGTTGCCTTGGCTTCAGAGAGCAAACGCTCTCGCGTATCACTGACCTCGCGCTCGGCCTGTCGGTGCAGCATGAACACCGTGGTAGCACTGATCACCAGCGCAAATATCAGAACCGGCAGGACTGCCAGCGACAGAACCTTGGCTTTCAGACTGAGACGCATAGGAGTGGCCTTATGGTTATTTTTATGAGTCAGAGATACCTGTCAGGCTATCGGCGGCATCCGACGGACATTAAGACCTGGCGTATTTTTTTGTATGAAGACTCTGAAAGTTACAGGCTGGCAACTTATGGAGCGGTGCGCTCGGGAAGATCAATGCGTACGCGAAGGCCACCAGCGGGGCTCTCCTGCAATTGCAGTTGGCCGCCCCAGGCCTCGACGATATCGCGCACAATCCCCAGGCCAAGGCCATGACCGGTAATCTGCTCGTCAAGGCGAGCGCCACGGCTGAACACCTCTGCGCGCTGCGACTCCGGAATACCGGGCCCGTCATCGTCCACCAGCAGGCTGAAGCCCTGAGCCTGACTGAGAATGCTCAGACGCACTTCGCTGTCGGCCCACTTGCAGGCGTTGTCCAGAAGGTTGCCCAGCAGTTCGAGGATATCCTCCCGGTCCCACGGCAGATGCATGCCTGCTTCGACATCGTTGACCAAATGAAGGTGGGCACCATGAATCATGCCCAAAGTGGAAAACAGCCCGGGCAGTTCAGCATCACAGTCGAAACGGGCTCCGGGCAGCGCGTCCCCGGAAAGACGGGCCCGATTGAGTTCACGCTCCAGACGCAGACGGATATTTTCCAATTGCTCCTGCAACGTCTTGCGCAGTGCGGGGTTGCCGTCCAGCTGTCCACTGAGGGCCAGGCTGAGCAATACCGCAAGCGGTGTCTTCAAGGCATGCCCCAGATTGCCCAGTGCATTGCGTGAGCGTTTCAGGCTGTCTTCAGTATGCGCAAGCAGATGGTTGATCTGAGCCACGAGGGGCTCAAGCTCGAGGGGCACCTGATTGTCCAGTTGCGAACGCTGACCCTGTTGAAGCTGGAAGATCTGCTCGCGAACGGTTTCCAGAGGCCGAAGCGCCCTGCGTACAGTGATGCGCTGCAAAACCAGCACCAGGATCAGCGCTGCGAGCCCGAGCCCAACCCCGATCTGCTGCATGAGACGAAAGCTCGCCCTGACCGGCGTGTAATCCTGGGCGACGGTAATTGAAATCTGCTTGCCGAACTTTCGGTATTCGCTGGTCAGCATCAACAGCGACTGCCCGGTCTTGCCAAGTTCAAGGTTAGCGTGCAACCCCACCCCAGGCAGCGGCAGCTCAAAATCCCACAAAGAACGGGAGCGCCAGTGGCCCTGCGGCAAGTCCATGCGGAAATAGTGGCCGGACAGCGGGCGCTGATAAGCACCCGACAAGCGATGGTCATCCAGTTGCAGCCCGGCAGGACCTCGGACCAGCGCCACCAGCAGGTTCTCGCTCTCGTTGCGTAAGCCCGACTCCAGATAGCGCTGCAGGCCCACTTCAAACAGCCAGAGACTGGTCTGCGCCATCACCAGGCCAACAACGACCATAACGGCGATAAGACCCAGGCTCAGACGCCGTTGTATGGATTTCAACCTCCGGCTCCGCCGTACAGATAGCCTTGGCCACGGCGTGTCTCGACCACTGCGCGGCCTAGTTTGCGCCTCAGGTGATTGACATGGACCTCGATGACATTGGAGTCACGCTCGTTTTCGCCATCGTACAAGTGCTCAGAGAGATGGCTTTTAGAGAGAATCTGTCCAGGGTGGAGCATGAAATAGCGCAGCAGACGAAACTCTGCAGACGTGAGCTGGATATCAACGCCATCCCGGCTGACACTCTGGCGACCTTCATCCAGATTAAGGCCGGCAGACTCCAGGGTTGGCTGGTTGGCAAGCCCGTGCGAACGCCTCAACAGGGCCTGAATACGCAACTGTAGTTCTTCAGGATGAAAAGGTTTGGTCAGGTAATCGTCAGCCCCCGACTTCAAGCCTTCTATACGCTCTGACCACGAACCTCGTGCCGTCAGAATCAGTACGGGGGTAGCCAGGCCCTTGCCGCGCCATTGCTGGAGAACCTCAAGCCCGGGCATGCCGGGCAACCCCAGATCCAGAACAATGAGGTCGTAGGGCTCGGTTGCGCCTTGATAAACCGCATCACGACCGTCAGCCAGCCAGTCGACTGCATAGCCTTGCCGTCCCAGCGCAGCGAGTAACTCATCCGCGAGAGGAACATGGTCTTCAACCAGTAGCAGGCGCATCAGTCATCATCCTCGTCTTTCAGCAATCGGCTATCGCGCGCATCGAACTTGAGCTCACGGACAACACCCTGCGGGGTCAGCAACTCGAATTCATACACGTACATGTTATTTTTTTCCTCAAGCTCAGCCTCCAGCAGGCGAGCGCCGGGATGAAGACCCAGCGCGCGCTCGATAAACTGTTCGAGAGGCAGTATCACCCCACGCTGCCGCAGACTGAGCGCTTCATCCTGATTCAGATCCCTGGCATAGACAAAAGAGCAGGTCAGACTCAAACCAAGGATGACACAGAGACGCTTGTCGACATTCATTAGTTATCCTGATGATTCCTGTAGAGCTGACCCGTAGCGGCGTCTATTTCGAGAACCCACTCAATATCGTGCTTGTCACGCAGCTCGACATTGTAAACGTACCTGCCGTATATATTCTTGAACTGTGTATCAAGAATACTGGCACCAGGGTGCTTGCTGAGGGCGTTAGCATCGAGCTTTTCAGCAGACTGGAGAGTGCCCGCATTACTGAGGCGCAATCCCTCATGCGGGTCGACACCACGCGCCTGGATGACACATGAAGTCAGAACACATGTCAGGGCCGCCAGCAGGGTTGTCAGCGTTTTCATTATTGGAGGAGTCCATAGCGGTCGATGCTTCTATGGCGTTTACCTTACCCCGTACAACTTAACTCAAACTGAATAGATCTGGCCGAGTGCCATCAATCGCATCTGAAGGAATCGTCACACACAAGCCCTGCATGGAGTTTCAGGCCATTGCTGTTAAACTGGTCGATTGCATTTATCGCGTCTGCGATCGCCATTTTTCCGGGGCCAATACACAGTGGAAATCTTCAAAGAGTTTACCTTCGAGTCAGCACACCGCCTCCCTCACGTACCAGAGGGTCACAAGTGTGGACGTCTGCACGGCCATTCGTTTCGTGTCGGCATTCATCTGGCTGGCAAGGTTGATCCTCACACAGGCTGGATCCGCGACTTTTCGGAAATCAAGGCTATTTTCAAACCGTTGTACGAACGCCTTGATCATAATTACCTGAATGACATCCCCGGCCTTGAGAATCCAACCAGCGAAAACCTGGCGAAATGGATCTGGGATGAGCTGAAGCCTCTGCTGCCGGAGCTGTCCGCCGTTCGTATTCATGAGACCTGCACCAGCGGGTGCGAATACCGCGGGGATTGATTCTCCCGGAAAATAAAAAACCACCTCGACCAGGTGGTTTTTTTGTATCTGCACGGTACGAAAAAGACTTTATCGTGCCTCAAAAACAAAAACCCTCAACGCGTAAGCGATGAGGGTTTCTGGAATTTAATCTTGACGATGACCTACTCTCACATGGGGAAACCCCACACT
>NZ_LKBW01000115.1 GCF_002699855.1 Pseudomonas amygdali | reverse complement strand
CACAATATTCTTTCACGGCTGCGAGTTTTGCCTGCACTGTATATTTACCCATGACGCCTCCAAAGGTTGCGTCCAACCTTCGGGGGTCATACCATATTCGGCTGGGACAGGGATTTTTTGTTCGCTGCTTTCCAGGTACAGACGATTCGCCAAGCCACGGGCAGGACGGCCGGATACATAGCTGGTTACTCGAGTTTCATGGGCTCTTGCGCAGACAAGCGCTGCGCGATGCTCGGGCGTAGCTGAGGACTCGGGGCACAGGATAAAGGCGGTTCCCATTTGTACACCTATGGCCCCCAGTACCAATGCCGCTTTAATGCCTGCGCCGTCCATGATCCCACCGGCTGCGATCACCGGTAAGCCTATGTGTGTTGTCAGCATGCGGGTCAATGGGAACAACCCAAGCTCGTGGTCCTGATCAGGCGCATCGTCGAATACGCCACGGTGCCCTCCTGCCTCATAGCCTTGCGCGACAATGGCGTCTACACCTGTCTTCTGAAGCATTTGTGCTTCCTTGAGCGTGGTGGCACAACCCAGTGTAACGATGCCCGCCTCTCGCAGCTCAGCTATCCATGCTGATTCGGGTGTGCCGAAGTGAAAGCTGACTACAGCGGGCCGCTCGGCTAATAGCACTTCAAGCATCGCCCGGTCACTCAGGAAGCTTGTATAAATCTCGCGTATTTCCTGAGGAGGCGCTGCATCGAACTCGGCGAACCATTTTGCACTATAGGCCAGCCAGGCATCGTTCTGCGCTTGGTTAAAACGAGCGGGGCTGTGGCAGAACATGTTCACGTTGAACGGTTGGTCAGTTAGCTCGCGCGTCCGTCTTATAAGGGCTCGTGCCTGGTCTAGGGTGCTGGCGCCAAGGCCGATTGATCCAAGGGCTCCTGCGTTACTAACTTCGGCGGCAAGAGTTGGAGTTGAAACTCCAACCATCGGCGCCTGAATAATGGGTAGCCGGACCCCTATGTTGGTCCAGAAATCAGTATTGTTCATGTAACTACCTATCTATCTGGAGCGGTGAAGGAAATCGAACGGTCAGCAGTGTTGAGAGCACCAGGCCAACGCCCGCAGCGATCAGCGAAGTGTTGAACGAGCCGCTGTATGCGAACAGGTAGCTCGCTAATAAGGGGCCAATGATTTGACCTATGCCGTAGGCTGCAGTCATGACAGCGATAAGATTGTGCTTAATCGTGTGTGACACTCGTTTTGCGGCGGGCATCGCTATGCTTACGGTACCCATGAATGTTCCGCCGACAATTAACGCACTGCCCACGTATCCCGCCACGCTAGGTGATATGACAGGCAGAATGACACCGAACGCTTGAAGCAGGAGGTTTGCACGGAGCGCAACGTGAGTGCCAAATCTCAGGTGAAGTTTGTGCCAGAGGTAACAGGAAGGTGCGGCTCCAAGACCGAAAACAGCCCAGATGTGAACAGGGTTCATATCTCCAAAGGCATTTTTTACCAGCATGGGAAGGTACGTCGCCGTGATAATGTAGCCAAAACCCGCCAAACCATAGGCCGCAATCAAAGGCCATGCTCCTAATGGCATATGACGCCCAGAAGCATCACTCACTGAAGGGGCCATCAAATGGGTGGGGCTTTTATCCAGCTTCTTTATGGCAATGCCGCTTAGTACGGCGCTGCTCACGCCCAGCGTAAGCCACAGGTTGAAACTGTTGAATCCGACGCCTTGAGCAATAGCCAGTATTTCTGCTGAAAGGAAGATTCCTATGCCCACTCCTGAAAAGAGTATGGGGGCCCCCTCATGATGCCCCTTGTGCTGCAATAACCACTGCGATACAGCGATCATGGACAGCGCACTGAAGAGCCCTGCCACGCCTCGAATGCTGATAATCAACCAAGGCTGTGCGATATAGGCCAGCGCAATCAGACCTACCACGCTGGCGAGGATAGACACGATTACCCACTTGCGTGAATGACCGCTTGATAAGCGCGCAGCCAGTAAAGCGCCTAACAGGTATCCGGCATAATTGGCTGATGCAGCCAATGTCCCGTCATGCAGGCTCACTATGCCCTCGTGAACCATCGCAGGGTAGACACCGGTATAGGCAAAACGTCCAAAGCCCATGCCAATGGCCATCACCATGGCCGCAGCGATAGCAGACCATAGCAAGCTTTGACTTTGATTATTTTGTGCTGGTAACGGCTGGTTGTGCATCACTTTGATCTCAACTATTGCTTTCCAGCCAAATCGGCTAAAACAAATACAGATGTTTTAGCCGCTGATCTGGAGGTATGTGCGATTGCACTTGGCTTGAAGCACCGTGCGTCAACAGCTCTTTGCCTGGTCAGATGTTTGCCTTTCAACTTCACGCCAAGGCTTGCGCCGGGCCGAAAAACTCATACCGGGCCTGATTCTCTGGCACTCCCAGATCCTTCAAGGCCCGTTTCATGAATGCCATGAAGGGTGTGGGGCCCAGAAAATAAGCGTCGACATCGCGGTCGGCAGGCAGCCATTTTTGAAGGTGAGTGATTGAGGGAAAGCCAATGGCGTCCGGCGTGTAGACCTCATGATCGGCCCGCTCCGCGTAAACGACATGCGCCTTGAACAGCGGATAGCGTTGTTGCCAGTCTCGCAAGAGGGCTGAGAACGCATGCGCCTGACCATTACGCGCATAGTGAATGAAGGTGACTGGTCGTTCGCCGGACTCCAGCGCTTGCTCGGCCATTGCCAGCGTTGGCGTGATACCGACGCCGCCGCTGATAAGTAGTAGTGGCCTGGTATGGTCGCTAAGTGTGAAATTCCCGGAAGGAGGGAACACATCGAGCGTGCTTCCCTCTTCCACATGATCGTGCAGATAAGTAGACGCGAGCCCGCCCTGCTCACGCTTGACGCTGATTCGGTATAAAACACCGTCAGCCTGCTCACTCAAAGAGTAGTTACGTCGCACCTCTTGGCCATCGATCATGAGCCGCACGCCGATGTATTGTCCGGCCTTGTGCTTGATAACGGGCTGATGATCAGTAGGCGCAAGATAAAACGACGTAATTTCAGCGCTTTCGGCCACCTTTCTCTGGACGGTGAACGGACGCGCACCCCGCCAGCCGCCCGGTGCAGCAGCGATGGCGTCGTAGGCACTCCGCTCACCGGCAATGAGGATGTCTGCGAGCTGTTGATAGGCTGCGGCCCACGCTGCGATGACTTCATCTGTTGCGGTTTCTGCGCCCAGTACCTCGCGGATAGCCTGCAAAAGGCAGGCGCCGACTATAGGGTAATGCTGGGGAAGTATCTGCAGTGCCACATGCTTGTTGATTATCTGGCTCGCCAGCCCGCCCAGGTTTTCGAGCCTGTCGATGTTCCTCGCGTACATCAGCACGCCATTGGCAAGCGCACGGGGCTGCGACCCGTTAGCTTGATTCGCCTGATTAAACAACGGACGCACTTCAGGGTGCGTGTCGAGCATGAGTTTATAAAAATACGTGATCAGCGCTTCCCCTCCGGTTTCTAGCAGAGGCACAGTTGCTTTGATGATGTCGCGCTGGGCTGAGGTCAGCATGGTGGGCTCCAGAAGGTAAGCATCTATACCCTTGGCTAGAGCAACCGCCGTGCCAGGCATAAAAGCCTTGTAAAACAGCAATTCGAAGGCGTATAGAGTCTTTATGACTGTGTTATTAAGACCTGATCCGTGAAAAAAGATGTCATTTCGACTCATCAGTTGAAGGCGTTGCACGCCCTCCTTCCTCTCTTGGGTGATTTAGCCGTAGAGCTGTCTGCCGAACACCGTTATTACCGCGTGCTGGATGCGTTGCGAGAGCTTGTCCCCTCGGATGCTCTGGCATTATTGCGCCTGGAGCGGGGCGAACTTATTCCTGTCGCAGCGCACGGCTTGGCCAGTGACGCAATGGCCCGACGCTACCGTGTCGCCAACCATCCTCGACTGAACGCGATCATTGAAGCCAAGGGGGCCGTGCTGTTCCCCTCAAACTGTGATCTCCCGGACCCCTATGACGGACTGATCGGTTCAAGCGCTTTGCCCGTGCACGACTGCATGGGTTGCTCATTGCGGATCAATGACAAAACCTGGGGGGTTCTGACCCTGGACGCCCTGACCGTTGGGCAGTTCACTGAGCAGGATCTGCAAACCGTCGAGACCTTTGCCGTGTTCGCGGCGGCGACCGTCGTGGCGGCCTCCCAATTCGATGATCTGTTGCGCACCGTTGCCTGAGAACGGAAACGGGCAGAAGCCTACCGACTCTCTGCACGCAGGCCCAAGCCTGAAATGATCGGCAACAGCGACAGTTTCAGGCAACTCATCTCTGAAATCGATCTGGTCGCTTCAAGCGACCTCACGGTGTTGATTACCGGCGAAACCGGAGTAGGTAAAGAACTGGTTGCCCAGCGGCTACACGATCTCTCGGCGCGAGCGGACAAACCGTTCATCACGGTCAATTGCGCCGCGCTTCCTGAGCACCTGGTCGAAAGCGAGCTTTTCGGGCACGTCAAAGGCGCCTTTTCGGGGGCCATCGAAAATCGGCTGGGTAAATTTGAAGTGGCCAGCACCGGCACGCTGTTCCTGGATGAGATCGGCGAGCTTCCGTTGGCCGTGCAAGCCACCCTGCTTCGCGTACTTCAGGGCGGCCAGCTTCAGAGAGTAGGCTCCGACAAGCCCCACGTGGTCGATATTCGTTTGATTGCCGCCACCAACCGAGACCTGGCTGAGGAAGTGCGCACGGGTCGTTTTCGAGCAGACCTGTATCACCGCCTCAGCGTCTACCCGTTACGCATCCCCTCTCTGAGAGAACGCCGGGACGACATCATGTTGCTGGCTGGAGCCTTCGCGGAAGAAAACCGCTGGAGGGTCGGCGTACCTTCGCTGCGATTTTCCGACTCCGCCCGCCAGGCATTGGTCGGCTACTCCTGGCCCGGGAATATTCGGGAGCTGGAACACCTGATGGCAAGGGCCGCGCTGAAGGCAAAAAAACGAGCGGCGTCGTTGAAAAGGCAGAGTGTGTTGTCGCTGGAGCTGCATGACCTCGACCTTCTGGCATCACCCTCCGAGACAGTTGCAGAAGAATCAGGCGATCTCCTTTCGCTGCAACCTCTGGTTAAAGACTTCAGATCATCTGTAGACGGCTACAAGAAAGCCGTGTTGGAAGAGGCTCTCAGACGGTCGGAAGGCAATGTTTCTGCTGCAGCCAGAAGTCTTAATTGTCACCGCCACTGTAAAAATGACCCCCTAACGCCAACCTAGAATTGACCCCCCTGGGTAAAACTGGCGGCTTTGAGCTGCCAATATGTTGACCCAGGAGC
>NZ_LKBW01000114.1 GCF_002699855.1 Pseudomonas amygdali | reverse complement strand
CAGGATGCAGGCCGCCAAGGCAGCGTAAGTGGATAATTGTCCAACCTTCGGGGGGCATACCAGAGCGTGAGGAACGATAGCCAGGCTCTACGTCCTGCGCTGGCGTGTGAGGAATGCCAGGGACTACCTGTTCAATCTGACAGTAATACTTGTCATCACGACTGTTATATAGTCGCACCCTCTCTACCGTTGCCGATGAGTGCCACCATGTTCAACAAAGGATTGTTTCTGGCTTGCGCGCTTGCGTTGCTGAGCGCCTGTGATTCCTCCTCCCCGGATAAACCGGCGCCAGCCGCGGCAGCAACGACCCAGGCAGCGGTTACCGATACAAAGCCCAAACCCGCAGTCGACCTCGCCGCGCTGAGCAAGCGCTACGCAGGGCGCGAACTGACCGTCATCGACGTGTCGGAAATCCAGATCGACGGCGCAAGCGCCCTGTCGGTGAGCTTTTCCGTGCCGCTCGACCCGGAGCAGAAGTTCGGCGAAAAACTTCATCTGGTGGACAGCAAGAACGGCAAGGTCGACGGTGCCTGGGAGCTGTCGGACAACCTCATGGAACTGCGCCTGCGCCACCTTGAGCCGCAGCGCAAACTGGTGCTGACCGTCGATGCCGGTCTGCAGGCCGTCAACAAGGCCACGCTCGCGGCCGAATACATCAGCCGTCTGGAAACCCGTGACCTGCAAGCCACCGTCGGCTTCGCCAGCCGTGGCAGCCTGTTGCCGACGCGGCTGGCCGAGGGCTTGCCGGTCATCGCCCTGAACGTCGACAAGGTGGATGTCGAATTCTTTCGCGTCAAACCCGACTCGATGCCCAACTTCCTCGCCCAGTGGGACGGCGCGTCGAGCCTGTCCAGCTACAGCTCCGAAGAGCTGTTGCCTATGGCCGAACTGGTCTACAGCGGTCGTTTCGACCTCAAGCCTGCGCGCAATACCCGTGAAACCCTGCTGCTACCGATTGCCGGTATCAAACCTCTGCAACAGCCGGGTGTTTATCTGGCAGTCATGCGCGCGTCGGGGACCTACAGCTACTCGCAGCCGGCTACCCTGTTCACCCTCAGTGATATCGGTCTGTCGATACACCGTTACAGCAACCGTCTGGACGTCTTCACTCAAGCGCTCGAGGGCGGCAAGGCCCTGAGCGATGTGAGCGTCGATGTGTACGACGACAGCGGCAAGGTTGTCGCCCAGGGCAAGACCGACAGCGACGGCCACACTCAACTGCCGCTGCCAGCCAAGGCGGCGGTGGTACTGGCGCACAAGGACGAACAGACCAGCATGCTGCGTTTGAACAGTTCGGCGCTGGACCTGGCCGAGTTCGACATCTCCGGCCCGCAGGCTCACCCGCTGCAATTCTTTATTTTCGGCCCGCGTGACCTGTATCGCCCCCGGTGAAACCGTGCTGCTCAACGGCCTGCTGCGTGACAGCGACGGCAAGAACGTCAAGCCACAACCCATCACCGTCGAAGTGCGCCGCCCTGATGATCAGGTCAGCCGCAAGTTCGTCTGGGAAGCCGACAGCAGTGGGTTCTACCAGTATCAATTGCAACTCGCCGATGAAGCGCCGACCGGTCGCTGGCAACTGGTGTTCGACCTGGGCGACGGCAAACCGCAGCTTTACGAATTCAAGGTTGAAGACTTCCTGCCCGAGCGCCTGGCTCTGGAACTCAAGGGCAGCGACACGCCGGTTGCGCCTGCTGACAACCCCGAGTTCGATATCACTGGTCGCTACCTGTACGGCGCGCCCGCCTCGGGCAATACCCTGACCGGTCAGGTCTACGTGCGTCCGCTGCGCGAAGCCGTGCCGAAACTGCCGGGCTATCAGTTCGGTTCGATCACCGAAGAAGACCTCAAGCATGACCTGGAGCTGGAGCCGGTTACGCTTGACGCCGAAGGCCACTCGACGCTTGCCGTGCAGAGCGAATGGGCGCAAGCCAAATCGCCACTGCAACTGATTCTGCAAGCCAGCCTGCAAGAGTCCGGCGGGCGTCCGATCACCCGTCGTCTGGTGCAGCCGATCTGGCCTGCCGAGCACTTGCCCGGCGTGCGTGCGTTGTTCGGCAGCAGTACAGGCAGCGATGACTACGACGACGAAGCCGACAAGGGCGAGGCGCAGACCAACGACGACGGCCCGGCCGAATTTGAAATCGTGATGGCCGATGCCGCTGGCAACAAACTGGCCGCTGATAATGTAAAAGTCAGGTTGATTCGTGAGCGCCGCGACTACTACTGGAATTATTCGGCCAACGATGGCTGGAGCTACCACTTCAACGAGAAATTCCTCAACCTGAACGAGGAGACCCTCAACATCACCAAGGACTCGACAGCCAAAATCAGCTTCCCGGTCGAGTGGGGCCCTTACCGTGTCGAAGTGGAAGACCCGTCCACCGGTATGGTCAGCAGCCTGCGCTTCTGGGCGGGCTATCGTTGGCAGGACAACACCGATGGCGGCGTGGTCAGGCCGGATCAGGTCAAGCTGGCGCTGGACAAACCGGCATACAACGACGGCGACACCGCCACGGTGACCGTCACGCCACCCGCTGCGGGCAAGGGCTACCTGCTGGTCGAGTCCAGCGAAGGTCCATTGTGGTGGAAGGAAATCGACGTGCCGGCCGAGGGCAAATCGTATGAAATCCCGCTGGACAAAAAGTGGGCGCGCCACGATCTGTACGTCACCGCTCTGGTCATACGCCCCGGCGAGCGCAAGGCCAACGTTACACCGAAGCGCGCTGTAGGTGTGCTGCACCTGCCGCTGGACCGTGCGCAACGCAAACTGGCGCTGACGGTCACCGCACCGGAGAAAATGCGCCCCAAACAGCCGCTTAAACTCAAGATTGTCGCCAAAAATGCCGATGGCAGCGTGCCAAGGCAGGTGCAAGTGCTGGTGTCGGCAGTGGACGTCGGCATTCTCAATATCACCCGCTACGCCACGCCCGACCCGTTTGCCAGCCTGTTTGGCCGCAAGCAGTATGGCGCGGACCAACTGGACATCTACGGCCAGTTGATCGAAGCCGGTCAGGGACGTCTGGCCAGCATGGCGTTCGGTGGCGATGCGCTGGCCAAAGGCGGCAAGCGTCCGGACACTAGCGTGACCATCGTGGCACTGCAAAGCGCGCCGGTTACCCTGAACGACGCGGGTGAAGGTGAATCGAGTGTCGACATTCCAGACTTCAACGGCGAACTGCGGGTCATGGCTCAGGCCTGGACCGACGACCGCTACGGCATGGCCGAGGCGAAAACCGTGGTGGCTGCGCCGATCATCGCCGAGCTGTCGACGCCGCGCTTCCTCGCAGGTGGCGACCAGACCAGCGTCGCGCTTGACGTCTCCAACCTGTCGGGCAAAGCGCAAAAGCTGGACGTGAAGATCAGCGCTGAAGGCCAGTTGAGCATTCCTGGCGGCGATCAGATCAAGCCCTTGCAACTCAAAGAGGGTCAGCGCGTCACCCTTAAAGTGCCGGTACTGGCGCAGGGTGGACTGGGTCAGGGCAAAATCAAAGTGCTGATCGAAGGTCTGGACCTGCCCGGTGAAACCCTGCCCGCCTTCACTCGCGAGTGGAACATCGGTGTACGCCCAGCCTACCCGGCGATGCTCAGGCATTATCGCGCCACTCTCAACGAGCAAAGCTGGAGCCTGCCGGACGGTGCACTTGAAGCCTTCGAGCCTGCCGGTCGCGAAGCCATGCTGTCGCTGTCGAGCCGCCCACCGCTGAACATCGGTGAACAGATTCGGGCACTGAAAGCCTACCCTTACGGTTGTCTGGAGCAGACCGCCAGCGGCCTGTATCCATCGCTGTATGCCGACGCGGCGACCCTCAAGCGTCTGGGCCTGACCGGCGAACCGGATGCCGAACGCAAGCGCAAGGTCGAAATCGGCATCGAGCGCCTGCTGGGCATGCAACGTTACAACGGCAGCTTTGGCCTTTGGGGTTCGGACAGCGACGAGGAATACTGGCTGACTGCCTATGTCACCGACTTCCTGCTGCGCGCCCGCGATCAGGGCTTTGCCGTACCACCGGACGCGCTGAAGAAAGCCAGTGAACGTCTGCTGCGTTATTTGCAGGATACCGGGCAGATTCAGGTCAATTACAGCCAGAACGCCGAACATACGCGCTTTGCCGTGCAAGCCTACGCGGGGCTGGTGCTTTCACGCAGCCAACAGGCTCCGCTGGCGGCCTTGCGCAGCCTGTTCGACCGACGCAGTGACGCCCGCTCCGGGCTGCCGCTGGTACAACTGGCGGTCGCATTGGAGAAGATGGGCGACAAACCGCGTGCCGATCTGGCCCTGAGCGCCGGCCTGGCAGTCAGCCGCAAAAATGAATGGCTGGCCGACTACGGCAGCTCGCTGCGTGATCAGGCACTGATTCTGGCCTTGCTGGAAGAAAATGATCTCGCCAGAGAAAGGCGTGACGAGCGCCTGTTTGCCCTGGCCGATGAAGTGGCCGCCAATCGCTACCTGTCCACTCAGGAAAGCAACTCGCTGTTCCTTGCCGGTCGTAACCTGCTGGGTAAAGCGGAGAAGGACTGGACCGCCAGCCTCGCCAGCGGCACTCAAACCCGCGAGCTAAGCAACAAACAGCCGGGCCTCAAGCTGGACGGTGGGCTGCTGGCTTCGCCGCTTTCAGTACACAATCAAGGCAGCGAACCGCTCTATCAGCAACTGACCGTTTCCGGTTATCCAACCCAGACGCCTGCAGCCGGTGGCGAAAACCTGAGCATTCGTCGCGAATACCTGAGCCTGAGCGGCGCGCCACTGAACGTCGGAGCCCTGAAAACCGGGCAACTGGTGCTGGTGCATCTGGAGATTGGTGCCAAACAGCGCGTACCTGATGCGTTGGTGGTGGACTTGCTGCCTGCGGGCCTGGAGCTGGAAAACCAGAACCTGGCGCAAAGCTCGGCAAGCCTGGAAGACGCCAGTGAAGAAGTGAAGACGATCCGCGAGTCGATGGAAAACGCCGGGATCAAGCATCAGGAATACCGCGGTGATCGTTACGTGGCGGCGCTGGATATCGACGGCAGCAGCACCGTGCACCTGCTCTACCTGGCCCGTGCAGTCACGCCGGGTACGTACCGCGTGCCGCCGCCGCAGGTCGAATCGATGTACCGCCCGAACTGGCAGGCACTGGGCGATGCACCCGCGCAGATGGTGGTAAAGGGCAAATGATCGCCGACTGATTGGTTGGTTGGTTGGAATGCGTACCTGTGGGAGCGACCGGGGCGGCGATCCGCATTGTTCGCGAAAGGGCCGGTACATCCGCTGAAGATGTATCTTCAGTAATAAAGCCTTCGCGAACAAGTTCGCTCCCACAAGGAGTNATCCGCATTGTTCGCGAAGGGGACGATACATCCACTGAGGATGTATCGTCAGGAATAGAGCCTTCGCGAACAAGTTCGCTCCCACAAGGAGTGCGCGTTATCTCAAAAGATTCCGGTCGCTCCCAAATATGGATGCGCAGTGGTGGTGAAGGGCAAATGCTTGACTGGAATGCATACCCGTGGAGCGACCGGGGCGGCGATCCGCATTGTTCGCGAAGGGGACGATACATCCACTGAGGATGTATC
>NZ_LKBW01000113.1 GCF_002699855.1 Pseudomonas amygdali | reverse complement strand
CGTTTTTTGGTCTCTGACGCCATGTGTAAGCCTGTGCTGAGGAGGGATCGACTCAATTTCGGCTATGATAACCGATTTCAAAATCCCACAATTTGCAGCCGCAGGCTGCCCTGTTCTGATCAACGCATGGTTCAGCGAAGATCGCACAAAAATTGGTCAGTTTTCAGCCGAATACCTGCTTAATAGGGTGCGCTTCATCAAACGCAAGGAATCGGCTATCGAGGTTCGGAGCCATGAACAACTGCACAATTACATGATTGCGGTTGTACGCGGTTATGCCTATTCCCCTGCGTTTGACAGCGACAGTCTGCTCAAGAAGGTTCCCGTACAAAACTTCTCCACAGCCGTACGCATGCTCGCTGCCGAACGTGTGGACCTGACACTGGAGGACGAATACGTCGCTCGCTATAACCTGGCGATGGAGCCCGACGAGGTTCGCGACCGTGTCGAGTTTCTACCCGGCTCGTTGAGCGAGAACAGTCTGCATATTCTGGTCAGCCTGAAAAACCCTCAGCACGCAAAAATCGTCGCCGATTTTGATCGTGAAATTGCCGCCATGAAGGCCGACGGCACCTACGACGAGCTGTTCAGACTGCATGGGCTGCAACAGCCTCCGGAGCTTTGATCAGGTGGGCGGCAAGGGTGCGTAGCGGTGCCAGCTGGCGGCAGATCAAGGCTAGCTGAGCCTGTACCAGACGCTGGCTTTCGTCCATCTCTTCCGGTAGCTGTTCCAGTTGCGCGGCCAGTGCTTCCTCTGCGTCACTCTGTACGGCGACAGGTTTCTTCTCGGCCAGCCCTGCGGCGATTTCGTCGATACTGGCTGCCAGCGTAGCGCCGACGTTATCGATCAGGTGTTCGCGGACATCGCCAGGCAACTGTGTATCACGGTGCGCGCCGAGGCCGGAAAGGTAGCTCAGCAGCGTATGTGACAGGACCAGAAAGCGGAAACCGACATCGGCCTCCTTGCGGAAGTGACCGGGCTCCATAAGCATGTTTGCCAATGTGGTCGACAGCGCAGCGTCGGCATTGTGTGCGTTGCGTCGCGCCAGTCGATAGGCAAGGTCGTCACTCTTGCCCTTGGCGTACTGCTGCATGATCTGCCGCAGGTAAATGCTGTTGCAGGTCAGGGTGTTGGCCAGCACCTTGTTCAGGCGTCGTCCTTGCCAGTCCGGCAGGAACAGGAACACCGCGAGCCCGGCGATCAAGCTGCCCAGCAGCGTATCGAACAGCCGTGGCAGGAACAGCCCGTAACCGTCGCCGACCTGATTGAAACAGAACAGCACCATGACTGTGATGGCGGCGGTCGACAGGGTGTAGCGCGTGGTGCGATTGACGAAGAACACCAAACCGGCCAACACCGCGCACATCGATTGCAGAATCGGACTGGTAACCAGATCGAACAGTACCCAGCCGACCGTCAGACCTATTGCCGTACCAATGATCCGCTGGCCGAGTTTGCGCCGGGTGGCGCCGTAGCTCGGCTGGCAGACAAACACCGTGGTCAGGATGATCCAGTAGCCCTGTGACGGGTGAATCAGGTGCACCATCGCATAACCGATGGTCAGCGCCAGCGGCAGGCGCAGGGCGTGGCGGAACAGCAGTGAGGTCGGGGTCATCTGCAGGCGCAGGCGGGTCCAGACATCCTTGAGGTTGCGCGGCGAGCGGTCCAGCAGGCTGCTGTCGGTGGCATCGGCCACGGCGTCCGGGTTGCTGGCGTCGCTGATCAGGCGATCCAGTGTGCCGAGGTTGGCAGCCAGCGCACGCAGCGAACGCAACAGGCCACGCCACGCAGGGTTGCTCTGGATGCGCAGGTGTTCCAGAGAGGCGTGCAGGTCTTCCATGGCTTCGGCGAAGCTGGGGTCATACACGAACGGCTGCCGCAGCTGGATGGATTCTGACAGCGCCTGGCAGGCAACGCCCTGTTGACGCAGCAGGCGCTGGCAGCGGAACAGCACATCGCTGTGGAAAAAGGCGTCGGCCAGTGAGTTGTAGGGGGAGTGCGACGAGCTGGCGCGCTCGTGGATGTCCTGGGCGATGAAATACAGCTTCAGGTAGCGGCTGACTTTCGAACCGGGGCGGCCGCTGCCAACGCGGTGCAGGATGATTTCCTTGGTGGAGTTCAGCGCGGCGACCACTTTGCCATTCTGCTGCGCCAGTTCCAGACGACGGGCCTCTACATTGAGTGTGCGGATCGGCTCAAACAGCGTCGACTTGAGTTTCAGGTACTGCCCCAGCTCACGGAACAGCCGGGCCAGCACCTGTTGCACCGGCTGGTTGGAAAACAGCATCTGCCACAGCACTGACAGCAGGCCATACCAGGCTGCACCCGCCACCAGCAGCATCGGCTCATGCCAGAAGTCCAGTACCTCACCGCCGCGCTGATCGACGCCGATCATGGTGTAGACCGAGAGGATCAGCGTGCCGTAGGCGATTGCGCCATACCGCTCACCCAGCGCGCCGAGCATGGTCAGGCAGAAGCTGGCCAGCGCCAGCGAGCAGACAAACAGGATGGGGTAGGGGAAGAGCAATTCGACGGCGAGGGCGGCGATGCTGAAACACACCAGTGTCACGGCCAGGGCATTGAGTCGGCCTTGCCAGCTATCGTCAGTCTCTGCCAGTGCGCAGGCAATAATCCCCAGAAACAGCGGGATCAGCAATGCCATCTCGTTTTGGTACCAGCACAGCGCCATGCTGCCGGTCAGTGCGATAAAGACTCGAACGCTATAGCTGAATTTATCCAGCGCCCACAATCGACGGAATGTATGACGGAGAGATTTCGATGCCATGGGTAAGCTTACGGCCCTGTTCGCAATTGATCAATTCTGCAGGAGGATATGTACAGACCAAACGACTGGCTGTACATCCGCTTGGCAAAATTTATACCGGTTTGCAGTGTCGTGATGTTACGCCACGCGCACTACGTCACACGTACTGCGCCGCTGCGTAGGCCGAGGCCCACGCCCACTGAAAGTTGAAGCCGCCCAGATGACCGCTCACGTCGAGTACTTCGCCGACGAAATAGAGGCCAGGGGATTTCAGCGACTCCATGGTCTTGGACGACACTTCACGGGTATCGATACCGCCCAGCGTCACTTCAGCGGTGCGATAACCCTCGGTGCCTGCCGGGACCACCTTCCAGCTCGCCAGTTTTTCGGCGATGTCGGACAGTTCGGCGTGGGTGTACTGCTTCATGGGCTTGGACACGAACCAGTGTTCGGCGATCAGGTTGGCCATCTTTTTGGTGAAAATCTCGCCCAGCAGGGTTTTCAACTCGCTGTTGGGACGCTCGGCCTGTTGCTGACTGAGCCAGGCGGGCACATCGTGATCGGGCAGCAAGTTGATTTCCACGGTGTCACCGGGCTGCCAGAACGAGGAGATCTGCAGGATCGCCGGGCCACTGAGGCCGCGATGCGTGAACAGGATGTTTTCGCGGAAGCTGGTGTCATTGCAACTGACCAGGCAATCCACCGATGTGCCCGAAAGCTCGGTGCATAGCTCCTTGAGCTGATCGGTGATGGTGAACGGCACCAGGCCTGCGCGGGTGGGCAGCAGCGTGTGGCCGAACTGCTTGCCGACCTGATAGCCAAAGCCGGTCGCGCCCAGCGTCGGGATCGACAGCCCGCCCGTGGCGATGACCAGCGCCTCGCAGCTCAACGTGCCCAGCGTGGTTTGCAGGCTGTAGCCGGATTCGGTTTTGCCGATCTGCTGCATGGAAGTGTCCATGTGCAGGCTGACACCGGCCTGACGGCATTCCTCCAGGAGCATTTCCAGAATGTCGCTGGACTTGTTGTCGCAGAACAGCTGGCCGAGTTTTTTCTCGTGATACGGCACGCCATGTTTGGCGACCATCGCAATGAAATCCCACTGGGTGTAGCGCGCCAGCGCCGATTTGCAGAAGTGTGGGTTCTGCGACAGGAAATTGGCCGGCTCGGTGTACATGTTGGTGAAGTTGCAGCGTCCGCCGCCGGACATGAGGATCTTCTTGCCAGGTTTATTGGCGTGATCGATCAATATCACTCTGCGCCCGCGAGCGGCAGCGGTGAACGCACACATCAGACCAGCGGCGCCAGCGCCAATGATTAAAACGTCAGTAACGGGCACAGCGTGGTTCCTCGATCTGTAGGTCACGATCGTTCCCATGCTCCGCGCTAAGCTATATACAAGCCTGTTTTTGATTCTGGCCGAAGGCCGTGGGAGCGGACCGGGCGACGCTTCGCTTGTTCGCGAAAGGGCCGGTATGTTCTCCGAAGATTTATCGTCTGAACTACCGTCTTCGCGAACAAGTTCGCTCCCACGCCCTACGGGCAGAGGCCTGAAAACCGCGTTTTCAGGACCTTCGGGGCCTGTATATGATGCTCGGCGCGGAGTGTAGGGACTATCAGGGTCAACTATAAACTTTACAAAATCCGCACGCGCAGCGACTTGCCTTTGATCTTGCCGTTGTTCAGACGCTCCAGAGCCTGTTTGGCCATGCTGCGCTCGACGGCGACGTACGCCTGGAAATCGAAGATCGCGATCTTGCCCACCTGAGTGCCTGCAATACCCGCTTCGCCAGTCAGCGCGCCAAGAATGTCGCCCGGACGCAGTTTGTCCTTGCGACCCGAGCCGATGCACAGCGTCGTCATGGTCGGTAGCAGTCTGCCGCCTTCCTTGACGCTTAGCTGATCGTACTGCTGCCAGTTCAACGGGGCTTTCTGCAATTCTTCGATAGCGCGGGCGCGCTGGCTTTCCGACGGTGCCACAAGGCTGACCGCGATGCCTTTTTCGCCTGCGCGACCGGTACGGCCTACGCGGTGAATGTGGATTTCCGAATCGCGCGCCAGCTCGACGTTGATCACCATGTCCAGTGCGTCGATGTCCAGACCGCGCGCGGCCACGTCGGTGGCGACCAGTACCGAGGTGCTGCGGTTGGCGAACATCGCCAGTACCTGATCGCGGTCGCGCTGTTCCAGATCACCATGCAGACCGACGGCAGACATGCCTTTGGCGGTCAGGTGGTCGACCACTTCCTGAACCTGCTGCTTGGTGAAGCAGAACGCCACACAGGACGCCGGACGGAAATGACCGAGTACCTTGACCACCGCTTCCAGACGCTGTTCCGGAGAGATTTCATAGAAAATCTGCTCGATCTGGCTGTCGGCGTGCAGCGCTTCGACTTTTACGGTCTGTGGGTCACGCATGAATTTCGACGACAGCTGCTTGATGCCGACCGGGTAGGTCGCGGAGAACAGCAGGGTCTGACGGCGCTGCGGGGTCTGCTCGATGATGTCGGCGATGGCGTCGTAGAAGCCCATGTCCAGCATGCGGTCGGCTTCATCGAGGATCAGCGTGTTCAGGCCGTCCAGCACCAGCGAACCCTTGCGCAAATGTTGCTGAATACGCCCCGGCGTACCGACGATGATGTGCGCGCCGTGCTCCAGCGAGCCGATCTGCGGGCCGAAAGACACGCCGCCGCAGAGGGTCAGCACCTTGATGTTGTCTTCCGAGCGCGCCAGACGGCGGATTTCCTTGACGACCTGATCCGCCAGTTCGCGGGTCGGGCACATGACCAGTGCCTGGCAACCGAAGAACCGCGGGTTGATCGGGTTGAGCAGGCCGATACCGAAGGCAGCGGTCTTGCCGCTGCCGGTCTTGGCTTGCGCGATCAGGTCCATGCCCTTGAGGATCACCGGCAGGCTCTGCGCCTGAATCGGTGTCATTTCGGCGTAACCAAGCGACTCCAGGTTAGCCAGCATGGCAGCGGACAGAGGCAGAGAATTGAAAGCGGTGTTAGTCACGACGGTGGACCTGCAAAACAAAAATGTCGCGTAGTGTATCACCCGCCAGTCAGACCTGGCACCGCGATAAAGGTCGTGGGAGCGAGCTTGCTCGCTAAGGGGTCCGTACAACCCCAGAAGATGGTCGTGAGCAATGCGGATCGCCGCCCCGGTCACTCCCACAGAATCCAGCAATGAGCGCGGAGCATGGGCGCGATAGCCAGGCAAAAAAATCCCCGCTGGAGGGCGGGGTTGAGGTTCGAGCGTGGCAGCTCGCAAAGGTGTACAGCAAGGCCCGTCCGGGAACGGGCCTGCAGGGCTTACAGCAGGATTGTACGAATGTCCGCCAGCAATTCGCTCAAGCGCTTGGTGAAGCGGGCAGCAGCTGCGCCGTTGATCACGCGGTGATCGTAGGACAGCGACAGCGGCAGCATCAGTTTCGGCTGGAAGGCTTTACCGTCCCAGACGGGCTGGATGGTTGCCTTGGAAACACCGAGGATCGCCACTTCCGGCGCGTTGACGATCGGCGTGAAGCCGGTGCCGCCAATGTGGCCGAGGCTGGAGATGGTGAAGCACGCGCCCTGCATGTCGTTTGCAGTCAGCTTTTTGTTACGTGCCTTTTCAGCCAGTGCTGCGGCTTCGGCGGCCAGCTGCAACAGGCTCTTCTGATCGACGTCGCGGATAACCGGTACCAACAGGCCATCCGGGGTGTCCACGGCAAAGCCGATGTGCACGTACTTCTTGCGAATCACGGCCTTGCCGCTAGGTGCCAGCGAAGCGTTGAAGTCCGGCAGCTCCTTGAGCAAGTGGGCGCAGGACTTGAGCAGCAGTGGCAGAACGGTCAGCTTGACGCCAGCCTTCTCTGCAGCACCTTTCTGCGCAACACGGAAAGCTTCCAGGTCGGTAATGTCGGCCTGGTCGAATTGCGTGACGTGCGGAATGTTCAGCCAGCTGCGGTGCAGACCCGAAGCGCCGAGTTGCATCAGGCGCGTCATCGGTACTTCTTCGATCTCGCCGAAACGGCTGAAATCGACTTCCGGGATCGGCGGAATGCCCGAGCCGCCGCTTGCGCCGCCAGCCGGAGCGTCCTTGGCCTTCTGCATCATGGTCTTGACGTAAACCTGAACGTCTTCTTTCAGCACGCGGCCGTGTGGGCCGGTGGCGCTGACCGCGCTCAGCTCGACGCCGAACTCGCGTGCCAGCTGACGAACAGCCGGGCCTGCGTGAACCTTGGCGCCGTCTTTGGCCGGTGCAGCCGGAGCAGGTGCTGCTTCGGCTTTCGGCGCTGGAGCAGCGGCCGGTGCAGCCGCTTCAGCCTTGGCAGGAGCGGCAGCCGGTGCGCTGGCAGCAGGTGCCGGAGCTGCGGCGGGCGCTGCGCCTTCGACTTTCAGTTTGAGGATCAGGTCGCCGGTACCGACTTCCTGGTCCAGCTTGACTTCGATGCTCTCGACAACGCCTGCTGCCGGAGATGGGATCTCCATGCTGGCCTTGTCGGATTCCAGGGCGATCAACGACTGATCAGCCTGAATGGAGTCACCGACCTTGACCATCAGCTCGATGATTTTGGCCTTGCCCGACGAGCCGATGTCCGGCACGTGGATGTCCTGAACGCTGGCGCTGGCTGCCGGAGCAGGCGCAGCCGCGGCAGGTGCCGGTGCAGCTTCAGCCGGTTTTTCGGCAGCAGCAGGTGCCGCGGCAGGTTCGGCTGCGGGGGCAGGTGCGGCAGCTGCTTCGCCTTCCACTTCCAGCTCGAACAGCTCGTCGCCTTCTTTCAGGCGGTCGCCCAGCTTGACCTTCATGGCCTTGATGACGCCAGCCTTGGGAGCAGGGATTTCCATGCTCGCCTTGTCTGATTCCAGCGTCAGAATGCTCTGGTCGGCTTCGATGCGATCACCGACCTTGACCATCAATTCAATGACTTCGCCTTCACCGTTGCCGATGTCGGGTACACGAATTAACTCACTCACTATGTCTCTCCTTAGGAGAACCTGTTCACTCACCAATACGCTGGTTCAGTTACAACGAAACAGCGTTGGATGCTCATTTACGGTAGGTAAATTCCGCATCCTCGGCTGTTTACGCTCTGATCAGCGCTCTTGAAGCAGACTCTTAGCAGTCCAGTGGATTGCGTTTTTCAGGATCGATGCCGAACTTGGCGATGGCTTCCGCCACCACTTTAGGTTCGATATCGCCACGATCCGCCAAAGCTTCCAGGGCTGCCAGCACAACGAAGTGACGATCGACTTCAAAGAAGTGACGCAGCTTCTTGCGGCTGTCGCTACGGCCGAAACCGTCGGTGCCCAGGACTTTATACTCCTTGGTTGGAACCCACTGACGAACCTGGTCAGCGAACAGCTTCATGTAATCCGTCGATGCAATGACCGGGCCTTTGCGACCGTTGAGGCACTGCTCAACATAGCTCAGTTCCGGCTTCTGGCCAGGGTGCAGGCGGTTGTTACGCTCTACAGCCAGACCGTCGCGACGCAGTTCGTTGAAGCTGGTAACGCTCCAGACGTCAGCGCCGATGTTGAACTCGTCACGGAGAATCTTCGCCGCTTCGCGAACTTCACGCAGGATGGTGCCCGAGCCCAGCAACTGGACGTGGTGCGCCGCTTCCCTGGTGTCTTCTTCGAGCAGGTACATGCCCTTGACGATGCCTTCTTCCGCACCGGCCGGCATGGCTGGCTGGGTGTAGGACTCGTTCATCACGGTCAGGTAGTAAAAAACGTCCTGCTGCTCTTCGAACATCCGGCGCATGCCGTCCTGGATGATCACTGCCAGTTCGTAACCGTAAGTCGGGTCGAAGGTGCGGCAGTTCGGGATGGTCGACGCCAGAATGTGGCTGTGACCGTCTTCGTGCTGCAGGCCTTCGCCGTTCAGCGTGGTGCGGCCGGCGGTGCCGCCGATCAGGAAACCACGGGTGCGGCTGTCGCCAGCAGCCCATGCCAGGTCGCCGATACGCTGGAAACCGAACATCGAGTAGAAGATGTAGAACGGAATCATCGGCTGGTTGTGGCTGGAATACGAAGTACCGGCAGCGATGAAGGAGGACATGGCGCCCGCTTCGTTGATGCCTTCCTCGAGGATCTGGCCTTTCTTGTCTTCGCGATAGAACATCACTTGTTCTTTATCGACTGGCTCGTAGAGCTGGCCGACCGACGAGTAGATGCCCAGCTGGCGGAACATGCCTTCCATACCGAAAGTACGGGCTTCGTCCGGGATGATCGGCACGATGCGCTGACCGACTTCCTTGTCCTTGACCAGCTGCGCCAGGATGCGCACGAAAGCCATGGTGGTGGAGATTTCACGTTCGCCCGAACCGTCAAGGATGGCCTTGAGGGTATCGAGTGGCGGCGTCGGCAGGCTGAAGCTCTGCGCGCGGCGCTGAGGTACGAAGCCACCCAGCGCAGCACGACGCTCGCTCAGGTAACGGGCTTCGGCGCTGCCTTCTTCCGGCTTGTAGAACGGCAGGGCTTCGAGTTCGGAGTCCTTTACCGGGATGTCGAAACGGTCACGGAAGTGACGCAGGCTGTCGACATCGACCTTCTTGGTGTTGTGTGCAGTGTTTTTCGCTTCGCCGGCGCCGGTGCCATAACCTTTGATGGTCTTGGCCAGAACCACGGTCGGTTGACCCTTGTGGTTGACGGCTTCTTGGTAGGCCGCATAAACCTTGTACGGGTCGTGGCCACCACGGTTGAGTTTCCAGATCTCGTCGTCGGACAGATCGGCAACCATTGCCTTGAGTTCAGGCGAGTTGAAGAAGTGCTCGCGGACGAACGCGCCGTCCTTGGCCTTGTAGTTCTGGTATTCGCCGTCGATGACTTCGTCCATACGACGTTGCAGGATACCGTCGACGTCCTTGGCCAGCAGTGGGTCCCAGAAACGGCCCCAGATGACTTTGGTGACGTTCCACTGAGCACCGCGGAACACGCCTTCCAGTTCCTGGATGATCTTGGCGTTGCCGCGAACCGGACCGTCGAGGCGCTGCAGGTTGCAGTTGACGACGAAGATCAGGTTGTCGAGCTTTTCGCGACCGGCCAGAGCGATGGCGCCCAGGGATTCCGGCTCGTCGGTCTCGCCGTCACCCAGGAAGCACCAGACTTTCTGCTTGCCTTCCGGGATATAACCGCGGTGTTCCAGGTACTTCATGAAGCGTGCCTGGTAAATTGCCTGGATCGGGCCAAGGCCCATCGATACAGTCGGGAACTGCCAGAAATCCTTCATCAGCCACGGGTGTGGGTAAGACGACAGGCCGTTGCCGTCGACTTCCTGACGGAAGTTGTTCATCTGGTCTTCGGTGATACGGCCTTCGAGGAACGCACGGGCATAGACGCCTGGCGATGCGTGACCCTGGAAGTAGATCAGGTCGCCGCCGTGTTCGTCGGTCGGGGCCTGAAAGAAGTAGTTGAAGCCGATGTCGTACAGCGTGGCGCTGGAGGCGAAGCTGGAGATGTGGCCGCCCAGATCCGGGTCGTTCAGGTTGGTTTTGACGACCATTGCCAATGCGTTCCAGCGCACCAGCGAGCGAATGCGGCGTTCCATGAACAGGTCGCCAGGCATGCGTGCTTCGTGGGTGACAGGAATCGTGTTGCGGTATGGCGTAGTGATGGCGTACGGCAGCTGCGAACCACTACGGGTGGCCAGCTCGCCCAAACGGGTCATCAGGTAGTGAGCGCGGTCTTCGCCTTCTTTGTCGAGAACCGATTCCAGGGCGTCCAGCCATTCCTGGGTTTCGACGGGATCGAGGTCTTGCATGGCTTGCTCCAGGGCGGAAAGGCTTCCAGAATCGGTTGCCTGAGTTTGCGACTGGCCTTGTGGGCAGACGACATAAATTCTTGGATTACCGGAGGGTGGGATCCTGCGGCGTGTAGTTTTACTACAAATCGACGACGATTTCAGCCCTCCGAGTATCGGACCCAGTAGTAAAACTACAGAGAAGCGACTCAATCGCTCCTGTTGTCTTGTAACTTAAGACGTTACTGTTGATTGCTATTGAATATCTTGCAGGGAAAAAGCGGATTTTTATGCTTCTAATTTGATTTTTCCAGCAATTTATAACCTTTGTTCGACAAGCGGTGCTGGCAGATGCGTCTTGCCGTCATGACAGACGGGCGTTTGCACGCCGATCAAGGATAGACCATGAGCCTACCTTTACTGGCTGAATTTCCGGCCATTCTGCTGCCATTGATTACCCGTGCCCGCCAGACGTTCCAGGCCGCGCTCACTGCTTTGTCAGAGGACGCGCTGGCGTCTTTCGAGGCCTGGCCCGAGGAGCGCCGCAAGGCGTTCGACAGGGTTGGCGCTGCCAGTGATTTTGTCACCGAGCAAATTTGCCGTGACCCGCAGATGCTCCTGCAACTGGCCGATTCGGGCGAGCTGGAGCGTAGCTTCTCTGCTGGCCAATTGCGCGGTCAGATTGCCGATGCCCTGTCGAGCGCCGCGAGTGATGACGAGCTGGGGCGTAATCTACGTCGGCAGCGCGCACGCCAGCAAGTGCGAATCATCTGGCGCGATCTGACCCGTCAGGCAGATTTGATCGAAACCTGCCGCGACCTGTCGGAAATGGCCGATGCCTCGATCGACCTGGCCTACCAATGGCTGTATCCACGGCACTGCGAGCAGTTCGGCACACCTACCGGTCGTCACTCGGGGCAGCCGCAGCACATGGTCATTCTTGGCATGGGCAAGCTGGGCGCGGTCGAGCTGAACCTTTCGTCGGACATTGACCTGATCTTTGCCTACCCGGAGGGCGGCGAGACGCAGGGCACCAAGCGTGCGCTGGACAATCAGGAGTTTTTCATTCGCCTGGGGCAACGGCTGATCAAGGCGCTGGACCCGGTGACTGTCGATGGTTTCGTGTTCCGGGTCGACATGCGCCTGCGGCCCTACGGTTCTTCCGGGGCGCTGGTGCTCAGCTTCAACGCGCTGGAGCAGTATTACCAGGATCAGGGCCGCGACTGGGAACGTTACGCGATGATCAAGGCGCGAGTGGTCGGCGGCGATCAGACGGCAGGTGCCGAGCTGCTGGATATGTTGCGCCCGTTTGTGTATCGCCGTTATCTGGACTTCTCGGCCATTGAAGCGCTGCGCACCATGAAGCAGCTGATTCAGCAGGAAGTGAAGCGCAAGGGCATGGCGGAAAACATCAAGCTCGGTGCCGGGGGTATTCGCGAAGTCGAGTTCATCGCCCAGGCGTTCCAGCTGATCCACGGTGGCCGCGACCTGAGCCTGCAACAGCGCCCGCTTTTCAAAGTGCTGAAAACCCTTGAAGGGCAGGGTTATCTGCCTTCGGCGGTGACTGAAGAGCTGCGCGAGGGTTACGAGTTTTTGCGTTATACCGAGCACGCGATTCAGGCGATTGCCGACCGTCAGACGCAAATGTTGCCGGACAACGATCAGGATCAGGCACGCATTGCCCTGATCATGGGCTTTGCCGACTGGGTCAGTTTTCACGAGCGCCTTATGTACTGGCGCAGTCGGGTGTCCTGGCATTTCCGTCAGGTCATCGCCGCCCCCGATTCTGATCCTGACGATGAGCAGCAGGACGACAGTGAGGTCGCGGTGGGTGGCGAGTGGCTGCCCCTGTGGGAAGAGTCCCAGGACGAGGAAGCCGCGGGTCGCCAGCTGTTGCAGGCCGGTTTCGTCGATGCGGAAAAGGCACTGAAAAATCTGGCCAGCCTGCGCAGCAGTCCCAATCTGCGTTCGATGCAGCGTCTGAGTCGTGAGCGGCTGGATGCGTTCATCCCTCGGTTGCTGGCTCAGGCGGTAGAGCATGAGAAGCCCGACCTGGTGCTGGAACGTGTGCTGCCGCTGGTAGAAGCGGTCGCCCGGCGCTCGGCGTATCTGGTGTTGCTGACCGAAAACCCCGATGCGTTGCGACAACTGCTGACCCTGTGCGCTGCCAGCCCATGGATTGCGGAGCAGATCGCACGCTTCCCGCTGCTGCTCGATGAGCTGCTCAATGAAGGTCGCCTGTTCAATCCGCCGTTGGCACCAGAGCTGGCGGCCGAGCTGCGTGAGCGGCTGATTCGTATCCCGGAGGACGATCTCGAGCAGCAGATGGAAGCCCTGCGGCATTTCAAGCTGGCCCACAGCCTGCGGGTTGCGGCGTCCGAGATATCTGGCAGTCTGCCATTGATGAAAGTCAGTGATTACCTGACCTGGCTGGCCGAGTCCATTCTGGACCAGGTGCTGGCGCTGGCGTGGCGCTACAGCGTGGCTCGCCACGGCACGCCCTCGCGCCCGGACGGCACGTTGTGCGACCCAGGTTTCGTGATTGTCGGCTACGGCAAGGTCGGCGGCATCGAGCTGGGGCACGGCTCCGATCTGGATCTGGTGTTCATTCATGATGGCGATCTGGAGGCCGAGACCGACGGTGCCAAACCGATCGACACCGCGCAGTTCTTCACTCGTCTGGGGCAGCGGGTGATCCATTTGCTGACCACGCAAACCAACTCCGGTCAGCTGTATGACGTCGACATGCGCCTGCGGCCGTCGGGTGCATCCGGGTTGCTGGTCAGTTCGCTGGGGGCCTTCGCCCGTTATCAGGCCAATGAAGCCTGGACCTGGGAGCATCAGGCGCTGGTGCGTGCGCGGGTGATGACCGGCAGTCGCGATGTTGGCGAGCAGTTCGAAAAAGTCCGTGCCGATGTGCTGGGGCGCGAGCGTGATCTGGACAAGCTGCGCGCCGAAGTCAGCGAGATGCGCGGCAAGATGCGCGACAACCTCGGCACCCGCGTGACAGCAGCCGGAAGGGCGGCCAATGCCTTCGAGGCGTCGGTGCCGTTCGACCTCAAGCAGGACGCCGGAGGTATCGTCGATATCGAATTTATGGTGCAATACGCCGCCTTGGCGTGGTCCAGAGAGCATCCAGCGCTGCTGCAATACACCGACAACATTCGGATTCTCGAAGGGCTTGAGGACGCCGGACTGTTGCCTGGCACGGACGCCGGCCTGTTGCGCGAAGCCTACAAGGCGTACCGCTCGGCAGCGCATCGTCAGGCTTTACAGAAGCAGGCGGGCGTGGTCAGCGGCGATCAGTTTCATGCCCAGCGGCGTGAGGTGATGCGGATCTGGACGCAGATGGGTTTGAGCTGAGCCGCGCGGCAACGCCATATTCCGCTGCAACACTATATAAAGCTATGACAGGGAGGCGACAGGTTGTGTGGGGATGTCACGCAGTCTGATCGGCCTCCCTGATCGTTTCTGGTCGTTTTTGGATAGAACATGAAAATTCTGATCGTTGGGCCTAGCTGGGTCGGTGACATGGCGATGGCACAAACGCTGTTCCAGTGTCTGAAACAGCGTCATCCCGAGTGCGAAATCGACGTGCTGGCCCCTGAATGGAGCCGTCCGATACTGGAACGCATGCCGCAGGTTCGTGCTGCGCTCAGTTTCCCGCTGGGTCACGGTGCCCTCGAGCTGGCGACCCGTCGCCGGATCGGCAAGTCCCTGGCTGGCCAATACGATCAGGCTATCCTGCTGCCCAACTCGCTGAAATCCGCTTTGGTGCCCTTTTTTGCCGGTATACCGAAGCGTACCGGCTGGCGCGGTGAATTCCGCTATGGCCTGCTCAATGACGTGCGCACCCTCGACAAACAGCGCTATCCGCTGATGATCGAGCGTTTCATGGCTTTGGCATTCGACAAGAGCACCGAATTGCCGCGTCCTTATCCCAAGCCCAGCCTGCGCATCGACACCGCGACTCGCGATGCGGCGTTGAGCAAGTTCGGGCTGACCCTCGATCGTCCGGTGCTGGCACTATGCCCAGGTGCAGAGTTCGGCGAGTCCAAGCGCTGGCCTGCCGAGCATTACGCACAAGTCGCCGACGCCAGCATTCGCGAAGGCTGGCAAGTCTGGCTGTTCGGCTCGAAAAAGGATCACCCGGTCGGCGAGAGTATTCGCCAGGAACTGATTCCCGGTCTGCGTGAGGAGTCGGTCAACCTCAGTGGTGAAACCTCGCTGGCCGAAGCCATCGACCTGCTCTCGTGTGCTGACGCGGTGGTGTCCAACGATTCCGGCCTGATGCATGTGGCCGCAGCGCTGAACCGCCCGCTGGTGGCCGTCTACGGTTCGACCTCGCCGGGCTTCACGCCACCGCTGGCCGACGCAGTGGAAGTGGTGCGCCTGGGTATAGAGTGCAGCCCGTGCTTTGAGCGCACCTGCCGTTTCGGCCATTACAACTGTATGCGTCTGCTTGAACCGGACGCCGTGATTCAGGCGCTGAGCCGCCTGAACAGCACGCCGGTGGAGGTCGCCTGATTTTGCGGGTACTGCTGATCAAGACTTCTTCGCTGGGCGATGTGATCCATGCCTTGCCCGCACTGACCGATGCGCAGCGAGCGCTGCCCGGCATCCGCTTTGACTGGGTAGTGGAAGAGGGTTTCGCCGAAATTCCCGCCTGGCACCCAGCGGTCGACAGGGTGATCCCGGTGGCGATCCGCCGCTGGCGCAAGCACCTCTGGCAGACCTTCAGGTCGGGGGAGTGGCGGCGCTTCAAACATCAGGTGCGCGAACAGCGCTACGATCTGGTGATTGACGCTCAGGGCTTGTTCAAAAGTGCCTGGCTGACACGTTATGTCGATGCGCCGGTGGCGGGGCTGGACCGCGACTCGGCACGCGAACCGGTCGCCAGTCGCTTTTATGACCGCGCTTTTGCAGTGCCGCGCGGGCAGCATGCGGTCGAACGACTGCGTCAGTTGTTCGCTCAGGCATTGGGTTATTCACAGCCGTCCGGTATGGGCGACTACGGCCTCAAGCCCCTGGCGACTCTGGATGACACGTTGCAGGCTCCGTTCGTGCTATTCCTGCATGGCACAACCTGGGACACCAAGCACTGGCCCGAGTTGTACTGGCGACAACTGGCCGAACTGATGGCGGCTCGCGGCCTGCAGGTGCAATTGCCATGGGGCAACCCGGCAGAAAAGGCACGCGCCGAGCGCATTGCCGACGGTCTGGACAGCGCACACGTGCTGCCGAAATTGAATCTGGCGGGTGTAGCGCGGGTATTGGCCAGCGCACAGGCCTGCGTTGCGGTGGATACCGGAATCGGACACCTGGCCGCCGCACTGGACGTGCCGACCATTTCCCTGTTCGGCCCGACCAACCCGGGCCTGACCGGAGCGTATGGCAAGTCGCAGGTGCATCTGGCCAGCGACTATCCGGGCTGCACACCTTGCCTGCAAAAGAAATGCACGTACCAACCGACCGCCGATGATCAGCGCCGGTTCGACCTTAAACGCGAGTGGCCGATGTGCTTCACTCGTTTGAATCCCGAGCGAGTAGCGAGCCAACTGGGCGCGCTGTTGCTGGCAAAGGAACTTGGCTGATGCAACTGGCTTTTGTACTCTACAAATACTTTCCGTTCGGCGGTCTGCAACGCGATTTCATGCGCATTGCTCTGGAGTGCCAGCAGCGCGGCCACCAGATCCGCGTCTACACCCTGATCTGGGAAGGCGATGTGCCGCCCGGTTTTGAAGTGCTGGTAGCGCCGGTCAAGGCTTTCTTCAATCATCGACGCAATGAAAAGCTCACGGCGTGGATGGAAGCAGACCTGGCCAGGCGCCCGGTGGACCGTCTGATCGGTTTCAACAAGATGCCCGGTCTGGATGTGTATTACGCCGCCGACGGCTGCTTCGAGGACAAGGCGCAGAACCTGCGCAGCCCGCTGTATCGCAAGTGGGGCCGTTATCGCCACTTTGCTGACTACGAGCGCGCGGTGTTCGCTAAAGATTCGAAAACTCAGGTGTTGATGATTTCCGAAGTACAGCAGCCGCTGTTCATCAAGCATTACGACACCCCGCCGTCGCGCTTTCATTTGCTGCCACCGGGCATTTCCCAGGATCGCCGCGCACCGCCGGACGCACCAGACATCCGTGCTGGCTTTCGCAAGGAATTCGGGCTTGCCGACGAAGACCTGTTATTGGTGCAGATCGGCTCCGGTTTCAAGACAAAGGGCGTCGATCGCAGCCTGAAGGCGCTAGCGGCGTTGCCTGCCGAGCTCAAAAAGCGTACCCGCCTGTTTGTAATCGGCCAGGACGACCCCAAAGTATTCCAGTTGCAAAGCGCGGCGCTGGGCCTGGGCGACCAGGTGACGTTCATGAAAGGGCGCAGCGATATTCCGCGTTTTCTGCTGGGCGCCGACCTGCTGATTCATCCGGCTTACAACGAGAATACTGGCACCGTATTGCTTGAAGCACTGGTCGCCGGTTTGCCGGTTCTGGTCAGTGCAGTCTGCGGGTACGCCCATTACATAGCCGAAGCTGACTGCGGGCGGGTGCTGGACGAGCCGTTCGATCAGGTACAACTCAATCGCTACCTGTCGGACATGCTTGAGGATGATGACGCGCGCAGCGCCTGGGGTCGCAATGGCCTGGCCTTTGCTGACACAGCGGACCTTTACAGCATGCCGCAACACGCTGCGGATGTGATTCTGGCGGAGCACTATTGATGAAGCTGTTCCTGGCTGAACCGTTCAAGAGCCTGTGGGCCGGACGCGATGCGTTCGTCGAGGTCGAGGGCCTGAGCGGCGAGGTCTACCGCGAGCTGGAAGGACGCCGCACGCTGCGCACCGAGGTCAACGGGCGTGGCTACTTCGTCAAGATCCACCGTGGCATCGGCTGGGGCGAAATCGCCAAGAACCTGGCTACTGCCAAGTTGCCGGTGCTGGGCGCGGGCAAGGAGTGGGACGCCATCGAGCGTCTGCATGAAGTCGGCGTGCCGACCATGACGGCCGTGGCCTATGGTGAACGTGGCAGCAACCCTGCCGCGCAGCATTCGTTTATTGTCACTGAAGAGCTGGCCCCGACTACCAGCCTGGAAGACGTAAGCCTCAACTGGCGCACCCAGCCGCCCGAGCCCCGTCTGAAAAGAGCGTTTATCGCCGAAGTTGCCCGCTTGGTCGGCATGATGCACCGCGCCGGCGTGAACCATCGCGACTGTTACATCTGTCATTTTCTGCTGCACACCGATACGCCGGTCACCGCTGACGATTTCAGATTGTCGGTCATCGACCTGCACCGTGCTCAGACCCGACGTGCGATCACGCCGCGCTGGCGCAACAAGGACCTGGCCGCGCTGTACTTTTCAGCGCTGGACATTGGCCTCACGCGACGCGACAAGCTGCGTTTTCTCAAGGGTTATTTCCAGAAACCGCTGCGCGAAATACTGCTCAAGGAAGCGCCGCTGCTGAGCTGGCTGGAGAAGAAGGCCGACAAGCTGTATCAGCGCAAAGTGCGCTACGGGGATGCGCTCTGATGGCGGGCTGGAAGCTTGAGCCCGAGTACGCTTTTCTGCAGCAGGATTTCGGCAGTCTGGATTCCGTGTTTGCCTTGCAAGGCCAGCAGTTGACCCGAGACCCGCTGTCCGACGTCATCCGCGTCGAGCGCGCCGGGGTTTACTACTACGTCAAACGCTACGTAGGTGCGGGCAAAGGCCTGCGCCGTTACATCGGCAAGCCCAGGGTCAAGTCCGAGTGGCAGAACCTCAAGCGTTTTGCCAAATGGGGCATTCCCACGGCAGAAGTGGTGGCCTGGGGGCTGGAGCGCAACGGCGCAGCGTATGATCGCGGCGCACTGATCACTCGCGGCTTGCCCAATACCGAAGACTTGTCTGCGCTGGCGCAACGCAAGGATCCGCGACTGGCCGACCGGCAATGGGTCGACGCTGTAAGTCACCAGCTGGCTGCCTGTACCCGGACCATGCACGACAACCATTTCACACATAATGATTTGAAATGGCGCAACCTGTTGGTTGATGACGAAGGCCGGCTGTTTTTCATCGATTGCCCTAATGGCGCATTCTGGTGGAGCTTCATGCTGCGCTATCGGATCACCAAGGATCTGGCGTGCCTGGACAAGGTCGCGAAGTATCACTTGTCGGCCACCCAGCGCCTGCGCTTCTACCTGCAGTACCGTCAGCGAACACGGTTGAACGCCTCCGACAAGAAACGTATCCGACATATCGTCAGCTTTTTCGAGGGCCGTGAATGAGCGTTTTTATTGCCAGTGCCGACCAGCCGTTACTGGCGCGTCACAACCTGGCTGATTTTGAATCGCTTTGGAACATCAGGCTCGATGCGGTCGACGAGCCCAATACCGGGCGCGGCGGCTGGAGCAGTGTGTTCCGTCTCGACCTGGACGGTCAGGGGTTTTACCTCAAGCGCCAGAGCAATTACCTGACCCACACGTTGCATCATCCGTTTGGCGAGCCGTCCTTCTCTCGTGAGTTTCGTAACATCAGTCGCTACCGCAAGCTGGGCATTCCAGCGCTGCAAGCGGTGTTTTATGGCGAGCGCAAGGTCGACGGGGAATACCGGGCGATCCTCATGACGCGTGCGCTGGACGGCTGGACCGATCTTGACGAACTGTTGCAGCAGTGGAACCAGATGGAGAGCGTCCAGCGTCTGGCGGTACTTCACGCCTGCGGCCAGTTGGCGCGCACGCTGCACGGCGCCGGACAGGTTCATGGCTGCTTTTATCCCAAGCATATTTTTCTGCAGGCGGTGGGAAAGGGCTACCAGGCGCAATTGATCGACCTGGAGAAAACCCGTCCGGTGATCTCCGGCAAGCGTGACCTTGCCCGGGACCTCGAACCGCTGCTGCGCCGCGCGCCGATGTGGAATGAGGCCGATCGCCGCGAACTGTTGGCGGCTTATCTGCAAGCCACTCCGGACAGCTTGCTGGTCGATGCCTGGAATGCGCGTTTGGGCAAGCGCAGCGCTCACAAACGAGACCTTCAACACCGCGATGATAAAGAGACCCGTTGATGCGCTTGTCTGAACTCAAGAATGCCGGACGTACCCCCGAGTTGCCGATGAGTCTGACGCTGGCCGATGCTGCCGGTTCGGCTGAACTGCAATTATTGACCCTGCTGCGGGTATTGCCGGGGCAGCGCTATGTGGGCGCAGGCGTTTGGCGAGGCCGAACGGTGCTGGCAAAACTGCTGGTGGGCGACAAAGCGGCCCGGCACTTTCAGCGTGAACTGGCCGGGGTGCGTCTGCTTGCCCAACAGGGGCTGACCACTCCGCTGCTGCTGGCCGACGGTTTGCAGGATGGCGAGGGTGGCTGGCTGCTGTTCGAGTTTCTGGAGCAGGCGTCAAGCCTGGGCGATGCCTGGAATGCTGTCCAGCACCTGCCACCGCTGGCGGATGAGCAGCAAGCCGTGCTCGGCGAGGCGCTGAGCGCCATCGCTCAACAGCACGCCAAAGGCTTGTGGCAGGAAGATCTGCATCTGGACAATCTGCTGCGCCACCAAGGCCGGCTGTACCTGATTGATGGTGCTGGCATTCGCGCCGAGCAGGCCGGCAAACCGTTGTCCCGGCAAAAGGTGCTGGAAAACCTCGGCGTGTTCTTCGCCCAGTTGCCCAGGTCTTTCGAGCCCTTCACTGAAGAGTTGCTGGTGCATTACCTGTTGAGCAACGCCGAACATGGTTTGCCGATGGAGGCGCTGCAAAAGCAGATCGACAAGGTTCGCAGCTGGCGGCTCAAGGACTTCATGAGCAAGACCGTGCGCGATTGCAGTCTGTTCAGCGTCGAGGACAGCGCTTCGGTGTTCCGTGCTGTTCGTCGCGAGGAAGAACCCGCGATGCTACCGGTGCTGGCTCAGGCTGATGCCCTGCTCGGCAAGGGGCATCTGTACAAGACCGGTGGCGCTGCGAGCGTCGGCCGTGTCGAAATCAGTGGTCGTACGCTGGTCATCAAGCGTTACAACATCAAGAATTTCAGTCACTGGCTCAAGCGCTTCTGGCGTCCCAGCCGGGCCTGGCATTCATGGCGCGAAGGTAACCGCCTGATATTTCTCGGCATCGCCACGCCAAAACCGCTGGCAGTTCAGGAAAAGCGTTTTCTCGGCTTGCGCAGCAAAGCCTGGCTGGTGACCGAGTTTATCGAGGGACCGGACATCATCGAGCGCTTCGCTCCCCATGTGGCAACCGGTGATGCACCAGAGGCCGAACTGCTGGCGCTGGACACGCTGTTCGCACAGCTTATCCAGGCGCGTATCAGTCATGGTGATTTCAAGGGGCATAACCTGTTCTGGCACACCGATCGCTGGGCGATGATCGACCTGGATGCCATGCAGCAGCACAGTTCTCAATCGTCCTTTGCAGCAGCCTACGCGCGTGACCGGGCGCGGTTTATGCGCAACTGGCCGGTGCAGAGTGCGCTGCACCAGATACTGGAGCAGCGCTTGCCGAAGATCACGCCAGACTGAGCCTGGCCTCTCAGGCAATGCGGGTGAGGTTCATCGCCTCGAGGGCCGTCACCAGCGCGTCCATGTCGTCGAAGGGTTTGAGGTGGATACGCGGCCAACGCACACGCTCCAGATACAGTTTGCCCTCGGCATTGCGCTGCACCGGTGTGCGATGAATCCATGTGTCACGAGCACGATGGACGATGGTCTGCAAATCGCCTTCGCCCTGTTGCACCAGAAACATTCCCGGCTTGAAGAGGCGTTGGTCAATGCTCAAGAGCCTGGCTGACTCTGGGCGCGACACTTCCATAGCCACTCGGTAATCGCCCTTGATGTAGACCTGTTCATTGGTTATGCCTCCCGTAACAAGCTCTCCCGGATCCGGTACTACGCCGGTCGATTTCCCTGGTGCCACATCGATAACCCGCAGACCGATCCCTCCTTGCAGTTCTGCAATACCGGGTACAACGCCCTGGTAGGTATTGGAATGGCTGTTGCCAACCAGCGCGATCCATTTGTGGGAACCCATCACGTCCTGATGCCTGCGGATTGTGCGCGACGCAAAGTAATTCATCATCTGCTGGCGGGTGATGGACTCTTCCCTGGCAATGCCTTTGAGGTGATAGCTGCTTGCGCAGTCGATAGCGCGGACCTCCAGGCCGTACTGCCGCGCCTTGATGATCAGTTGTTCGAAGTTATAGACCTTGTCCGGATCGGTGTGATGCCCACGGTCCAGGATTTTCAGGTCATGCAACAACGTTTTGCTCATCTGGCCGGTTTCGAAGAAACGATCCAGGTCCGCCTGATGCAGGTCGGTCAGCAGGTGCTCCATGTACAGCGTCTTGACGTTTTGCCGCGCCAGCAATGGCAGGTTGTCGATAATCAGTTTTTTGCTCGAAACAGAAAAATGCGACTCGCCGATAACGATGCCTTCCGTGTGACGGTACAGGGTTTCAAGCAGCCCCGCCGTGCTCGTCTGTGGCTCGATGGCTGGCAATGTCGGGCGAGGTGGCAGTTGGGCTGATCTGATCGTGGCGGCGTCCTTTTGCAGATTTTTGCGGCGCTGGGCGAACGTATTGCGAACAGTGTCGAGTTTTGTGTCTTCAAAAAAATACTCCATGTCGAGCCCTTTCCTTTCGAAGTTCGCCAATGTATGAAGCGTCGTTCTGGTATCAAGCGGCATCTCATAGGTCGCGTCGGCCAAGGATTGCTGGATCGCTGTCATCGGGCTGTCGGCAGTCCACTCTTCGGGTGGTACGCGTAGCCAGGTAGTGTTTTCGCCGTGGACAAACCCGTACTGGCCCGCCCAATGCTCGCCCTCGGCAACGGAGCCCCTCAGTTCTCGGATCAGCATGTCATCCACAGGGGTGGCGGGGGGGCAGCGGAATGCCCGGCAGCGCAGGGTCGGCAAACGCGATGGTGAAGTCACAGCGAGTCGGCGTGTTTTGATGCGGCCCGTCGGTACCTTCACTTATGCGGGTCGGGCGTCCTGCCGGTATGTCCTGAACATGCACACTGACGACCCCTTGCATCTCGGCAATGCCGGGCACCTGATCATGCGTCGTGGCAAGTTTCTGGTCGAGCAGTGCGACCCAGCGTTTGGAAGAGCCGGGTGCGATGTCCTGGCTGATGAGCCTGTGCCCGAAGAAGTTGCTCATTTTGCTGGCCGCTGCCGGATCATCAGCGGCGGCCAGCACCGAATGGCCGAAAAACGGGTAGCTTATCGACGAGCTGAACGGGCGCACTTCGATGCCGTGACGGTGGGCTTCCTTGATCAGGTGGTAGTAGTCGTATTCGCTGCTCGAGTTGTTCAAGGCGCCGCGATTGACGTCGTGCAGGTAGTACTTGAACTCATGAGAGCCAGAGCGACTCTTTTTGCCCAACTGGCGATATCTGGCCAGTTCGCGCAGTTCGAGCATGTAGGCAGGGCCAAGCAGGCCGCGCATGTCGATGGCTGCCTGAATCAGCGCCTGACGTGTTGCCCGGTCTTCAGTATCAGGTCGTTCGCACGCATGGCGAATGTCATTGCGCTGTTTGTTCAGCAGGCGATCCAGGGCATGCATGAAGGGGGTGGTGGTGACCGGCTGTAGTTGCAGGTCTTCAGCCTTGAATGGCTCAAGGTAAAGGTCGGCGTCCTGGATGATCTTGAAAAGCTGATCTTGATGACGCCTTTCCATCGTGTTCAGAAGAGCATCCTGCAACATCGCTGTGTTGAGCCAGCGCGCCAGGGTTGCGAGCATCAGTGCCTGCGTGGCAAAGCCCATGATACCGAGCCCGGGTAACATCAGCAGCGTGCGTCCCTGTTCCTCGGATATCGCCAGCGCGCCTGCCATTTTAACGTGTTCGTCATCGTGCAGTTGCACATGCAGCGAGGCGTAAGTGAGCGCCGGGCTTTGATCGGGCGAGTCCGGCAGGCAGACAAGATAGCCACTCTCCAGATCACGCTCGTGAATCCTGACGCTGGCTTCATCACGCAAGGCTCGCTGCAAGGCAGGTACAAGCCGGTCGCGGCGGCTTTCAGCGTTTTTGCCAGGGTCTGTCCAGTAGTCATCGGTCTGTTGCAGCAGGCTGAATATTTCCAGTTCCCTTTCAGAAACATCGGCACCGCCAAGCGCAGTCAACAGCGCTTCGCCCGGGCCAGGCTGGGCCTTCAGCTCGATGGCCAGAAGTGTGCGCAGTTCATCGAGCCTTTTCAGTGCGGCGGAGGCGGCAGGCCAGGTATCGGCAGGTTTCAGTGGTGTAGGCGTTATAGCCAAAGAGGACAGTGTTTGTGTCATGACAGGCGTTCCATTGCGCGCTTCAGGCGCTGAGGTTTGAGCGACGGCCTTAGGGCCGGCGACGATTGACCTCAATTAATCAGAAGCAACGGGCGTCAGGTCGTAGATAGTTATTGATGCTGAGAAAGAGATGTTTCCTACGCCGTCTGGCGGGCATCCCCGATGACATTTCAGCGCGTCGAGCCAATCCTTGGTCATTACGTTATAATCCCGCCCTTTAGCTGCCCTCAGCCCGCTGTGCGGGGGCACACCTTTTCTCGGGCGCAATGCGCCTGCATGCAGACTAAAGAGGCTAGACCCTAGTGGCATTGACGATCCTTGGCCTGTCCGGCGCCCTTAGCCATGATCCTTCCGCAGCGCTTTATATCGACGGCAAGCTGATAGCAGCGGCTGAAGAAGAGCGCTTCGTTCGTGACAAACACGCGAAGAACCGCATGCCCTACGAGTCGGCGAAGTTCTGTCTGGAACAGGCAGGCATCAAGCCTTCGGACGTCGACGTGGTTGCAATTCCGTTCGCCCCCATCAGCCTGTTCGGCAAGGCCCGCTGGCACTACGCCAAGCGCTACTGGTACGCGCCGGATCGCGCCCTTGATGCGTTGCTGATGGGCAACCGCCGCTATAAGCGCTACCGCAACAAGATCGTCTGGTGCCTCGAGCAACTGGGCTTCGATCCGAAAAAGATCAAGATCGAGCCGGTCGAGCATCACCTGGCCCACGCATCCAGCGCCTACCACTGCTCCGGTTTCACCGAGAAAACCGCGATCATGGGCATCGACGGCAAGGGTGAGTACGCCACGACCTTCTTCGGCTATGGCGAAAACGGCAAGATCCACAAGATCAAGGAATTCTTCGATCCGGACTCGCTGGGCGGCCTGTATGGCGCTATCACTGAATTCCTCGGTTTCGAGATGCTCGACGGCGAATTCAAGGTGATGGGCATGGCACCGTACGGCGATGCCAGCAAGTATGATTTTTCGCGTCTGGCCACGTTCGAGAACGGCGAGCTGATCATCAATACCGAGCTGGCCAATGTCATTGGCCTGCGTCGCTATAAAGAGAACGGCAAGGGCTTCTACTTCTCGCCGAAGCTGATCGAGTGGCTCGGCCCGAAACGCGTTGGCGACGTAGCCGACGAGCCCTACATTCACTATGCCGCGAGCATGCAGGCACTGTTCGAAAAGCTCGCGTTGCAGATGATGGATCACTACCTGGGTGACATCCTCAAGGAGACCGGCAAGATCGCTTTCGCCGGTGGCTGTGCGCTGAACGTCAAGCTCAACCAGCGCATCATTGCCCGTCCTGAAGTCAAGGAACTGTTCGTGCAGCCTGCGTCCGGCGATGCTGGTACGGCGGTCGGTGCCGCGGCTTATGTGTCCCACGCTCGCGGTGTGCCAGTCGAGAAGATGGAACACGTCTACCTTGGCCCGGCGTACAGCAACGAAGACGTGATCGCGGCCTGTGCCCGTCACCCGAGCAAGCCGGTCTGGCGTCAGATCGACAATACGCCACAGCGGATTGCCGAAATCATGGTCAAGGGCAACCCGGTCGCCTGGTTCCAGGGACGCATGGAGTTCGGTCCGCGTGCGCTGGGTGGTCGCTCGATCATCGGTTGCCCGAGCGTTACCGGGGTAGCCGACCGTATCAACCATCAGATCAAGTTCCGCGAGCGCTGGAGGCCTTTCTGCCCGTCGATGCTCGACACCGTCGCGCCGCAGATGATCAAGATCGATCACCCGGCACCGTTCATGACCTTCACTTTCGAAGTGGCGGAAGAGTGGAAAACCCGTGTTCCGGAAGTCGTCCATGAAGACGGCACTTCCCGTGCCCAGGTGCTCAAGCGCGAATACAACCCGCGCTACTACGACATGATGAAGGCGCTGGAAGAACTGACCGGCAATGGCGTTTCCCTGAACACCTCGCTCAACCGCCGTGGCGAACCGATGATCTGTTCGCCGACCGATGCGCTGAACATGTTCTTCGGCTCGGACCTCGAGTACCTGATCATGGAAGACATCCTGGTGGTAAAAGAGGGCGTCGAGGCTTATGACACGCTCGGCTGATCGTCACGTGCTGCAGTTCTGTCACGGCTATGACGGGCCGTTTCTGGACTGCGCGCGGCAATACGCCAGCCTGTTCGCCGACAAGGGCTATCGGGTGACGACGGTGTTTCTGACCGGCGCCGCCGACCCCGACGTGGTCGCCGACTGCGGCTCGGACGAAGTGCTGTTCATGGAATACAGCTCCAGCGCCATTCGTGGCCTGAAGCTGGGTGCCATCCGTGACCTGCGCAAAATTGCCGCGACGCGCTCGTTCAGCTTTTGCATCGCGCACCGCTTCAAGCCGGTGTACATCGCCCTGTTGGCGACGAAGTTGCCGGTGATCGGTGTGCATCATGCGTTCGGCGATTACCACCGGCGCAGTCGCAAGCTGTTCGCCAACCTGTTTCGCAAGCGCCTGAGCCTACTCGGTGTTTCCGATACGGTCCGCGACGACATGCGCAGCAGCCTGCCCAAGTGGCCGGCCGAGCGCATTCAGACGTTGTACAACCGGATCGACGTCGAGCAACTGCAGGGCAGTCAGTTTTCCGCTGAAGATTCCCGCGCAGAGCTGGGGCTGTCGGCATCGGCCTGGATTGTCGCCAATGTCGGTCGCCTGCATCCCGACAAGGATCAGGCCACGCTGTTGCGCGGTTTTGCCGAAGCGCTGCCCAATCTTCCCGAGAACAGCCAGCTGGTGATTCTCGGCAAGGGCCGCCTGGAAGAAAACCTCAAGGCGCTTGCGCTGGAGCTGGGCATTGGTCCGCAGGTGCTGTTTCTTGGGCAGGTGCCTGACGCCCGTCGCTACTTCAAGGCGTTCGATGTATTCGCTCTGAGCTCTGACCACGAGCCGTTCGGTATGGTCCTTCTAGAGGCGATGGTGGCCGGTGTGCCACTGGTTGCAACGTCCTGCGGCGGCGCGAAGGAAGTGGTCGAAGACGTGGGTCTGCTGTTCCCGCTGGGTGATGTTCACAGCCTGGCGCACGGCCTGGTACACATGGCCGGTCTTGACGCCGAGCAGCGTCAGGACTGCGCAGAGCGCATGTTGCTGCGTTTGCGCGAACGCTTTTCCGATCATGCTGTGCGCGATGTCTTCTGGCGGCTGCCGCAAGTCTCCAGCCTGACGGCGGGGGCCTGATGCTCAATCGATTCAAAGGCTGGCGCGAGCGTGGCTGGGTGCAGATCGACGCGGCTGCTTACGAGCAGGCATGGCAACGGTTGGGTGGCAGCGTAGCCACTCATCCGCTGGTCGTTGCGCGCCTGTCGGCGTTTTCCGGTATTGCTGTGCGTTATCTGGCCTGGGAGCAGGGCGGCGAAGTAAAGGCAGCGATTGCCACCTGGGGGCGTTCGCTGGCGCTGTCCAAGGACGAACTCAAGCGTCACGGCAAGAAAGGCCTGTTCGACCTGGGCAACGCCGAGCTGATTTTGCCGGTGGCCGATGACATTCAGGTCCCGGTCCGCCATCGTGCCCGCTATGTGTCTGCGCTCAACGAGAGCCGCATCAGCACCTTCAGGCCGCAGACCGAATCGCTGGCGATGGCGCGTACGCCTGAAGAACTGTCCAAGAAATTTCGTTACAACCAGCGTCGTGAACTTCGCTTGCTGGAGGAAGCTGGCGGCACGGTAAGGCCTGTCAGCGAGTTCAGCAGCGCCGAGCTGGCGAGTATGTATTGCGATCTGTTTCAGCGTCGCTGGGGCTTTGAGGCCACCGGTGCCCGGCACAAGGCCGAGGTCATCGAATTGCTGCGTGAACTGCTGATCGGTTCGGTGGTGTTTCTCAACGATGCGCCGATTGCCATTCAACTGGTGTATCGCGTCGAAGCGCCGCAGTGGGTCAGCATCGAGTACGTCAACGGCGGTGTCGATCCCGAAACCCGGGACTTCAGCCCCGGCAGCGTGCTGAGTTTCGTCAATACCCAGTCCGCCTGGGAGAACGCCCGCGCCTTGGGCAAATCACTGCGTTTTTCCTTTGGTCGTGCCGACCGCGAGTACAAGGACCGATGGTGCAACCCCGTTCCGGTGTTCCAGATTTGAGTCGCAAGCAACAGTTGCTCAAGCGCCATCGCCGTAACAAGCGGCTGGCGTTACTGGGTGGCCTGCTGCTGTTGATTGCCATCGGCGTGTTGACGTTCTGGTGGCTGGTGCCGCTCGTGGCTGTTTGCGCATGGGTCGCCCATGAGGCCTGGTTTGCCGATCATCTGTTTTATTCACCCGCCGACGACTATCAGTACAGTTTTCCGGCCGACAGCGAAGTACCAGGCGTCCGCCTGGACGGTGGCACGTTGCTGATCGACCCCGCCGTGCAACTGAACGGCGACGAAACATTGATACTGGCACTGACAGTAAAAAGCACTTGGCTGGGACGTTTTCTCGACCCGGTGGTGGAGTTGCAGGGGCAGGCCTTGAGTGACCGGCAGGCCTTCGAGCGTGGCGTTTGCGGCGTGCGTTATCTGAACCTGACCGGGCTTGGTGAGCCGCTGGCTGCGGGTGCCCTGCAACTGCGCGGACGTTTCTGTCGTCTTGCTGGTACGCCGCGCCTCTGGCTGTTTCGTCAGGCGGATGCGCGAAAGCAGCGTGTCATGGTCATCGCACCGCATGCCGACGATGCCGAGCTCGCCGCGTTCGGGCTTTACAGCCAGGCCGAGGAAGCCTGGATTGTCACGCTGACCGCCGGTGAGATCGAGGCTGAACATTATCGCCAGATGGGCATGCAGCGCGCCGAAGCTGCGCGCATGAAGGGCCGCTTGCGGGCCTGGGACAGTATCGCCGTGGCGCGCTGGGGCGGGGTGCCCGAGTCGCAGTGTGTGCAATTGGGCTATTTCTGCCTGCAATTGCCCGCCATGCAGGCTGCGCCGGATATGCCGATTGGCTCGCGTGAGGCGGATCTGAGCGATACCCGCCTGTTTCGCCAGTTCAATACGCTGCCATTGCCCGGCGATGACGGCCTGCCGACCTGGAATAACCTGCTCGCCGACCTGCGTGCACTGGTCCTCAAGGCCAGGCCGCAGGTTATTGTCATGCCGCACCCGGCCATCGATCCGCATCCCGACCATATCTGTGCCCAGGCAGCCGTGCGTGAAGCGCTGGCCGGTCTTGAATGGCAGCCAGACGTGGTGCTCGGTTACGCCAACCACTTGCACGACAACGACCGTTGGCCAATGGGCGATGCCTACAGTGGCATCAGCCTGCCGCCGGTATTCGATGCCAGTCTGCCGCTGGTACCGTACAGCCTGCACTTATCGGTTGCGGCCCAACGCGACAAGGCAATGGCGCTGGGTATGATGCATGACCTGTTGCCGCCGATGCCGTTCAAACGCCGTGTGCGCCGTACGTTGCAACGCGTTCTGGCCGGTCGCCACTGGCCGGCCGAAGGCGAAAACGAATTCTTCCGCAAAGCTGTGCGACGACACGAGTTGTTCTGGCGCCGCGGTGACATCTGATTCAGAAGGCGCAGTACTGCAAGGAAAACCATGAAAGTTCTACTTCTGGTCCAGAAAGAGCAGCGTGCGATTCTGGACCGTCTCTATGACGGCATCGCGGCACACTGCGAATGCGATGTGCGCTGGCTGAGTTCCGCGGAGCAACGCAACCTGCGTGGCTATTTCCGCCGCGAAGTGGACGTCAGCCGTTATGACCGGATCGTGTTTTTCCTGCGCTTCAAGCAGGAAGTGCGTCAGGTCGGGTTCATCCGCACGATTCCCAATCTGGTCATCCTTGAACACGATGCCTACCAGAACTACATTCCTTGCAAATACACCGGCAGGTTCAGTGCGCACTATCGCAAGCTGCCTTGGGCGCGGGGGATCTGCTCGGGGTTCATGGTCAGCGAGCGCCTGCGCCAGGAAGGCTTCGACGCGGTGATCGTGCCCAAGGGCTATGACCAGAGCCTGTTGCAATTGCAGGCGCGTGAGCGTGATATCGAACTGGCGTTCGTGGGCAGCACCAACAGTGTGGCCTACAGCGGCCGCAAGGCGTTGCTGGATGAGTTGGGGCAGGTCGAGAATCTGCTCGTCACGCGTACCAAGTCCGGGGAAGAGTATTGCGACACCCTTAACCGCATCCGCTTTTTCGTCAGTGCCGATGTCGGCATGGGCGAGTACATGATCAAGAATTTCGAGGCCATGGCCTGCGGTTGCGTGCTACTGGCCTTTGATCAGGGCGCTGAAGAAAACCGCGCGCTGGGCTTTGTCGACATGCACAACATCGTGCTCTATCGCGACATTCCCCAGCTTCGTGAAAAGCTGGCGAAGTTGCGCGAGAACACCGTGCTGGCCAGCGAAATATCCTGTAATGGGCAGACTTTGGTCGAAGAACGCTTTACATTCCATGCCCTTGGAAAAGCCATCGTGGACGCAATGCATTCGCCGCTGCGCAGCATGCCGGCGATGAGCTGGCTCGATCGCCTGCGGTCACGGTTGGGATGGTAAGGAATTATGAATATTCAATGATTGGGAACGAATGATGGTATTCAGCGAAAACAGCGACATTACGCTGGTCGTCACCAGTTGTGGTCGATTCGACTTGTTGAAGCGCACCCTGGAAACGTTCGACCGTTTCAATACCGCGCCCATACGCCATGTGCTGATTACCGAAGACTCGGGTGATGCTCAGGTCCAGGCCTGTATTCCAGAACACTGGCGCCCGCATACACGTTTCATCATCAACAGTCCCAAGCTGGGGCAGATGCGCTCTGTCGATGCGGCCTATTCGTTGGTCGAGACATCCTGGGTTTTCCATTGCGAGGATGACTGGGATTTCTACCGCCCGCACTTCATCGAAGAATCAATGACGCTGCTCAAGCACGATCCTCAGGCATTGCAGGTCTGGTTGCGCAGCTACAATCATGATCTGCGTATTCACAGCCCCTATGTTTATCTGAACGAGCGTGAAGTGGTCGAAGGTATCCCGTTTTACAAGCTGGGCTCGCACAAGCCGGAGTGGCAGGGTTTTTCCTTCAATCCCGGGCTGCGCCGCCTGGCTGATTACCAGCAGCATGCACCGTATGCCGAGCATGGTGGCGAGAAGAAACTTTCACAATTATTCGCGTCGCAAAACCGTTACGCTCTGATTCTGGAAAATGATGCCGTATTGCACACCGGGTTCGGTGAGCATGTGGTGGTGCCGCAGGAGCGGCTCGACAAACAGCGTCGCAAGCGTCGTGATCGCGTCAAGCTGATCATCGCTGTGCTTGCTGGTCTGGTAACAGGTTGGTTGCTCAATAATGTCAGTTGACCGAATCACAATCCCCAGCAACAAAGTACAGACGTATTTCACCGTAGCGATTGTTGTCTTCCTGCTGAGTTTCATTCTTAACCCGTCAGCCAAGATCACCAACAATCTGTTTTACGCATTCACCGCCTTGCCGGGCTTGTTCTTCTTGATCAAGTACCGCGGCGCCGGGGTGTTTGCAGAGCCGCTGGGCATAGCCTGGGCTGTATTCATGGCGTGTTTTCTGGTGCCGGCGCTGCAAGCGCAGGAGTTCCAGTATTACAAGCATATTGTCTACGTCAGCCTGTTTGTCTTTGTCGTGGCCGGTATTACGGAAAACGGTTTCTTCCGGGGCGGTTTGTTCGTGCGCGGCATGTTCTGGGCCATCTGCCTGTACATTCTGCTCAGCAGCATTTACAGCTGGGTAACCGGGAAATTCGAGTTCGGTCAGCGTGTGGCCATTCTTCCGGGGCGTATGGAGAATGTGATCTACACCAGCGCATGGCTGGTTTGCAGCCTTGCCCTGGCACTGCCGCTATGGGCCAGAGAGCGGCGCTGGATTGAAGCGGTGTCTGCAGTTCTCGTTACTCTGGTGTTAACGGCTTTCGTCGTCCAGACCCGCACCGCGCTGGTGGGCGCAGCCTTCCTGTTTGCCATCTGCGCAGCGTATTCGCTTTACCGCTTTCCGCTGCGCACAGCAGTGGCCTTGGTGGTGACAGGCGTTGTGGCTGCCATAGGCTTCTGGCTTGTGAAAGATGAGCAGTGGGTCGCTCTGCTGATGGTCAGAGGCGACTCCTATCGCGTCGAGCTGTTTGAAATCATGACCGGTGAATGGCGTCGCTGCGGCTGGGTGCTGGGTTGTGGTGTCGATTTTTATACCACCCAGACTCTAACGGGCGGTATGCCCATCCAGCATCCACACAACATTTTCGTGTCGCTGGGGCTGTACACCGGCGCGGCTTCGCTGGTGATGTTTCTGGTCGTGATGGCGATGACGCTGTGGAACACCTTGCGCAACGGTGATGCCTGGGGCCTTTACCTGGCCTGTGCGCTGTTGATGCTCAACTTTGACGGTGGCCAGCTGGTCGGTAACCCGGATGAGCTTTGGGTGCTGGTATTGTTACCGGCAACGATGGTGCTGGGCCGTATTGTGCAGGCGCATCGGCTCAGGCAGCAGCAGTAAGATAAAAAATGGCCGCTTCGAAAGCGGCCATTCTTTTAGTGAAAGCGTTACTGAATAGCCTGGACCAGTTCGCTCGTGTCGCACAGGCTCTGAGCGCTCATGTAGCCATCGAGGAAGGCCGGGTTGCCGTTGTCCAGCAGCCACTGGCGATCTTCCTGATAGCGCAACATGTGCTTGAAGTTGCGCAGGCGCAGGCTTTTACGCAATGCGCGGCGGTAGGTTTTCATGTCGGCAATGTCGATCAGGCCGAGGGTGCCTTCCGGTGTGAGGATAACGTTGCCCAGATGGGCCGAGCGAAAGTAGATGCCCTTTTCATGCAGGTGGGCAATGAAGCTTCCCAGTTGCCTGCGCAGCTTGTCGTCGGCCACCGCACTGCCCAATAGCTGGCGCAGGGTGAAGCCTGCCAGCGGATCATAATGCACGGCATCGCGCTCGATTTCGGCGATGCGGCTTACCGAGCGTATGCGCGGGCAGGGAATGCCGCGTTTGATCAGCGTTTCACAGTTGTCTGCGAAGCGTTGGGCATAGGGATACCAGGCTGCCGAGCTGACAAGGCGTTTGCGTCGAAACAATTTCAACATGGAGCCGTCACGCAGACGTAGTACTTTGTCGCCCGTGCCATCGGCTTCAAGCACTTCGGCACCTTGAACCAGATCAAGGTAATGGGCGTGGTCAAGCGCTTGCATCGATACTCCGGTTTTTACGCCCCAAGGGCTACTGGTCGTCATACAGAAGCCTGCTTTGCCGGTTTCAAGCAGCAATCAGAAACCTCAGGGAATGGACGAGCCGCCTATGTTACCGCAGCAGGCAGCCGCGAAAACCGCTGTGATACAATTCGGCCTCTTTTTAATACGACGGATTCTCATGACAACCTCCGAATCGTCCTCGACTTCCAGCGTGAAAATCTATTTCCGTCTGTTGTCTTATGTGCGTCCGTATGTGGGCATCTTCCTGCTCAGCATCATTGGTTTCGTGATCTTCGCCTCGACCCAGCCGATGCTTGCCGGCATCCTCAAATATTTTGTCGATGGCATGACCAACCCTGAAGCCGTGCTGTTCCCCAATGTGCCTTATCTGCGTGAGCTGCAACTGTTGCAGGCAGTGCCGTTGCTGATCGTTCTGATCGCCGCATGGCAGGGGCTTGGCTCTTTCCTGGGTAACTACTTCCTGGCCAAGGTGTCTCTCGGGTTGGTCCATGACCTGCGGGTGGAGCTGTTCAACAAGTTGCTGGTACTGCCCAATCGTTACTTCGATACGACCAACTCCGGCCACCTGATTTCGCGTATCACGTTCAACGTCACGATGGTCACCGGTGCCGCCACCGATGCCATCAAAGTGGTGATTCGTGAAGGGCTGACCGTGGTGTTCCTGTTCATCTACCTGTTGATGATGAACTGGAAGCTGACTCTGGTCATGCTCGCCATCCTGCCGCTGATTGCCGTCATGGTCGGCAGTGCAAGCAAGAAATTCCGCAAGCAGAGCAAGAAGATTCAGGTAGCGATGGGCGATGTTACGCACGTTGCCTCGGAAACCATTCAGGGCTATCGCGTGGTACGCAGCTTCGGTGGCGAGTCCTACGAACAGAACCGCTTCGCTCAGGCCAGTGACAGCAACACGCGCAAACAACTGCGCATGACCAAAACCGGTGCCATCTATACGCCGATGCTGCAACTGGTGATCTACAGCGCCATGGCGGTGCTGATGTTTCTGGTGCTGTTCCTGCGAGGCGATGCTACCGCGGGCGATCTGGTTGCCTATATCACTGCTGCCGGTCTGCTGCCCAAGCCGATTCGCCAGCTGTCGGAAGTCAGTTCGACGATCCAGAAAGGCGTCGCCGGTGCCGAGAGCATCTTCGAACAACTGGACGTGGAAGAAGAAGTCGACACCGGCACGATCGAGCGTGATCGCGTGGCCGGCCACCTGGAGGTGAAGAACCTCAGCTTCTTCTACCCGCAGACCGAGCGTCAGGTGTTAAACGACATCAGTTTCTCCGCAGCGCCTGGGCAGATGATTGCGCTGGTAGGCCGTTCCGGCAGCGGTAAATCGACCCTGGCCAACCTGATACCGCGTTTTTACGGGCACGAGATGGGCAACATCCTGCTCGATAGCGTCGAAATCAACGACTACCGTTTGCGCAACCTGCGCAGGCACATCGCCCAGGTCAACCAGAACGTCACGCTGTTCAACGACACGATCGCCAACAACATTGCCTATGGTGATCTGGCAGGTGCTCCACGTGCCGACATCGAAGCGGCCGCCGCCGATGCCTACGCCAAAGAGTTCATCGACCAGTTGCCGCAGGGGTTCGATACTCAGGTGGGCGAAAACGGCGTGCTGCTGTCCGGTGGTCAGCGGCAGCGTCTGGCCATTGCTCGCGCACTGCTTAAAAACGCACCGCTGCTGATCCTCGACGAAGCTACGTCGGCGCTCGACACCGAGTCCGAACGCCACATCCAGGCGGCCCTGGATCACGTCATGAAGGGCCGAACCACGCTAGTCATCGCTCACCGCCTTTCGACCATCGAAAAGGCCGACATGATTCTGGTCATGGACGCCGGGCAGATCGTCGAGCGCGGCACGCATACCGAGCTGTTGGCACAGAACGGCTATTACGCCCGTCTGCATGCCATGGGTCTGGACGAGCCGGCACCTGTCGGCGCAGTCTGACCTCGCTCTCACCGGGCGGGCCCCTGCGGCCTGCCTGCCTTCGGGCGGTGTGATTCAACAGCCTGTCGGTTATAAACCCCTGTGCTAAGATTCCGCCCCTGTCTATTTTTAAAGTACGGGTAGTTCCATGAAGTTATCCATGCCGCGCTTTGATCAGGCCCCTGTCCTGGTGGTTGGCGATGTGATGCTCGACAGATACTGGCATGGCGGCACCTCGCGTATTTCCCCTGAAGCGCCGGTGCCTGTGGTCAAGGTCGATCAAATCGAAGACCGTCCAGGCGGCGCTGCCAACGTGGCCTTGAACATCGCTGCACTGGGCGCACCGGCTTCGCTGGTCGGTGTGACGGGTAACGACGAGGCCGCAGAAAGTCTGGCCAACAGCCTGAAAGCAGCGGGTGTGCTGGCGCGTTTTCAGCGCATTGCCAATCAGCCCACTATCGTCAAGCTGCGCGTTATCAGTCGCCATCAGCAGCTACTGCGTATCGACTTCGAAGAGGCGTTCAATACTGACCCGCTGGCACTGAGTGCAGAGGTCTACAGCCTGCTGGATGGCATCAAGGTGCTGGTCCTGTCAGATTACGGCAAGGGCGCGCTGAGAAACCATCAGGCACTGATTCAGGCTGCCCGTAAACGCGGAATCCCGGTGTTGGCTGATCCCAAGGGCAAGGATTTCACGATTTATCGCGGTGCCAGCCTGATTACGCCGAACCTCAGCGAATTCGAAGCGATCGTAGGGCATTGTGTAGACGAGGCACAGCTGGTCACCAAAGGCGCGCAGCTGATGCAGGAGCTTGACCTGGGCGCTCTGCTGGTGACCCGTGGTGAACATGGCATGACCCTGCTGCGTCCTGATCAGCAGGCGCTGCATCTGCCAGCCCGCGCTCGCGAAGTGTTCGATGTGACCGGCGCCGGTGACACGGTAATTTCCACTCTCGCAGCAGCGATTGCTGCGGGCGAGGAACTGCCGCATGCGGTGGCGCTGGCCAATCTGGCAGCAGGCATTGTGGTCGGCAAGCTGGGTACAGCAGCCATCAGCGCCCCGGAACTGCGCCGCGCCATTCAGCGTGAAGAAGGTTCCGAGCGCGGCGTGCTGGGGCTGGAGCAACTATTGCTGGCGGTCGATGATGCGCGCGCGCACAAAGAGAAAATCGTCTTCACCAATGGCTGCTTCGACATCCTCCACGCGGGTCATGTGACCTACCTGGAGCAGGCGCGCGCGCAGGGTGATCGTCTGATCGTTGCCGTCAACGATGATGCGTCTGTCAGCCGCCTGAAAGGGCCGGGCCGTCCGATCAACAGTGTCGACCGGCGTATGGCCGTGCTGGCAGGGTTGGGTGCAGTGGACTGGGTGATCAGCTTCCCTGAAGGCACCCCTGAAAATCTGCTGAGTCACGTCAAACCGGACGTACTGGTAAAGGGTGGTGATTACGGCGTTGATCAGGTGGTCGGTGCCGATATCGTCCAGGCGTACGGTGGCGATGTGCGTGTGTTGGGGCTGGTGGAAAACAGCTCGACTACAGCAATTGTCGAGAAGATCCGCGGGCAGGGATAGTTTTTAGCTGCAAGCCGTAAGCCAAGGCAAATCAAAAGGCTTGAGGCTCATAGCTTGCCGCTCATGGCGTGCAGCAGCTCACGGGCTTTTCCGGTCAGGCGTTTCAGTCCTGACTTCTTCGCCGGTGGGGCCATGCCCTGCTGGCGTAGCCAGTCTTTCCAGCGAATTCGTTCCTCACGCACGATCCAGCCATCCTGCGCGGCGAAACTTTCGGCCAGGTACAGCCCTCGGGTGCCAGCCGGGATCAGTTTGTCGCGCTTGAGCGTGTACAGCTCGGGCAGCGGCACTCCATTTTCCAGCGGCATCAGGTACAGGTCGGGTTTGCTGCGGTTGAGGCGGGCGACCAGTTGATCGTTTTCAAGCACTTCATCAACATGGAAAAGGCTGACCGGGCGCGCTTCCTTGGGGATTTCCAGGCGCATGTCGTAAATCAGCTGCAAGGATGCGGTGGGTAAATGCACATAAGCCCGTGGGCGTTCCAGCAGTGTCAGGCTGCCGCTTCGCACCGGCCGCGCTGCGCCGGAGAGCGGGCTCAGACGAAAGGGCATGGCCTCGCGATAATGCAGCGCAGCGGCATATGGCGCAGGCAGCCAGGTCTCTTTGAACAGTCCACTCAGCCAGCCCTGAGGCGTTTCGATCATGCACTCTTCGGCCACTTCCTGAATGGCGGTATGCAGTGGCAGGGTCAGTTCGTGGGCCGGCACATAACCCGAGATCAGCTTGAGTACGACGTCGCCACGGTCCTGGCGACGCTGGCGAACCAGCACCCAGTAATCGCGATTCTGCCAGCTGACGGTAAGGCGAACGGACACCCCCAGATTGGCAAGCTCGGTGGAGAAACGTTCGGTGTCTGGCACGTCGATCTTGCGCCGCCGCTGCAAGGTCTGCGCGAAGTTCATCGGCATGCCGATGCTCTGGTAGCTCAGGCCTTCCGGCGTGGCCTCGACGAACAGCGGCAGGGTCTTGAAGTTGCTGGGGTTCTTGCGGATCAGTGTTCGCGGCATAACGGCTCCTTCTTGCGTTGGGGTCGGCCGCCTCAATCAGGCCTGACGGCAAATCACGGCAGCGGCAGTTGCAACGTTGTGCGCCAGGTGCAACGGATTGATGGTGCCGACAATAGCACTGGCTACCGCCGGATGTTTAAACAGTAGCTGAAAACTGGCCTGCACCGGGTCTGTGCCCGGCGTCAGACAGACATGACCGCTGGCCAGCGCTTTCTTCACCAGGATGCCTTTGCCGTGGGCGGCAGCGTAATCCAGCACCGGTTTCTCGCCTTGCTCGTTGAGGTTGTAGGTGACCATCGCACAATCCCCCTCGCGCAATGCCAACAGGCCGCCTTCGACCGTCTTGCCGGAAAAGCCGAAGCCGCGAATCTTGCCTTCGCGCTTGAGGTCGGAGAGGGTCTGATACACCTCGGCCTCGTTGAGGATCGCCAGGTCGTTGCCGTCCGAATGCACCAGCACCAGATCGAGAAAATCGGTTTCAAGTCGTTTCAGGCTGCGCTCGACCGATTTGCGGGTGTGCTCAGCGCTGAAGTCATGGCTCGACTGACCGTTGTCGAATTCTTCGCCGACCTTGCTGACAATCACCCAGTCCTGGCGCTGACCGCGCAGCAGCGGTCCCAGGCGCTCTTCGCTGGTGCCATAGGCGGGTGCAGTGTCGATCAGGTTGATGCCCATGTCGCGAGCCATGCGCAGCAGCATCTGCGCCTGCTGGTCATCGGGAATCTTGAAGCCGCTGGGGTATTTGACGCCTTGGTCGCGGCCCAGTTTGACGGTGCCCAAGCCAAGGGGCGATACGCTCAGGCCGCTATTGCCGAGCGGGCGATGCAGGTCGTGCAGGGTTTTCAGGCTCATGGCAGCAGCTCATCCCAGACAGGTATGGCCATCGGTGGCCTTGGTACATCAACCAGTGGTGACTGCGGTGTCGGATGGATGCCATCTCTCGAAAGCTGCGACAGAACCCGGTCAGCGAAGTCCGGAGCCAGTGCCAGTTTGGTCGGCCAGCCAACCATCAGGCGACGCTGGCTGTCGAGAAAGGCGTTGTCTGGCCGCACCAGCCCCGACTGGGCAGGCTCGGCGCGGTCCACGCGCAGGGTCGCCCATTGTGCCTGACTCAGGTCGACCCACGGCAGCAGGGCTTCAAGCTCCTTGCGAGCGACGGCGATCTGCGCGTCAGGCTCGCGCGCCACGCCCTCGGCCTCAGCCAGATCGCCACCCAGGTACCACACGCACTGGCCGTCAGCCGCAGGGTGGGTGGTAACCGTGATGCGCGGCTTGGGACCGCCACCCAGGCAGTGGGCGAACAGCGGTTTCAGGGTCGGCCCCTTGACCAGCACCATGTGCAACGGGCGGCGCTGCATCTGCGGTTGCGATACGCCAAGTGCATTGAGCAGGTCGGCGTTGCCACCGCCAGCACTGAGTACGATGCGCTGGGCATGAATATCGCGCCCATCGACGCGCAGCCCGACCAGCTCATCGCCCTCGTACAGCGGCTCAACATTCTGACCGGCCAGCAGGCTGTCACCGGCCAGCTCGGCGAGTCGCTCGATCAGGCTCGGCACATCGACCACCAGTTCCGCGAGACGATAGACCTTGCCCTTGAATTTGGGGTTTTGCAGTGCGGGCGGTAATTGCTCGCCCTTGACCTGATCCACACGGCCGCGCACCGCCTTGCTGGCGAAGAAGCTGGTGAGATTGCCGGCGATGGTGCCTGGCGACCACAAGTAGTGGGCCTCGGACAGCAGGCGTACACCGGACAGGTCCAGCTCGCCTTTGCCATCGAGAGCTTCACGCCAGCGGCGCGGCATATCGGCGATGGCCTCGGAGGCACCGGAAAGCGCGCCGTGCAGCGCGTACTTGGCACCGCCGTGGATGATCCCCTGAGACTTGAGGCTTTGCCCGCCACCCAGGCTGGCGCTTTCTACCAGCACTGTCGAGAACCCTTGACGACGCAACCGGGCGTTGAGCCATAGACCGGCTACGCCAGCCCCGACAATCAGCACGTCAGTGGAAATAACCGATGGCATGAGCACCTCAGTGAGCAAAAAGTACGAGCATTATAAAGGATCGGCTTTTCAATGCCCGGCGGTTTTCGAGAACAGCTGAATGACGGCTACGCCAGCCACAATCATGCCCATGCCCAACAACGCGGGCAGGTCGAGTTTCTGGCCGTAGATGAAGAACGCCGCAATGCTCACCATGACAATGCCCATGCCCGACCAGATGGCGTAGGTGATGCCGACCGGGATCGTGCGCATCACCAGAATCAGCATCCAGAATGCAATCGCATAACCAGTGATCAGCAGCAACAGCGGCAGGGGAGTGCTGAACCCTTTCACGGCTTTCATGGAAGTAGTGGCGATGACTTCTGCGCAGACGGCGATAGCCAGCAGATAATAAGCGTTCATGGTGCATTCCTTTTCGTCAGGCTGCGCATTCTAGCGACTTGTGATGGCGGGCTGATAAACTCCGCGCCCATGAATAGAACCCTTTATACCCTACTGTTTCATCTCGGCCTGCCACTGGTTGCCCTGCGCTTGTGGTTACGTGCGCGCAAGGCTCCGGCGTATCGCCAGCGCATCGGCGAGCGGTTCGCCAGCGGCCTGCCTGCCATGCAGCGCGGTGGTATCTGGGTGCATGCGGTGTCAGTGGGCGAAAGCATCGCGGCCGCGCCGATGATTCGCGCGCTGCTGCTGCAATACCCCCAACTGCCGATCACTGTGACTTGCATGACGCCCACAGGTTCGGAACGAATCAAGGCGCTGTTCGCCAGCGAACCGCGCATTCAGCATTGCTACCTGCCGTATGACTTGCCTTGGGCGGCAGGGCGTTTTCTCGATCATGTGCAGCCCCGGCTGGGCATCATCATGGAAACTGAGCTGTGGCCCAACCACATCCACCAATGCGCCCTGCGCGGGATCCCCGTGGTGCTCGCCAATGCGCGGCTTTCGGAGCGCTCGGCGAGGGGCTACGCACGTTTTGCCAAGCTTGCCCGGCCGATGCTGGCGCAAATGGCCTGGTTTGCGGTGCAGACAGAAGTCGAGGCGCAGCGCTTTCGTGATCTGGGCGCGCGTCCCGAGTGCGTTGCAGTGACCGGTTCGATCAAGTTCGACCTGAGTATCGACCCGCAATTGCTGGAACGTGCCGCGCACTTGCGTGAGCAATGGCAGGCGACGCAGCGTCCGGTATGGATCGCCGCCAGCACCCATGCAGGCGAGGATGAAAGCGTTCTTTCAGCTCATCGCACGTTATTGACGAGCCATCCTGATGCGCTGCTGATCCTGGTGCCGCGTCATCCCGAGCGTTTCGACAGCGTGCATGCACTGTGTCAGCAGCAGGGTTTTGCGACGGTTCGGCGCTCATCCGCACAGGCTGTCACGCCGGACGTCTCGGTGCTGATGGGCGATACCATGGGCGAATTGCTGTTTCTCTATGCGCTGGCAGATATCGCTTTTGTGGGCGGCAGCCTGGTGCCTAACGGCGGCCACAACCTGCTGGAGCCTGCTGCGCTGGCCAAACCGGTGCTCAGCGGCCCGCACCTGTTCAACTTCCTCGAGATTGCCGCCATGCTGCGCACTGCCGGTGCGTTGCAAGAGGTCAGCGATGCGACCACGCTGGCCGCCGCCGTGCAGGGACTTTTCGACCAGCCACAGCAGGCTCGCAGCATGGCCGATGCAGGGCTGGCTGTGATGAAGGCCAATCAGGGCGCGCTGCAACGCCTGCTCGACGGGATCGGGCGGTTGATGGGCAGGCGCTGAGTCGGAGGACGCGGAGCGTCCAGAACTGCATGCCGACGCAGAGCGTCGGCACGATAGTTGAGCTCGTCCAGACGCCTATCGTTCCTCACGCTCCAGAGTGGGAATGCCTTGGGTGACGCTCCGCGTCACAAATCTGCGTCGCGCTGCATGACTTGAAGTCGGGCGCAGAGCATCCAGATCGGTCAGCAATCTCAGCGCTTTGCAGGTCGCTCAAAGTTCTTCTGCGCGGCAGTCGCCAGGTCCGGCGGCAGGAAGTCTTTGTCCGGGTTGTAGTCAGCCTTCAGGTAGCGTGACAGATCCTGCAGGTCGCCCGGGCTCAGTGTGCCGGCTGCCTGCTTGAGGCGCAGGTTGTCGAGGATGTAGTCATAGCGCGTGTTGTTGTAGTCACGCACCGAGGCATACAACTGGCGCTGCGCATCCAGCACGTCGACGATGTTGCGGGTGCCCACCTGATAACCGATTTCGGTGGCTTCCAGCGCGCTCTGGTTGGAGATGATCGACTGTTTGCGGGCCTGGACCTGCTCGACATCGGTATTCACCGCCCGGTGCAGGTTACGCGTGTTTTCCACCACCTGACGACGCAGGCTTTCACGGCGTTGCTCGCTCTGGCTCAGGCGCGCATAGGCTTCGCGTACCTGTGAACTGGTCAGGCCACCGCTGTAGATCGGGATATTCAACTGCACACCAATACTGCGCTGCTCGACGTCGCCGCCATAATTGCGCCCGGTGTAGTTAGGGTTGCTGAAACCCAGTGCGTCGTTGTCGCCACGCTGATAAGTCGCCACGGCATCGAGTGTCGGGGCATGCCCGGCCTTGCGCTGACGCAGGGTCTCCTCGGCAGCGTTGACGGCGTAGTTACTGGCCAGCAGGTTGAGGTTCTGTTGTGCTGCGGTGTCGACCCAGGCCTTGGCATCGTTCGGCGTTGGCGCCAGCACAGGCAAGGTATGCACGATGCCTTCGATGGAGTTGTATTCCCGATTGGTCAGCGTCACCAGGGCTTGAAACGCATCATCCACCTGGCGCTTGGCGAGAATCCTGCTGGCACGCGAGGTGTCGTAGCTGGCCTGCGCCTGCAACACGTCGGTCTTGTCCGACAGGCCGACATCGAAACGCTCGTTGGCCTGATCGAGCTGGCGTTTGAACGCTGCCTCCTCGGCCTTGGTCGAGGCCAGATTGTCCTGGGCGCGCAGCACGCTGAAATAGCTTTGTGCCGCTTGCAGGATCAGGTTCTGCTCGGTAGCCGACAGCTCTAGTGCCGCCTGCTCGTTGCTCGCCTCGGCGGCCTGCAACTGGAACCAGCGGTCGGCACGGAAGATCGGCTGGCTCAGGGTGGCTTGATAGACGTTACCGCTACGGGTGGCCACGGCTCTGGGCTGGTCGATACTGGTGCGGGTATTGTTGCTTTGTGCGCTGCCGGAAATGTTCGGCAGCAAACCGGCGCGGGCCTGCGGTACGGCTTCCTTGCGGGCATCGTAATCGGCGCGGGATGCCGCAAGGTCGGCATTGTTGTCCACCGCCTGCTGATAGACATTCAGCAGACCTGTCTGGGTCGGCAGTGGCATATCGGCTGCCCACGTCAGGCCGCTGGACGCAAACGAAACGGCCACAACCAACGAAAGTTTGCGCAGCATGAGGCATTCCCTGTTCATGAAGAAAGTAATCACGGTTTAAGAGAAACCGGGTTAGCGAGTGTAGAGCCAGACTCTTTTAGCAACAATCGGCGATTTGCGCCATTTATCGAGCCCTGTGCAAATAGGCTGGCATTGCGACCGCGCCCCGGCATAGACTGATCGCGTTCTTGTCGGGGTGCCTTGCTATGAGGCTGAGATCGGTTAAACCGGATCCCGTTGAACCTGATCAGGTTAGCGCCTGCGTAGGGAACAAGATTTCTCGTCTCCCGGCGAGTCCTCTTGAGTATCGTCCGGGGTCGATTGTTCAAAAAATGAACAGCGTACGTCTCCTTTCGATACTCAGCACCAGCACTGGTGCACCCGTCCGTCACGTCAGGTCACTCCGACAATAAATACGCAACCGGATGTCTGGAGAGCCCGTGATGAGTACAACACTAAAAAACGCAGCCCATTTGAGCGAGTCGGCACAAGTCGATTCCGGATCGGTACAGCCGTTTACCCGTTCGCAGAAAATCTACGTTCAGGGCTCACGCCCGGACATCCGCGTGCCGATGCGCGAAATCACTCTGGACGTCACACCGACTGACTTCGGCGGTGAAATCAACGCGCCGGTTACGGTCTATGACACCTCCGGCCCGTACACCGACCCCAACGTGATCATCGACGTGCGTAAAGGCCTGGCGGATGTTCGCTCGCCGTGGATCGATTCGCGCAATGACACCGAGCGTCTGCCCGGCCTGAGTTCCAACTTCGGCCAGCAACGCCTGAGCGACGCCGAACTGACTGCGCTGCGCTTTGCTCATGTGCGCAACCCGCGCCGGGCCAAGGCGGGGGCCAACGTCAGCCAGATGCACTATGCGCGTCAGGGCATCATTACCGCCGAGATGGAATACGTTGCCATCCGCGAAAACATGAAGCTTCAGGAAGCCCGTGCCGCTGGCCTGCTGACCCAGCAGCATGCGGGGCACAGCTTCGGCGCGAGCATCCCGAAGGAAATCACTGCCGAGTTCGTGCGCGAAGAGATCGCCCGTGGTCGCGCGATCATCCCGGCCAACATCAACCACGTCGAACTGGAACCGATGATTATCGGCCGTAACTTTCTGGTGAAGATCAACGGCAACATCGGTAACAGCGCGCTGGGATCTTCCATCGAAGAAGAAGTCGCCAAGCTGACCTGGGGCATTCGCTGGGGTTCTGACACGGTCATGGACCTGTCTACCGGCAAGCATATTCATGAAACCCGTGAATGGATCATCCGCAACTCGCCGGTGCCGATCGGCACTGTGCCGATCTATCAGGCTCTGGAAAAAGTCGGCGGTGCGGCCGAGGACCTGACCTGGGAGCTGTTCCGCGACACACTGATCGAGCAGGCCGAGCAGGGCGTTGATTACTTCACCATCCACGCCGGTGTGTTGCTGCGTTATGTACCGCTGACCGCCAAACGTGTGACCGGGATTGTCAGCCGTGGTGGTTCAATCATCGCCAAGTGGTGCCTGGCGCATCATCAGGAAAACTTCCTGTACACCCATTTCGAAGACATTTGCGAAATCATGAAGGCTTATGACGTCAGCTTCTCGCTGGGCGATGGTTTGCGTCCTGGCTCGATTGCCGACGCCAACGATGCGGCGCAGTTCGGTGAGCTGGAAACCTTGGGTGAACTGACCAAGATCGCCTGGAAGCACGACGTGCAGACCATGATCGAAGGCCCCGGTCATGTGCCGATGCAGTTGATCAAGGAAAACATGGACAAGCAGCTGGAATGCTGCGACGAAGCGCCGTTTTACACTCTGGGCCCGCTGACCACCGATATTGCGCCGGGGTATGACCACATCACGTCGGGCATCGGTGCCGCGATGATTGGCTGGTTCGGTTGCGCCATGCTGTGCTACGTCACGCCCAAAGAGCACCTGGGGCTGCCGAATAAGGATGACGTGAAGACCGGGATCATCACCTACAAGATCGCTGCCCACGCAGCGGACCTTGCCAAAGGCCATCCAGGGGCGCAGATCCGTGATAACGCCTTGAGCAAGGCGCGTTTCGAGTTCCGCTGGGAAGACCAGTTCAACCTTGGCCTGGACCCGGACACCGCACGCTTTTACCACGACGAAACCCTGCCCAAGGACTCGGCCAAGGTCGCGCATTTCTGTTCCATGTGCGGGCCGAAATTCTGCTCGATGAAAATCACTCAGGAAGTACGCGAGTACGCCGCCAACCAGCGGATCGAAGCAGTCGACGTCGATGTCGCCAAAGGCCTGGCCGAGCAGGCCGAGCGCTTCAAGCAGGAAGGCAGCCAGTTGTACAAGAAGGTGTAGAAAGCGGTACGTGCACGACAGAACACCGCTAGCGGTTATCGCTACGCTCCAGCATTGGGCTTTACGACTCGGAGCGTCGCACGATAGTTGCGATTATCGTTCCGCACGCTCCCGCGTGGGAATGCAGGTCTCGACGCTCTGCGTCGTCAAGAGGACGCGGAGCGTCCAGAACGGCATGCGACGCAGAGCGCCGCACGATAATTGCGATGATCCCACGCTCTGCATGGTAGCGCTGTTCTGGAAGCTCCGCGTCCGATCCCGAATCACCGATCAACACCCCACACGAGACACAAACGTGAACACACCTGGCACCTATTCTCCCGACACCCCCATCCCTGCCAGCCAGCGGGTGTTCGGTGGGCGGGATCTGTTCTCCCTGTGGTTTTCCCTCGGCATCGGTTTGATGGTGCTGCAAACCGGGGCCTTGCTGGCACCGGGGCTGGGCATGTCCGGCTCGCTGCTGGCGATTTTCCTCGGCACGCTGGTGGGCGTTTTACTGCTCGCCAGTGTCGGCGTGATCGGCAGTGACACCGGTTTGTCTTCCATGGCAGCCCTCAAACTCAGCCTGGGCAGCAAAGGCGCGTCGCTGCCTGCAGTGTTGAACCTGCTGCAACTGATCGGTTGGGGTTCGTTCGAGATCATCGTCATGCGCGACGCCGCCAGTCTGTTGGGCGATCGGGCTTTTTCGCAGGGCAGTCTGTGGACCAGCCCGCTGCTCTGGACGCTGTTTTTTGGAGCGCTGGCCACTCTGCTGGCGGTCAGCGGACCATTGACCTTCGTGCGCCGATTCTTGCGCAAGTGGGGGATCTGGATACTGCTGGCCGCGTGTTCATGGCTGACCTGGAACCTGCTGACCAAGGCTGATCTGGCAGCGCTGTGGGCGACATCCGGGGACGGTTCACTGCCGTTTGCTTCGGGGTTCGACATCGCCATCGCTATGCCGCTGTCCTGGCTGCCGCTCATTGCCGACTACTCGCGCTTCGGCCAACGCGCGAAAAGCGTCTTTGGCGGCACGGCCGCAGGCTTTTTCATCGGTAACTTCTGGCTGATGGGGCTGGGCGTTGCCTATACGTTGGCGTTCGCCCCTGGCGGCGAGGTCAATGCCTTGCTGCTGGCACTGGCCGGCGCAGGTCTGGGTATCCCGCTGCTGCTGATTCTGCTGGATGAGACGGAAAATGCGTTCGCCGATATTCACTCGGCAGCGGTATCGAGTGCTTTGCTGTCACGTATCAAGGTCGAGCATTTGGCATTGATCATCGGCGTGATCTGCACGCTGATCGCCTGTCTGGCACCGCTGGCCCAATACCAGAACTTCCTGCTGCTGATCGGCTCGGTGTTTGCGCCGTTGTTCGGCGTGGTGCTGGTCGACCATTTCATCCTGCGTCGTCGCAGTGGTCAGGTAGCGGAGGGCGGTTTGCGCTGGATGAGTCTGCTGGCATGGCTGGGCGGGCTCAGCACCTATCATCTGCTGGCCGGTTTTTACCCGGATGTCGGTGCAACACTGCCAGCGCTCATCGTCGCTGGCGTGCTGCAGCTGTTGATCGGCGGTCCGATCAACCGCGACCGGGGAACAGTTCCGGCTTGAGGATGCCATTGAGCTGAGGGTAAGGAACCTTCAGCTCGATGTGACCCATCGAATACGGCGCGATGGTATCCACCGAGTACTTGAGGATCACCGCGCCGTACGTCAGCGCGATGTGTGGCGTGCGCTTGAACGGCCAGGTCTTCATGAACTCGCTGTCTTCATTCATCTTGGTCGAGACCAGCCAACCCTGGTGGGCCAGTTGGGCCTTCTGCCAGAACTCGCTTTCCTTGCCCGGAATGATCATGTCGGCCAGGGTCAGGACTTTCTGCTGCTGACGCGAATAGTTGATGAACGCCCGGCCGGGGTTGCCGTGGGCACCACCGGTATCCAGATAACTGGAAAGTTCGACAACCACGATACCGTCATGCTGCTCACGTACCTTGGCTTGCAGATAACTGCTGTTACGGCCCTGGGCCTGGCTCAGGAACTGCTCCTGATAGGCTTTGATGGACGCAGGCGGCGAGGCGCTGCTGTCGGCAACGGTCAGTTGCAGCAAGGTCTTCTGGACGATGGCGTCCAATCGCGGCTCATCGGGAAAATGCACGGTATCGATGTTCACCAGCGGGCAGTCCGCCGTGGTGCAGCCTGGCTTGATCAGCTCGGAGGCATCGCGCTGGACTTGCAGCGGTGTGCGCATGTTGGGCGTGAAGAGGCTTTGGCAGGCGCCGAGCAACAGGGCCAGGCAAGCCAGTGAAGTGATCCTCAATAACGACATGTTGATCCTTGGCAGTGTCAGTAAAGGCGGTTGCGTTGTGCGTATGCAGGCTGGTTGGACTGTAAACAACGTCTTCGGTTCGATCATGGCAGATTAGAATTGTTTTAAGTCCCGGCCGTCTACCCTGCATCTTCAAGGGGGCTGCATCTTAACGTCGATGCGCGTTAGGATGGCCCGATGTCAAAAACGGCGGCAAGCGAGAAACCCATGACCCAGACCACACGATCTGCACCAAGCGCTTTTGAAACCATACAGCGTGAAAACTGCTTCAAGGGCTTCTATAGGCTGGACAAGCTGCATGTGCGCCACGAACTGTTCGACGGTGGCATGAGCAAGGAAATCAGCCGCGAGCTTTTCGTTCGCCACGATGCGGTTTGCGTACTGCCTTACGATGCCAAGCGTGACGAAGTGGTGCTCATCGAGCAGTTTCGTGTGGGTGCCATGGAAAAGACCAGCAACCCGTGGCTGATCGAACTGGTCGCCGGGCTGATCGACAAGGATGAGCAGCCGGAAGAAGTTGCTCATCGCGAGGCAGAGGAGGAAGCTGGACTGGTGTTCCGCTCGCTTTGGCCCATCACCAAATACTTTCCTTCTCCAGGTGGCAGTAATGAGTTTGTTCACTTGTACCTGGGGCAGTGCAGCAGTGAGGGGGCAGGCGGAATTCACGGGCTTGAGTCCGAAGGCGAAGACATCCGGGTCACGGTCTGGTCATTCGATGACGCAATGCAGGCGATGAAAGACGGAACAATCAAAAACGCGTCGACGATCATCGCCTTGCAATGGCTGGCGCTGAATAGTGCGGAGATAAGGGGTTTATGGTCGTGAATCTATTGCGCGAGCGCTACCGTGTCGACCTTGCCGGACTGCAGGCTGCGTGTGAGGCCAACTACGCGCGCCTGATGCGCCTGCTGCCCGACATGCGCAACGAACAGCGCTCACGCCGCGTCGCCGTCACCCAGGGCGACCAGATGCTGGGCGTACTGGCCGTCGAAGTATTGCTCGACTGCCCGTACACCACCACCCTGCAAGTCCGCCAGGAGCACAGCCTGCCATGGCTGCCGGTGCCGGTGCTCGAGGTTCAGGTATACCACGACGCACGCATGGCCGAAGTCATCGGCGCCGAGCATGCGCGGCGCTTTCGCGGGATTTATCCCTATCCCAACGCCGACATGCATCAACCGGACGAAAAAGCCCAGCTCAATTTGTTTCTGGGCGAGTGGCTGAGTCATTGCCTGGCGTGTGGGCATGAGTTTGAGGCAGTGCGTTAACGCCTCTTCAATTGTTATCGCACTACTGCTCCTTGGCTTCGCCCTGTATTTATCCCACACCGGATTGACCGATAAGTGACGGCAGCTGACAGCGGGCAGGCTCCAGTCTTGTAGGTGGTTTCTGAAAATCCCCCGGCACCTTGGATTTGAAACCACATGCCTTACATTCGACCTGAATTTATTTGCAGGTATAACGAATGAGTGACTTGGGCACCCCACGATGTCTGTTAGCGTGCTTCTCGGGAATCACCCTCAGCCTTTTCAGCTATCTCGGGTTGATAACCCTGACAGGCAGCGCTCTGCGTTGGGAACACTTCCTATATACGGCCATTACCGGAGTGGTCATCGGTATTCTGTCTTTGAGGCTCATGCCGTGGATCGTTCATCTGGCTGGACTGGCTGGCAGGAATGATTCTTGGCGTTGTCCTGGAGCTTTTGTTGGCGGGATATCTCTGGCCTGGAATGCCTTATGAGCGGGTGCTGAGCTATCTCTTGGGTGCGGGACTGGCGGGCATGGTGTCTGCCGGACTTATTGCTTTAATTGTGCTCAAGCACCGAGCAAATCAGCAAATGTGACCAAATGCTCGTCTGCGCTCACATTCCCGGTTTACCCGCCCGCTGCCACGTCACATAATCGCGCTGAATCCTCTCTGGGAGACGGTCTTGCCAAGCGCAGCCCCTTCATCGTCAGTTTTGCTGGTGCAGATATCCGACAGCCACCTGTTCGCCGAGACGGACGGGGCGTTGTTGGGTATGAGTACCCGCGACAGTCTGGAAAAAGTCGTTGATCTGGTCCTCGCCGAGCAGCCGCAGGTTGATCTTGTGGTTGCAAGCGGGGATATCTCCCAGGATGGCAGTGTCGAGTCTTACGAAGCGTTTCGCCGGATAAGTACGCAGATCGCCGCGCCCGCGCGCTGGTTTGCCGGTAATCATGATGAATTGCCGCAGATGGAGCATGTCGCACAGGCTGAAGGGCTGCTTGAGCCGATCATCAACATCGGCCGGTGGCGGGTGACACTGCTGGATTCGGCAGTGCCCGGTTCGGTGCCAGGTTTTCTGGCCGCTGGGCAATTGCTGTTGCTGGAGCAGTCCCTGAGCGAAGCGCCTGACCGGCATCATCTGGTTTGCCTGCATCACCACCCGGTGGCCATCGGCTGTGAATGGATGGCACCCATCGGTCTGCGCAATGCTGACGCGTTGTTTGCGGTGCTGGATCGATTCCCGCAGGTTCGGGCCGTATTGTGGGGGCATGTACATCAGGAGTTCGACCAGATGCGTAACGGCGTGCGCCTGCTGGCGTCGCCCTCGACCTGCATTCAGTTCGCGCCGGGCAGTGCCGATTTCAAGGTGGACACCACGGCACCGGGCTATCGCTGGCTGCGACTGCATGACGACGGACGGCTGGAAACCGCTGTTTCCCGAGTGGTCGGCATGGAGTTCGAAGTCGATTACGGCGGCACCGGCTACTGAATGAGCGGGCGGACACGTTTCCAGTGAGGTGTTGTAGCGTAAGTCCCTGTAAACTACACGGCTTTGCCTTGCACTCGGGAGCGACAGCGTGACGAGCGACACACCTTCACTGCTATACATCCATGGCTTGAACAGCTCGGCCCTGTCGAGAAAGGCCTGTCAGTCGGCCGCGCTGATGAAGTCATTGGGTCTGGCTGATCGTCTGCAAGTCCCTGAACTGCATCACCATCCGCGTCAGGCTATGGGGCAGCTTGAAACCGCTATAAAGGAGCTGGGACGGCCATTACTGGTCGGCAGCTCGCTCGGCGGCTACTATGCGACTCATTTGGCGCAGCAGCATGGCCTCAAGGCGGTGCTGATCAACCCGGCAGTCAACCCGCATCAGCTGTTTGACGGGTTTCTCGGCGTGCAGCAGAACCTGTACACCGGCGAGCAGTGGCAGTTGACCGAAGACCATATTCAGGCACTGGCCGAGCTGGAGGTTCCTGCTCCCCAGGACCCGCAGCAGTTTCAGGTGTGGTTGCAGACCGGTGACGAGACCCTTGATTATCGTCGCGCCGAGAAGTTTTACCGGGCCTGTGCCTTGCGCATTCAGGCGGGCGGCGACCACAGTTTTCAGGGTTTTGCCGAGCAAATGCCAGCGTTGTTGAGCTTTGCCGGGTTTGCCCCCGATCTGTTGCAGAAGATCGACCTGTCGGCGCTATAGGCGATCGATGCCCGGCCTACTGAATGCAAGAACATTGAACCCCCGAAATTCCATGAAAGATTGATAACGAGAACCCATGGCCAATCCCAGCGCTAGCTCTTATAACGCAGACGCCATCGAAGTCCTCTCGGGCCTCGATCCGGTTCGCAAACGTCCGGGCATGTACACCGACACCTCGCGGCCCAACCACCTGGCTCAGGAAGTCATCGACAACAGTGTCGACGAAGCTCTGGCTGGTCACGCGCGCTCGGTACAGGTCATCCTTCATGCCGACAACTCGCTTGAGGTGTCCGACGACGGCCGCGGCATGCCGGTGGACATTCACCCGGAAGAAGGTGTGTCCGGCGTCGAGCTGATCCTCACCAAGCTGCATGCGGGTGGCAAGTTCTCCAACAAGAACTACCAGTTCTCCGGCGGCCTGCACGGCGTAGGGATTTCCGTGGTCAACGCGCTTTCCACTCAGGTTCGGGTGCGGGTCAAGCGCGATGGCAACGAATATGAAATGACCTTCGCCGACGGCTACAAGGCCACAGAGCTGGCGGTTATCGGCACTGTCGGCAAGCGCAACACCGGGACCAGCGTCTATTTCGCGCCCGATCCGAAGTATTTCGATACCCCGAAGTTCTCCGTCAGTCGTCTCAAGCACGTACTCAAGGCCAAGGCGGTTCTGTGCCCGGGCCTGCTGGTCAGCTTTGAAGACAAGTCCACTAACGAAAAAGTCGAGTGGCATTACGAAGACGGCTTGCGCTCGTATCTACAGGATTCGGTCAGCGACTTCCTGCGACTGCCGGACGAACCGTTCTGCGGCAGCTTCGCCGGTAACAAGGAAGCGGTCGACTGGGCGTTGCTCTGGCTGCCCGAAGGTGGCGACAGCGTTCAGGAAAGCTACGTCAACCTGATCCCTACCGCGCAGGGTGGCACCCATGTGAACGGCTTGCGCCAGGGCTTGCTGGATGCGATGCGCGAGTTCTGCGAGTTCCGCAACCTGTTGCCGCGTGGCGTCAAGCTGGCACCGGAAGATGTCTGGGAGCGAATTGCCTTCGTCCTGTCGATGAAAATGCAGGAGCCGCAGTTCTCCGGGCAGACCAAGGAACGTCTGTCGTCCCGTGAGGCGGCGGCGTTCGTTTCCGGCGTGGTCAAGGACGCGTTCAGTCTGTGGCTCAATACCCACTCGGAGCTGGGCCTGCAACTGGCTGACCTGGCGATCAACAACGCCGGTCGGCGCCTCAAGGCCAGCAAGAAGGTTGAACGCAAGCGCATTACCCAAGGCCCCGCGTTGCCGGGCAAGCTGGCTGACTGTGCCGGACAGGATCCGGCGCGCTCCGAGCTGTTTCTGGTCGAAGGTGATTCCGCCGGTGGTTCGGCCAAGCAGGCGCGGGACAAGGAATTCCAGGCCATCCTGCCCCTGCGCGGCAAGATTCTGAATACCTGGGAAGTGGACGGCGGCGAAGTGCTCGCCAGCCAGGAAGTGCACAACATCGCGGTTGCCATCGGGGTTGATCCGGGCGCGGCGGACATCAGCCAGTTGCGTTACGGCAAAATCTGTATTCTCGCCGACGCCGACTCGGATGGTTTGCACATCGCCACCTTGCTGTGTGCGTTGTTCGTCCAGCACTTCCGCCCGCTGGTCGACGCCGGGCATGTGTATGTGGCCATGCCGCCGCTGTACCGGATCGACCTTGGCAAGGAAATCTACTACGCGCTGGACGAAAGCGAGCGCGACGGAATTCTTGACCGTCTGGTGGCTGAAAAGAAACGGGGCAAACCACAGGTCACCCGATTCAAGGGCCTGGGTGAAATGAACCCGCCGCAATTGCGCGAAACCACCATGGACCCGAACACACGGCGTCTGGTGCAGCTCACGCTGGATGATTTCGCTGCTACGTCGGAAATGATGGACATGTTGCTGGCGAAGAAACGTGCAGGTGATCGCAAGTCCTGGCTTGAATCGAAGGGCAACCTCGCCGAGGTCCTGACTTGATACGAGCCTGGCTCGCCGCCCTGACCCTGGTTGCCGCGCCGGTTTTCGCCGCGCCGCTTGAGGTCCTGAAACTGCAATCCGAGCACCCGGTAGACGACATGGTCGGCGGCAATCTGTCGGGTCTGGCCATGTGCAATGGCCAGCTGTGGACCGTTTCCGACCGTGACGACAATGTGCTGTACAGCCTTGATGTGTCGCAAAATACCTGGAAGGCAGAAGCACACCGCATTGACGCACCTGCGCCGCACAGCTATCTGCCGCTCAAGCTGCGTTCGCTGGCAGGCCTTTCCGCGTTGGTGCGTGGTGGTGATCTGGATTTCGAAGGCGTGAGTTGTGATGCAGCCGGTAACCGTTATCTGGTCAGCGAGGCCTATGGCACGGTGCTCAAGGTTCCGGTCAGTGGTGCACCGTTCTGGCTGGACTTGCCGCAGGCACTGATAGAACAGGCGCGCGGCCAGGGCATGTTGCAACACTTCAATGCGATTTTCGAAGGGATTGCCGTGAACGCCTCTGGCGACCGCATCTGGCTGGCCGCCGAGCGCGAGAAGCGCGGGCTGCTGGTTGTGCAGCGCGACAAGGAACAATGGAGCTGCGGGCAAAGCTGCGTGCTGCTGTCCGAAGATGGTAAAGACCTGCTGCCCGCAGAACAGGGGCACAAGACCGTGTCTACGGACTTTTCCGATCTGTCGCTCTACAACGGCAAGCTGTTCACGCTCGAACGTGCGGCCTATCGCATCTGTCGGCGTGGGCTTGAGACCGGGCAGATCGAACGTTGCTGGTCGTTCGCCAAGGAAGCGATGGTGCCTTCGCGTCGCTATGATCAGCCCTACGGCCTGACCGAGGCGCTGGTCGTGGACGAGAAGGGCGCGTGGATCGGCATCGACAATAACTTCGGTGCGCGCGCCGATGGTGAAAAACGCCCGATTGTCTGGCGGTTCGCTGCGCCTGAAGCGGGCTGGAGCGCCGGTCAGTGAGCCAGCCCGCGAATCAACCGCAACCCGGCAAGCGCGCTGGCAAGATATTAATGATCGTGGCCTGGGCTGCTGGCCTGTTTCTGGCGACGCGCTTTTTCGGCAGTTGGGAAGACAAGCAGCAGAACCCTAATACGGTGGTTGCTTCGCAACACGGTGACGGATACATCGAAGTGCAACTGGCGGGTAATCGTCAGGGGCACTTTGTCAGTACCGGCCAGATAAACGGCCGGACGGTAGAGTTCATGATCGACACCGGGGCGACCGACGTGGCTGTACCCGGTGATATGGCTGACAGCCTGGGCCTGAAACGCGGCTTTGCGGTCACAGTCAGCACGGCCAATGGCAACAGCCAGGGTTTTCGGACCACGCTAGACCGCTTGCAACTGGGCGATATTGTCCTGACCAATGTGCGTGCTCTGGTGGCACCCGGTCTGGACGGTGAGCAGGTGCTGCTTGGCATGAGCGCCATGAAACAACTTGAATTCACACAGCGTGGCGGCAACTTGCTGCTGCGCCAGTCAACGAAATAATGAGGCCCGCATGAGCGACTCCCTTGACCTCAGCCTGGATGGTGTAGAACGCCGATCACTGGCTGACTTCACCGAACAGGCCTACCTCAACTACTCCATGTACGTGATCATGGACCGTGCCTTGCCGCATATCGGGGACGGCCTGAAGCCTGTTCAGCGGCGCATCATCTACGCGATGAGCGAACTGGGCCTTGGGGCTGACGCCAAGCACAAGAAATCGGCGCGTACCGTCGGCGACGTACTCGGCAAATTCCACCCGCACGGCGACTCGGCCTGCTACGAAGCGATGGTGCTGATGGCCCAGCCGTTCAGCTACCGCTACACGCTGGTGGACGGGCAGGGTAACTGGGGTGCGCCGGATGATCCCAAGTCCTTCGCGGCCATGCGTTACACCGAAGCGCGCCTATCGCGCTATTCCGAAGTCCTGCTCAGCGAACTGGGCCAGGGCACGGCTGACTGGGTGCCGAACTTTGACGGCACACTGGACGAACCGGCCGTGCTGCCGGCGCGTTTGCCGAACATCCTGCTCAATGGCACCACCGGCATTGCCGTCGGTATGGCCACCGACGTGCCGCCACATAACCTGCGCGAAGTCGCCAGCGCCTGCGTTCATCTGCTGGACGACCCCAAGGCCACGGTTCCGGAACTGTGCGAGCACATTCTGGGGCCGGACTATCCGACCGAAGCGGAAATCATCACGCCGCGTGCCGACCTGCTGAAAATCTACGAGACCGGGCGCGGTTCGGTGCGCATGCGGGCCGTGTACCGCATTGAAGATGGCGACATTGTCGTGACTTCACTGCCGCATCAGGTATCCGGTGCCAAGGTGCTGGAGCAGATCGCCGCGCAGATGCAGGCCAAGAAGCTGCCGATGGTTGCCGACCTGCGTGACGAGTCTGACCACGAAAACCCTTGTCGTATCGTGATCATTCCGCGCTCCAACCGGGTTGAGCTGGACGAGCTGATGCAGCATTTGTTCGCGACCACCGAACTGGAGTCCAGCTATCGGGTGAACATCAACATCATCGGTCTGGATGGCAAGCCGCAGCTCAAGAATCTCAAGACACTGCTCGGCGAATGGCTGACGTTCCGCATCGGTACTGTGCGTCGTCGTCTGCAGTTTCGTCTGGACAAGGTCGAGCATCGTCTGCACCTGTTGGACGGTCTGCTCACGGCTTACCTGAACCTGGATGAAGTGATCCACATCATCCGCACCGCCGAACATCCCAAGGCGGAACTGATTGCACGCTTTGGCCTGTCGGAAATCCAGGCGGACTACATCCTCGATACCCGTCTGCGTCAGTTGGCGCGTCTGGAAGAGATGAAGCTGCGCAGCGAGCAGGATGCCCTGCGCAAAGAGCAGGCCAAGCTTCTGGCGCTGCTGGGCAGTGAGTCCAAACTGCGCAAGCTGGTCCGTGCCGAACTGATCGCCGACGCTGAAACCTATGGTGACGACCGTCGTTCGCCGATTGTTGCCCGTGCCGAAGCCAAGGCGCTGTCTGAAAACGAATTGATGCCCACCGAGCCGGTAACTGTCGTGCTTTCGGAAAAAGGCTGGGTGCGTTGCGCCAAAGGCCACGATATTGATGCCACCGGGCTTTCCTACAAAGCAGGGGATGGTTTCAAGACGTCGTCCATCGGCCGCTCAAATCAGTTCGCCGTGTTCATCGACTCGACCGGGCGCAGCTATTCGGTGGCAGCACACACCCTGCCATCTGCACGAGGCCAGGGCGAGCCGTTGACCGGTAAACTGCAACCGCCACCGGGTGCGACGTTCGAGTGCGTATTGATGCCCGAAGATGACGCGCTGTATGTGATCGCTTCGGATGCCGGTTATGGGTTTATCGTCAAAGGCGAAGACCTGCAGGCCAAGAACAAGGCGGGCAAGGCGTTGCTGAGCTTGCCGAACTGGGCAAAAGTCATCTTGCCTCGGCCGGTGCCCGACCGTGAACAGAACTGGCTGGCAGCGGTGACCACCGAAGGCCGCCTGCTGGTGTTCAAGATCAGCGATTTGCCGCAGTTGGGCAAAGGCAAAGGCAACAAGATCATCGGTATTCCGGGTGAGCGGGTAGCCAGCCGAGAAGAATATGTGACCGATCTGGCGGTGATTGCGCAGGGCGCGACGCTGGTACTCCAGGCGGGCAAGCGAACGCTGTCGCTTAAACCTGAAGACCTTGAACATTACAAGGGGGAGCGGGGCCGACGTGGCAATAAATTGCCAAGAGGCTTCCAGCGCGTAGACGCGTTATTGGTGGAAAATAGCTAAAAACATTGATCTTGCACCAGCGTTCTTCGTTTTGCCATGAAGTACGATGCATAATCGCTGGAGTCATGATGCATATTCACGGATGATATGGGGTCTTGGGGTGCATGCGTGGCTCAGTGCCTGCATGGGTCTTGAAAGTACTTATACTGTGGCCTGCCTCGGGGCGGCCACCTGGATGGGATGATGAATTTTCTACGCCTTCCCCTGATCTTGCTGATGACTGGCGTTTTGGGTCTGGCTGGTTGCAGTGTGCGCCAGCCGACCGCGCTTTATCAGCTCGATAGCGGTGAGCCTGGTCAGCCGAAACAGAGTAGTGGTCTGGCAGTATTGCTGGGTCCTGTTTCGGTGGCCGACTATCTGCAACGCGAAACCCTGCTGCAACGCCAGCCTGACGGCACTTTGACCGCATCGCCAGACGGGCGCTGGGCGGGCAATCTGTCTTCGGATATCGACCAGTTGCTCTTGCGTCAGCTGGCCTGGAAGTTGGACAGCCAGCGTGTCGTCATGGCGCCTGCGGTTGCCAACTTCACACCGGACGTTCAGGTCGTACTGTCGATCACCCGTCTGGACTCCGGTGCCAAACAGCCTGCCGTTCTGGATGCGCAATGGCGTCTTCTGGACCGTAAAGGTCATGTTCGTGACAGCCGACTGGTGCACCTTGAACAGGTCCATGCCGGCAGCTCCGCCGACCAGGTCAAGGCCCAGGGCATGCTGTTGCAACGCCTGGCCGATCAGGTCAGTACTGCGATCAAGCCGATTTCCTGGCAGCCGATCGAAGAACCGAAAAAGCCCCCGGTCGCCAAGGCCAAAGAGCCTGACAAACCAAGAATTCCAATGGCCTCGCCCATACGTACCGATCTTGATGTGTTCCGCTTCTAGGGTTGGCCCAACAAAAAAGCCCGCAGCGATGCGGGCTTTTTGTTGGACGCGAATCTTCGCTTCTCACACCTCGACGTTCCTGACGCACAACGCAGTCAGGAGGACGCAGAGCGTCCAGAACGGCATGCCCACGCGGAGCATGGGCACGATGGTGATCTTGCGGACGCCTATCGTTCCAAATGCTCCAGTGAGGTCAGGATCGGACGCGGAGCGTCCAGAACGGCATGCCCACGCCGAGCATGGGCACGATGGTGATCTTGCGGACACCTATCGTTCCGCACGCTCCAGCGTGGGAATGCCTTGAGTGACGCTCTGCGTCACAGATCTGTGCCGCGCTGCACCGTCAGGATCGGACCCGGAGCGTTCAGAACGGCATGCCCACGCAGAGCATGGGCACGATAGTCTTTCGGGTCATTTCGTTCCCATGCTCTGGTATGCCCCCCGAAGGTTGGACAATTATCCACTTACGCTGCCTTGGCGGCCTGCATCCTGAATTCCACAGGACTCAGGCCGTTA